>NZ_CP085324.1:1200000-1534691 GCF_020614395.1 Salarchaeum japonicum | reverse complement strand
CACGGGCCGCTACTACGTGGAGGAGGGCCGCAGGTCCTACCAGCAGGAGAAGCGCCACCGCGGTTCGATGCCGGAACAGCCGCTCGCGGAGCGCTACTTCGACGATTCCGCCGAGTGGGAGCGGTCGTTCGACTACATCGACCGCCACAAGTAGCGTTTACTCCTTCGGAAGATATTTTTTCACGGACGCCAAAGAGAGGGTGTGAGTAGTGAATCGACCGAGGACCGCATCCTGTCGGCGCTCGAAGCGGACGCGCAAGCCTCGTACGCGGATATCGCCGAGGACGCCGGTGTCTCCAAGCCCACGGTCCGGAAGTACATCAACAAACTCGAAGACGAGGGCGTCATCGTCGGCTACTCGGCCGACGTCGACCCGAAGAAGCTCTCGGGACAGAGCATCGCGATGGTCGGTATCGACGTCGCGAGTGAACAGTACGTCGAGGCGACGCGCGCGCTGAAGGAACTGGAGAGCGTGCACGCGCTCTACACGTCCAGCGGCGACCACATGCTGATGGCGGAAGTGCGCGCGGCGGACGGCGACGAACTCGGCGCGGTCATCTCCGACGAGATTCTGGAAATCGACGGCGTCACCGCCGCCCACCCCTCCTTCCTGCAGGAACGCCTCAAATAGCGGTCTGGGAGAGGAGTTCGTCCAGCCGGGAGACTGCTTCTTCGAGGTCGCTCGTGCTCGTCGCGTACGACGCGCGGAGCGTGTCCTCCGCGCCCTCCCCGAAGTCGGGGCCGGGCGTCATCGCGACGCCGGCGTCTTCGAGGAACACGTCCGCGACCTCGAACGCGTCGCCGGGCAGGTGGCTCACGTCGAGCAGGAGGTAGTACGCGCCGCCGGGCGTGTAGTCCATCGAGAGGCCGAGGTCGTCCGCGGCGTCCACGAGGAAGTCGCGGCGTTCCCGATAGGTTTCCTTGATGCCGTCGAGCCAGTCGTCGCCCATCCGGAGCGCGGCCTCCGCGCCGTCCTGCACGTGGTTCGGCGCGCAGATGACGATGTTCTGCGCGAGCCGGTTCAGGGTCTCCACGAGGTCGGGCGGCGCGACCATCCAGCCGAGCCGCCAGCCCGTCATCCCGTAGCGCTTCGACACGCCGTCGAGCACGATGGCGTCCTCGGTGTATTCGAGGACGGAGTGCTCGTCGTCGTCGTACGTGAGGCCGTGGTAGACCTCGTCCGAAACGAGGCGCGTGTCGGTTCGGCGCGCGCGCTCCGCGATGGCTTCCAGGCTGTCGCCGCTCATCACCGCGCCCGTGGGGTTGCTCGGCGAGTTCACGAGCGCCGCGGCGGTGTCGCGCGTGATAGCCGACCGGAACTCGTCCACGTCGGGCGCGAACCCCGCGTCGGGGTCGAGCGGCACCGTCGAAATCGTGCCGCCGGCCTGCCGGACGAAGTTCGGGTAGCACGCGTAGTAGGGGTCGGTGAGCACGACCTCCTCGCCGGGGTCGACGATGGACAGCATGGTGAGGAGGAGCGCGGGGGACGACCCCGGCGTGACGATGATGCGCTCCGCGGGCACGTCCACGCCGTACCGGCGGTCGTAGTAGTCGCTGATGGCGTCCCGCAGGCTCTGCTTTCCGCGGCTCGACGTGTACTCCGTCGGGCCGTCCCGGAGCGCCGCTGCCGCCGCCTCGATTGCCGCCGCGGGGGGTTCGAAGTCGGGTTCGCCCACTTCCATGTGGACGACACCCTCCAGTTCGCTGGCACGTTCGAGGACGGACATCGCTGTGAACGGTGTCGTGCGAGTCGCACGCTCCGAGGGCATACTCTCCCGAAAGTCCCTGTGGTACATAAGCGTGCTTCCTGTCGCTAGCACTTGCCACGGCCGCCGGGAGCGTTTACATGCTGGCCGTCCTACCCCCCGTATGGCGATGTACGAACGCGACGTCCGGGTTGACGCGCCGCTCAGCGACGTGTGGGCGTTCCACTCGCGCGTCGAGGGCCTCGAAGAACTGACGCCCGCGTGGGCCGGCCTCCGCATCGAGTCCGTCGTCGGCCCGGACGGCGCACCCGACCCGGGCGTCCTCGAACCCGGCGCGCGCATCCGGATGTCCGCGGGGCCGCCGTTCCTCCCCGGCCCCAGAGAGTCCTGGACGTCCGTCATCGCGGAACGCGAGGAACGCGACGGGTTCGCGTACTTCGTGGACGAGATGGAGGGCGGGCCGTTCGCCTCGTGGCGACACACCCACCTGTTCTACGCCGACTCCGACGACCGAACCCTGATTCGCGACCGCGTCCGGTACGAACTCCCCTTCGGCGCGCCCGCCGCGCTCGGCCGCCCCGGTCTCGATATGATGTTTCGCGCGCGCCACCGCCGAACCCGCGAACACTTCTCCGGCCTGTAGATTTATGCGGCCCGCGTCCGGATTCTGAGGTATGTCTGACGTACTCGTCGTCGGCGGTGGCGCGGCAGGACTGAGCGCTGGACTGTTCACCGCCAAGAACGGCCTCGACACGAAGGTGTTCGACACGGACGGGACGTGGCTCCACAAGGCCCACCTGTTCAACTACCTCGGCATCCGCTCCATCGACGGGAGCGTCTTCCACGAGCGCGCGCGCAAGCACGCGAGCGACGACCACGGCGCGGAACTCCACGACGACGAGGAAGTCGAGTCCGTCACGAAGACCGAGGACGGACGGTTCCACGTCGTGACTGGCGAGGACGAGTACGAGTCCGACTATCTCGTGCTCGCGACGGGCGCGAACCGCGACCTCGCGGAGGAGCTCGGCGCGGACTTCGACGGCGATGTGGTGGACGTCGGGGTCGACATGGAGACGAGCGTGGAGAACGCGTACGCGACCGGCGCGATGGTGCGCGACCAGGAGTGGCAGGCCGTCATCTCCGCGGGCGACGGCGCGGCCGCCGCGCTCGACATCCTCTCCAAGGAGGAGGGCGAGCACTACCACGACTTCGACGTGCCCGACGACGTCTAAAACGCCCTCGTACCGGCTGGGTCGGCGTCTCCGAACGCAATTCACTTCTTTCGCGCGTTTCGTTATCGGGTAGTGAGTGGTCTCGACCGACTGGCGGCGCGCACGAACCCGATGGCGGCGCTCGCCGTCGCGGTGGTCGCCGTCTCGACGAGCGCGATTCTCGTGGAGGCGTCGAGCGCGCCGAGCCTCGTGAAGGCGTTCTACCGCGTGCTCTTCACGACCGCGTGCATCCTCCCGTTCGCGCGCGGCCACGCCGGCACCGTGCGGTCGCTCGGTTCGCGTGACGCCGCGGTCGCCATCGTCTCGGGCGTGGCGCTCGCCGTGCACTTCGCGGCGTGGTTCGAGAGCCTGAACTGGACAAGCGTCGCCGCGTCGGTCACGCTCGTCCAGACCCAGCCGCTGTTCGTCGCGCTCGGCGCGGCACTCTTGCTCGGCGAGCGCCTCACCCGCCGGATGCTCGCCGGCATCCTCGTCGCCGTCGCCGGCGCGGCGGTGATGGCGCTCGGCGACCCCGTCCTCGGCGGCGCGAGCGTTCTCTCTACCTTCCTCGGGTCGGGCGCGCTCTACGGCGACCTGCTCGCCGTCGCGGGCGCGCTCGCCGCGTCCGTCTACGTGCTCGCCGGGCGGTCGCTCCGCCAGCGCATCGCGCTCGTCCCCTACACGCTCGTCGTCTACTCCGTCTGCACGCTCACCCTCCTCGCGCTCGTCCTCGCCGCCGGCCACCCCCTGTTCGCGTACCCCCGCGGGGAGTGGGTGCTGTTCGCGGCGATGGCGCTCGGCCCAGGCCTGTTCGGGCACACGGTCGTGAACTGGGCGCTCGAACACGTCGAGTCCAGCGTCGTCTCCGTCACCCTGCTCGGCGAACCCGTCGGTAGCACGCTGCTGGCGCTCCTCGTGTTCACGGAAGTCCCGGGGGCCGCCACAGTCGCCGGCGGCGCGGTCGTGCTCGCGGGAATCATCGCGACCGCGCGAGCGCGACAGCGGAGTTAGTTTTCGACGACCAACTGGAAGACGACGCTCCCCGCCTGCCCGGTGAGGACGACGCGGTTCGCGCTCGCGAAGTCGAAGCCGCCGTCGGCTGGCGCGTCGCGCGTGACGGTCGCGGTCAGGCCGCCGTCGCCCTCGGTCGCGGCGACGTACGCGGTCTCGCCGGGCGCGAGTTCCGCGGCGAACGTCACGTCCGCGTAGCCCGCGTCAGTCATCAGCGTGAGGGACGTGTTCGCGGCGACCGCGCTCCCGCCCGTGTTCTCCACGACGAGCGCGTTCCCGCCGTCAGCCACGCTCGCGGTCACCTGCGGGATGTCGGCCGCCCACGCGGGCGCGCTCGGGTCGGCCGACCCGACGTCCGTGACGCCGTACGAGAACTCCGTCGTGGTCGTGGTGCCGGACTGGTTCGCGCGCACCGTTCCGGTGAACTCGTCGATGCGGCCGTCCTGCGTCACGAGCAGCGTCGCCTCGAAGGACTCGACGTTCTCCGCGGTCGACGAGCTCTCGTTCACGCCGGTCGCCCTGAGTTCGACGTACTCCGTGCCGTCGCTCGTGGTCGTCCCCGTCACGGCGTAGTCACCCGCGCCGAGGTAGGTCGCGAGCACGAGCTGTTGGACGGTCGTCATCGAACTCGCCTGCTGGGCGGCTATCGGGCCCTGCAACACCTGGTATCGGGTGGTGTCGCCCGACGACTGGCGCTGGAGCGCGTAGTCGCCGGACGCGTAGAGTTCGAGCGCGGAGCCGGTCGTGTTCTGCCGGAAGACGGTGTCGTCGCCGTCCGTCGCGCCGGCGAACCGCGTCCGCGTCTCGGTGTCGCCGCCGGTGTTCGTCGCGTCCAGTTCGAACGCGTACGCGGTGTCGTTCAACGCGTCGATGTGCGCCTCGATGAGCGCGCTCGCGTTCGTCAGGCCGGACGCGCTCGCGTTCGTCAGGCCGGACGCGCTCGCGCCCGGCGGGAAGTCGCTCACAGACTCCTGCGTGGTCGTCGCGGCCGTCGTTTCGTCCGTCGTCGGTGCGGTCGTCGTCGTCCCGCTCCCCCCGCAGCCGGCCAGCGCGACCAGGGCGGCGAGGAGGACGGTGACGAGTAGTCGTCGCATCCTCCCCGACTACCCGCGGCCGTCCCTTGAAACGTCCGGCCGACGCCCGACGCCGTGTTACCGAAGATTTCAGAAACAACACGAACGGCTAGTTTCGTACAGTTCAACGAGCGGTGTGTTTACAGCGATAACAGTCTGTCGGTGGTTTAATGGGCGAGCGCGCCGACCGACTGCGTATGGACGTAGACGACATCGAAACGGTCGCAGTCATCGGTTCCGGGAACATGGGTCACGGCATCACGGAAGTCGTGGCGATGGCCGGCTACGACGTCACGATGCGTGACATCGAGGCGGACATCGTGCAGGACGGCTACGAGTCCATCGAGTGGAGCCTCGACAAACTCGACGAGAGCGACCGCCTCGACGAGTCCCCCGAGACCATCCTCGACCGCATCAGCACCGAAGTAGACCTCGAAACCGCCGTCGCGGGCGCGGACATCGTCATCGAGGCCGTCCCCGAACAGATGGATCTCAAGAAGGACGTGTTCGGCGACCTCGACGACTACGCCGAGGACGGCGCGATTCTCGCCTCGAACACCTCCTCGCTCTCCATCACCGAAATCGCGTCCGCGACCGACCGCCCCGAGGACGTGGTCGGCATGCACTTCTTCAACCCGCCCGTGAAGATGGATCTCGTCGAAGTCATCTACGGCGCGGAGACCGACGACGACACCGCGCAGGCGACCTACGACTTCGTCGAAGCCGTCGATAAGACGCCCATCTTCGTGCGCAAGGACGTGAACGGCTTCGTCGTGAACAGCGTGCTCGGGCCGTTCGGCGAGGAGGCCGCGTGGATGGCCTCGGAAGACCTCGCGACCATCGAGGAGATAGACGCCGCGATGGTCTACGGTCGGGGCTACCCGATGGGGCCGTTCGAACTCGGCGACCTCACCGGCATCGACGTGGGCTACCACGTCCGCAAGGAGGCCGGCAAGGAGATTCCGCCCCTGATGGAGTCCAAGGTCGAAGCCGAGGAACTCGGCCGGAAGACCGGCGAGGGCTACTACCGGTACGACGACGGCGAGGGCGTCTCCTACGAACAGGGCCAGGGCGAGGACGTGGACACGCTCCGCATCGAAGCCCGCATGGTGAACGAGGCCGCGAAGCTCATCGGGAACGACGTGGCGACCCCGGACGCCATCGACACCGGGATGAAACTCGGCGCGGGCTTCCCCGAGGGCATCTGCGTGCGCGGCGACAAACTCGGCCTCGACACCGTGCTCGCGAAACTCGAAGACCTCCACGAGGAGTACGGCGCGGAGCGCTACGAGCCCGCCGACTACCTCGTCGAACTCGTCGAATCCGGGAAGACCGGCAAAGAGGCGGGCGAAGGCTTCTACGAGTACAACACGGGGAGCGGCCCCGGCGATTACAACACCCTCAACTGGGAGCTCACGGACGACGGCCTCCTCGACGTGGAACTCGACCGCCCGGAGCGCATGAACGCGCTCAGCAACGACCTGATGGACGCCGTCGTCGACCTCCTCGAATCCATCGACACCGAGGACGTGCGCGCGGTGTCCTTCGAGGGCGCTGGCGACCGCGCGTTCAGCGCCGGCGCAGACGTTACGGGGTTCGCGGACATCGAACCCGCGAAGCGCGCCGAACCAACGGAAGTCTTCCAGGTCGTGGACGAGTTCCCGCGGCCGACCATCGCGAAGATCGACGGCTACTGCCTCGGCGGCGGGTTCGAACTCGCGCTCGCCTGCGACCTCCGCGTCGCCACCGAGGACTCCACGTTCGGCTTCCCCGAAATCAACCTCGGCCTCCTCCCCGGCGGCGGCGGCACCCAGCGCGCGCTCCGCATGATCGGTGAGGCGCGCGCGAAGGAACTCGTCTTCCGCGGCGAGCACATCTCCGCCGAGCGCGCGGAAGACTGGGGGCTCATCAACCGCGCCGTCCCGAGCGACGAGTACGAGGACACCTGCGCGGACTTCCTCGACGACCTCGTCTCCGGACCGCCGCTCGCGCTCCAGCACGCGAAACGCGTGATGAACGAGGGCGCGGACGAGGACCTCGACGCCGGCCTCCAGATGGAGAGCCAGGCGTTCGCGCTCCTCCTCACGACGCAGGACGCCCGCGAGGGCACGGCGGCGTTCCAGGAAGACCGCGAACCAGAGTTCACGGGCGAATGAAGACCGCGTCCGGCCTCGGGTTCGAGGAGTTCGTCGGCGACCACGGCTACCTCTCGTGGCTCGGCGTCGAGTTCGACGAGGTCGCGGAGGGCCGCGTCGTCATGCGCGTCCCCTACGACGAGAAACTCATGAACCCCGAAACCGAGGACTCCGGCGGTTCCGTGCACGGCGGTATCGCGGCGACGCTCGTGGACACGTCGAGCGCGTTCGCGCTCCGGACGACGTTCGACGACCCGAGCGACGTGTCGCTCAGCACCACCGACCTCGACGTGAAGTACCTCCGGCCCGCTACCAGCGACCTCGTCGCGGAGGCCGAGGTCGTGCGCGCCGGCGGCTCCATGGGCGTGACCGACGTTACCGTGAAAAGCGAGTACGAGGGCGAGCTGGTGGACGTGGCGGTCGGCGCGACCTCCTATCGGCTCTTCCGGTAGGGCGTCTGACGGCCGTGTGACGGTGGGTTTTTGCCCGTACTCGCCCTCGATTCACGTGTCTCGTGCGGGCGACGGCTTCCGATTCGGGGAGTCCCACGCTGCCCGCACGGGACGCGGGGCGGGCGTGCTCCATGGGTATGGGGTGAGCGCGCCCGCGACCCGCGACGCGCTAGAACTCGTAGTCGTCTTCCTCGCCGCCGAGCGACCGCTCACTCGTCTCCAGCATTTCCTCGCCGAACATCTCCTCTTCCTCCCGGTTCGCCTCGATTTCGGGCTTGTACACCTGGAGTCCGTGCGCGAGAATCTCCTCCGCGGCCTCCTGACGGCTCACGAACTCGCCCTCGTCCACCAACCGGTCGAGTTCCACCTCGACGTTGTCCGGAATGTCGACTTCGACGCGTGGCATACACGCGACTTCCACCTCCACCAATAAATGCGGTGGGGTCGCGGCCGGGGACGCGACGACCCCGAAAACAGTCCCGCGAGTCCACCGTCCGAGTCGTCGAACGACCCCGGGGCTTACTCCTCTCGCGGGAGCGCGTCGAACAGCTCGGGGTTCGTGCCGAAGTGGAGGACGTTCGTCACGACCGAGTTCCGGATGTTCGAGACGACCGCGCCGTGGTCTTTGTAGAAGTCGTGAATCCACCGGGACTCGGCCTGCCGGCTGGGGAACATCATCACGGACTTCCACTGGTACTCGCCGTCCGAGAGGAAGTAGAACAGCGTGTTCTCGTGGTCGCGGATGTACTCCATGGCGTCCCGCCAGCCCTCCGCGAAGTGCTCGGGGTTGAACTTGAACTCCATCAGCGCGAAGATGAAGTACGCCTCGTTCGGGATGATGGCCTCCCGGAACACGCCCGCGTCACGCATCTTCCGAATGGATTCGGAGACGGTGACGTGCGAGACGTCGATGTCGTACTCCTCGTCGAGGATGTCGGTGAGGTCGCGCGAACTCACCTGCGGGTTCTTCGCGAGTTCTTTCAGGATGACCACGTCGCGTTCCTTGAACTCCCAGTCCGGCGCTCGTTCCATGCTCATAGGAACGCGCGTAGTTCCTCCCTATATGCCTTCGGTCTGTCCTCCATCACCCAGTGGTAGGCGTCGTCGAGCGTCACGACCTCGCTCTCGCCGGACACGTCCTCGGCGAGGCGTTCCGCGTACGACACCGGCTGGAGGATGTCGTCGCCGCCCCAGAGGCAGAGCGTGTCCGCCGTAATCGCGGCGTAGTCAATTTCGGTGGTGTGGTTCGTGTTCGTCGCGACCGCACACCGCGCGAGCGACCGCCGGCCCGCCTCGGTCATCCAGGGCGCTTTCATGCCCTCGATGAACTCGGCGTGCTCGGACTCGTCGCCGTGGACGCCGCCCGCGAACGCGAAGTCGAGGTCTTCCTCCAGTTCGTCGAACGGCAGGTCTCCCGTGCTCGGGAGGCCGAGGTCGTTGATGAACTCGACCGGCCACGAGTCGTAACACACCGCGTTCGACACCACGAACGTCGACACCGCGTCCGGGTTGTGCGCGGCGTACCGGCTGGCGACGCCGCCGCCGATGTCGTGGCTGACGAGGTTCAGCGGCGTCCCGATGTCGAGTTCCGCGACCAGGCCCTCGATCACCTGCTCTTGCGCGCGAATCGAGCGGTCGAAGCCGTCCGTCTGCTCGCTCGACCCGTAGCCCGCGAGGTCGGGGACGACGACTCGATACTCGTCGGTGAACGCGGGCGCTATCTCCCGCCAGAGGAACCCCCAGGTCGGGATGCCGTGCACGAACACCAGCGGCTCGCCGTCCCTGGGGCCGTCCTCGTAGTACGCGACCTCGACACCGTGGCCGTCCACGTCGACCGTGACGGTGTCCTGTCGCGCGCGATACTCCTCGTGGTTCATCAGAGTATCTGGCCGGCGATGATGTTCTTCTGAATCTCGGAGGTGCCCTCGTAGATCTTCGTGATGCGGGCGTCCCGGTAGTAGCGCTCGACGGGGTGGTCGGTGACGAACCCTGCGCCGCCGTGCACCTGAATCGCGTCGTCCGCCACGTCAACCGCGTTCTCGGACGCCGTGAGTTTCGCCATCGACGCGAACCGGGTCGCCTCCTGGTCGTCGCCCGCGTCGACCGCCGCCGCGGCGCGGTAGGTGAGCGAGCGCGCGGCCTCCGTGTTCGCCGCCATCTCCGCTATCATGTGGCTGACCGCCTGGTAGTCCTTGATGAGCTGTCCGCCCTGCTCGCGCTCGTTCGCGTACGCCTTCGCCTCGTCGATGGCGGCCTGCGCGACGCCGACGGCCTGGGACGCGACGCTCGTCCGGCCGGACGCGAAGAAGTCCATCAGCTGGTAGAAGCCCTTGTTCACCTCGCCGATGACGTTCTCCTCGGGGACGCGCACGTCGTTCAACTGGACTTCCGCGAGGTCGCTCGCGCGAATCCCGAGCTTGTTGTCGATTTTCGTCGTCTCGAAGCCGTCGGTGTCCGTGGGGACGAGGAACGCCGTGATTCCCTTCCGCTGCGGTTCGACCTCGGTGTCCGTCTTCGTCATCACGACGGCGATGTCCGCGACCGTGCCGTTCGTGATCCACATCTTGTTCCCGTTGATGACGTACTCGTCGCCGTCCTTCTCCGCGACCGTCTCGATACCCGCGACGTTCGACCCGTGTGCGGGCTCGCTGATGCAGGAACAGCACGCGGACTCGCCGTTCGCGATCTTCGGCAGCCACTCCTCCTTCATCCACTCGTCGCCGTACTTCCGAATCATGTTCGACCCGAACCCGCGGCTCCCGATGGCGCTCCCGATACCGGGGTCGGCCCGCCAGAGTTCTTCCGTGACGATGATGCTGGAGAGCGTGTCCATCCCCGCGCCGCCGTACTCGACGGGAATCCCGGGCGCGACGAAGTCGAACTCGGCCGCCTTCTCCACGAGGTCGTACGGATACGACTTGTTCTCGTCGTGCTCGCGCGCCACCGGCTCTATCTCGTTCTCGCCGAACTCGCGAACCGCCTCTCGAATCGCCCGATGCTCGTCTGAGAGCTGGAAACTCATACGCGACAATTAGACTCTACCGTTTAATAAGTTTGCAAGAATCCTATTTTCGTTAACCAACCGACGACTTCAGCAGTCGCTCACACTCTCACCGCTCGCCTGTTCGGTCAGCCCTGCGGGCTACGTCCGCCTCGCGGCTCACGGCGTTCGCCGCTCGCGTATTCGGTCAGCCCTGCGGGCTGACCTACTCCTCGCCCGCGAGCTCGTACTTCTGGACTTTTCCGGTGGTGGTGCGCGGGAGTTCCTGCACGAACTCGACCTCCCGCGGGTGCTTGTAGGGCGCGAGGTTGTCGAGGCAGAACTGCTTGAGTTCCTCCTCGGTCACGTCGGCGTCGGGCGTCCGGACGACGAACGCTTTCACGGTTTCGCCGCGGCGTTCGTCCGGGATGCCGACGACGGCCGCGTCGGCCACGTCCTCGTGTTCGAAGAGGAGTTCCTCGACTTCGCGCGGGTAGACGTTGTAGCCGCCGGTGACGATCATGTGCTTCTTCCGGTCGACGACGTAGAAGAACCCGTCCTCGTCGTGGTAGCCCACGTCGCCGGTGTGGAACCAGCGCTTCCCGTCCGCCTCCGTGAACGCTTCTTCGTTGGCTTCGGGGCGCTCGTAGTAGCCCTTCATGACGTTCGGCCCGGCGATGACGAGTTCGCCCGTAATCTCGTGGAGCGCGGCCTCGTCCTCGTCCACGGGACCTTCCTCGACGGGCGCGACGGTGTCGAAGTCGTCGTCCACGATGCGGGCGTCGACGCCGGGGAGGGGTTTGCCGATGCTACCGGGCCGGCGGTCGTCGGGGTGGTTCGCGTGCGTGACGGGGCTCGTCTCGGTGAGCCCGTACCCCTCGCAGAGCGGCACGTCGTACAGGTCGTCCCAGGTTTCGAGGACTTCCATCGGGAGGCCGCTCCCGCCGGAGTTCACGAAGCGCAGACTGGAGAAGTCGAACTCGGCGGCGTCCGGCTGACTGATGAGGTCGTTGTACATCGCGGGGACGGCGTGGACGAGCGTGACGTCCTCGTCCTCGATGAGGGAGACCGCTTCCTCGGCCTCCCACTCGGGCATCGGGTAGTACGCGCCGCCGTTGAACAGCGTCGCGTTCATCGTCACCGTCATCCCGTAGATGTGGAAGAGGGGGAGGACGCCGAGGTGGCGGTCGTCGGCGCGGATACCGTCCGGAATCGGGGCGTCGGCCACGTCCGCGTCCCAGTAGAGGTTCTCGTGCGTCAGGAGGACGCCCTTCGGCGTGCCCGTCGTCCCCGAGGTATAGGGCTGGCAGGCCACGTCATCGTCGTCGCGCTCGACGGGGCCGAACGTGTCGTCGGCGAGGAAGTCCTCGAACTCGGTCGAGGGTTCGGTCTCCGCGCCGACGGTGACGACGAACTCCACGTCGGTGTCCTCGCGCACGTCCTCGACGTGCTCGACGAGGCTCGGGAGGGTGACGACGGCGTTCGCGCCCGAGTCACCGAGCAAGTGTTCGAGTTCGCGCGAGCGGTACTGGGGGTTCATCGGGACGACGATGCCGCCGGCGCGCATGATGCCGTGGAAGGCGGTGACGAACTGCGGGAGGTTCGGGAGGTAGATGGCGACGCGGTCGTCGGGTTCGATGCCCTCTCGTTCGAGCGCCGCGGCGAACCGGCCGGTGCGCTCCCAGAACTCCTCGTAGGTCTGTTCGCGACCCTCGTAGTGGATGGCGACGTTCTCCGGGTGGTCGGCCACCGCGCGCTGGACGTGTTCGGTGAGATTCATGGTCGATGAGACGGCCGTCCCCGCCTTAGGTATTGTGAACGTTGTTCATCGACCGTCGAGTTTACGTTAGTATCGTTCACTCGGACGCGAATCGAGCGAACAGTTAACACACACCAGTCGGAATCTCGGGATATGGAGAACCCCGGCGACAGCCGACAGCAGGCGGTGTACGGACAGGGAATGCTGATGGGCGAGACGCCCGACATCCCGCCGAACTTCGAGGAACTCGAACGCGAGGCGCTCGACGCGATGAGCGACGAGGCGTACGCGTACGTGAAGGGCGGCGCGGGCAGCGAGGACACCGTCTCCGAGAACCGGCGGGCGTTTCGCGACCACCGCATCGTCCCCCGGATGCTCCGCGACGTGTCCGAACGCGACCTCTCCGTCGAAGTGCTCGGACAGACGCTCCCCGCGCCCGTCGTCCTCGCACCCATCGGCGTGCAGTCCATCATCCACGAGAACGCCGAACTCGCCACCGCGGAAGCCGCCGCCGACACCGACGTCCCGATGTGCCTCAGCTCCGCGTCCTCCGAGACGCTCGAAGACGTCTCCGACGAACTCGGGGACACCCGGAAGTGGTTTCAGCTCTACTGGTCGAGCGACCGCGACGTCGCCGCGAGCTTCGTCGAACGCGCCGAAAACGCGGGATACGAGGCGCTCGTCGTGACGCTCGACACGCCGATGATGGGGTGGCGCGAACGCGACGTCTCCCAGGGCTACCTCCCGTTCCTCGACGGCGAGGGCGTCGCGAACTACACGAGCGACCCCGCGTTCCGCGACCTGCTCTCCCAGCCGCCCGAGGAGAACATGGACGCCGCGCTGAGCGAGTTCCTCGCCGTCTTCGGGGACGCCACGCTCACCTGGGACGACCTCGACTGGCTCACCGACCAGACCGACCTCCCGATAGTCCTCAAGGGCATCCTCCACCCCGCCGACGCCCGCCGCGCCGTCGAGAAAGGAGCCGACGGAATCGTCGTGTCGAACCACGGCGGCCGCCAGGTGGACAACGCCGTCGCCGCGCTCGACGCCCTCCCCGCGGTCGCGGACGCCGTCGGCGACGACGTGGACGTGTTGTTCGACTCGGGTATCCGCCGGGGCGCGGACGCCATCGTCGCGCTCGCGCTCGGCGCGGACGCCGTCCTGCTCGGCCGCCCCTACGCGTACGGCCTCGCGCTCGACGGTGCCGAGGGCGTGCGGGAGGTCGTGAACAACTTCCTCGCCGACCTCGACCTCACGCTCGCGCTCACCGGGAACACGAGTCCCGCCGACCTCGACCGCTCCATCTTCGCGGACTCATAGGTTCGCGGGCGCGAGCGCCGCCACCGTCTCCATCGCCAGTTCGACGCTCGCGTTCGACGGCGTCACCACCAGCGGCTCGTCCACCACCGGGAGCGCCGCAACCTCGCGTAGTCGCTCCCGCGCCCCCTCAGGGGTTCCGGCGACGCCGAGCGCGTCCACCATCTCGTCGCTCACCCGTTCGCGGGCCGCCGCGCGGTCACCGGAGCGCCACGCGTCCGCGACTGCCTCCGCCTCGTCGGGGAACGCCTGGGCGACCGCGTTCTTGTAGCCGTCCGCGCTCCCGACGTAGTACGCGAGGTGGCCTCTGAGCGCGTCGTACGCCTCCTCCCCGTCCGCGCTCACCGCCGCGGGCACGTACGGCACCACGTCGATGTCGTCGGGGTCGCGGCCCGCCTCCCGCGCGGTTCGCGCCACCAGCTCGAACGCGGGTTCGAGGCGCTCGAACGGAATGTTGTGCGGGAGCCAGCCGTCCGCGACGCGGCCCGTCGCGCGCCGGGTCGCCGGCCCGAGCGCCGCCGCGTACACCGGCACGTCCGCGTCCAATCCCGGGAAGTCCGCCACCGAGAACAGCTCTCCGTCGTACGATACTCTCTCGTCGGTTTCGAGGAACCGGCGCGCGAGTGCTATCGTCTCGTGCAGGCGACGCGGCGGATTCTCGAACTCGGTTCCGTGCAAGTCCTCCACGGCCTTCTCGGTGCTCGTGCCGACGCCGAGCGTGACCTGTCCGTTCGTGGCTTCACTGATGTTCGCCGCCGCGCCCGCGAGCGCCGCCGGACTCCGCGAGTACGCGTTCACGATGCTCGTACCCACATCGATGTCCGTGCGCTCGGCGATGCGCGCGAGCGTGACGAACGCGTCCGTCCCCCAGAGTTCGCCCGTCCACACGCCCCGATACCCGAGGTCGTCGGCGCGCTCCGCGAACCCCACGGGGTCGTCGCCCGCGAGTTGCACGCTCGCCGTCAGTTCGCTCGACATACCGGCAGTGCGGCGGCGACGCGGAAAAGAACTATCGGCGGGTCAGGGCCGGTCTTTGGAGAGGACGTTGATGCAGGACACACTACCAGTAGCGTCCCGACCGATGCCGATGTTGTGCTGGAGGCCGTACTCGGGGTCGTTCTCCACCTGCACCGCGCCCGCCTCGCCGCGGAGTTGCTCGTAGATTTCGTTCACCTGCGCGACGCCCGTCGCGCCGATAGGGTGGCCCTTCGCGAGCAGGCCGCCCGACGGGTTCACGGGCTTCTCGCCGTCCAGGTGGGGTTTCCCGGACTCGACGAACGCGCCGCCCTCGCCCTTCTCGCAGAACCCGAGGTCTTCGTAGGTGACGAGTTCGGTGATGGTGAAGCAGTCGTGGACTTCCGCCACGTCGATGTCGTCCGCCGTGATGTCCGCCTCCTCGTACGCCTGCTCGGCGGCCTGCTGGGTCGCGGGGAACCCCGCGAGCGACTCGTCCGCCCCGCGCTGGACGGTGTCGGTGGCGAGGCCGCTCCCGGCGACCCAGACCGGGTCGTCCGTGTACTCCTCGACCACGTCCTCGCTCACGATGACCGTCGCCGCCGCGCCGTCCGTCACGGGACAGCAGTCGTAGAGGTTCAACGGATACGTGACCTGCGGGCTGTCCACCACGTCCTCGACGCTGCACGTGAACCGGTAGTGCGCGTGCGGATACTTCGAACCGTTCTCGTGGTTCTTCACGGACACCTCGGCGACCTGTTCGCGCGTGGTGCCGTACTCCTCCATGTGGCGGGTGGCGCGCAGGCCGAAAAAGGCGGGCATCGTGACGCCGCGGCCGCGCCACACCTGTTCGAGGGACGCGCCCTCGATGAGGCCGCCAGCGGAGTCCCGCATCTTCTCCGCGCCCAGCACGAGCGCCACGTCCGCCGACCCGGCGCGCACCGCCTCGACCGCCGACCGGAACGCCGTGCTCCCGGTCGCGCACGCGTTCTCCACGCGCGTCACCGGCATCTCGAACAACCCCGTCGGGTGGCTGAGACCCAGCCCGGAGGAGGCGTTCTCCGCGATGTCGAGCGTCCCGAACCACGCCGCGTCGATGTCCTCGCTATCGATACCTTTGTCCACGTCGTCCAGCGCGTTCAGGTACGCCCGCTCGGCCATGTCGTCGAACGACTGCTCGAACAGCTCTCCGAAGTCTATCATGCCCGCGCCGACCACTGCCACATCCCTCATAGCCGGTCACCCCGCGGGCGCTTGAACTTGAATGAGTGGATTGGCAGGCCGTCCACGTCGAAGATGCGGCGGAAGTCGGCTTCGGCCTCCATCCCGATGTCGATGTGCTCGGGGTCGGTTTCGGTGAACAGGCCGTAGACGCGGGCGGGGTCACCGCCCGACGTTTGGGGAACGTCCATGATGGCGAGCGGGAGCGGCGTCTCGAACTCGTCGGGAAGGCGCTGTTGGACGACGTAGGACTGGACGGTGCCGCGCTCTTCGAGTTCGGTGTCCGTCCACTCGCCCACGCTCCCGCAGCGCTTGCATATCTCGCGATGTTCGGGGAAGCTCACCCAGCCGCAGGCGTCGCACTCGCGGGCGGCGAGGCGTTCGTTCGCGTCCCGGTCGCGGGTGAACGGGGGTTCGTACATCAGGCGACACCCCCGCGGAATCCGCGGTGTTTGCCGTACGGTACGTACTCCTTGCTCTCGATGTAGTCGTCTGTCGTCATCTCGGGTGTTCCGTCGGTCGTGCGTTCGATGCTGAGCGCGTCACAGCCGCCGGGGCCGTAGCCCGCGAGGAGCACGGTTTCGTCGGCCTCCGCGGCGTCGAGGCTCGCGGCGAGGTCGAGGAGGACGCCGCCCGCGCCCGCGAACCCGACCGCGTCGAACGTCGAGTCGAGGGCGGCGTCGAGGTCGAGCGCGCCCGCGGCCTTCGACCCCCAGCGGCCGTCCGGCGCGGGGAACGCCGCGCGGTCGAACTCGCCGTCCAGCCCTCCGACGGCGGTCGTGACGGCGTCCAGGTAGTTCGCGCGATTGAATCGCCCATCGCCCGTCTCGGGGGTCTCGCCCGCCGGCGCGAACCGCCCGACGAACCCCGTCGTGGCGACCGCCGACTCCCGGAGTGCCGCGACGCCGTCGCCCGCGCCGAGGACGAGCGCGCCCGCGCCCGCGCCGGCGGTGCGTTCCGCGCTCGTGCCCGCGTCGGCGGTGAGCACGTCGCTCGCGACCACGAGCGCGGTGTCGGCGCGTCCGGCCTCGACGGCGTCCCGCGCGGCGAGCACGGCGTTCGTCGCCGCCCGCGCGCTCCCCTGGAAGTCGGAGACGCGCGCGTCCTCGCCCGCGCCGACCGCGTGCGCGACGTGCGGGGCGACGCCGCGCTCGTCGAAGTCGTCGCTCGTCGTCGCGGCGTACACCGCGTCCGGCGACTCGATGCCGGCGTGCGAGAGCGCGTTCTTCGCCGCCTGCACGCCCAGCGTCGTCACGTTCTCGTCGTGCGCCGGCACGGCGGTCTCCCCGCCGCCCGCGCGCTCGCCGTACTGTTCAGCGATGGCCGACCGCTCGATCCGGTAGAGCGGCACGTAGGAGCCGTATCCCCGTATCGCAACCATATCTAACGATACCCACAGATTCGCGCACAATAAATACCGATGTTCAATCGAGTCGGGGTTTCGGTTTCTACTGTACTACTCCCAATTGTGGAGCGCGTCCGCGAACACCTCGCGCACGTCGTCCACGGTGACGGGCCGCGGGTTCGTCCTGAGGAGGCGTTTCTGGGTGCTCACGGTCTGCTCCGCGAGCCAGTCCAGGTCGTCCTCGGTGACGCCCGCGAGCTCGTGCAGGCCGCTCGGCAGGACGTTCAAATCCTGCTGTAACTGAACGTACTGTTCTTTGAGCGCGTCCGCGGCCGCCCTGTCGGTCATTCCGGTGGTATCGACGCCGAACAGCTCCGCCACGTCCGCGAACCGCCCCGGATCGCTCGCGGAGTTGTAGTCGATGGTGCTCGCGGGCGTGAGCACCGCGATGGTCTCGCCGTGGTTCGTGTGGTAGCGGTTCCCGACCGGATACGCCATCGCGTGACAGAGCGTCGCGCCCGCGGTGAGGCCCGCGATAGCGCCGAACAGCGCGCCCCGGAGCATGTTCTCCCGGGCGTCGAGGTCGTCGCCGTTGTGGACGGCGGTGCGGACGTTCCCGGAGAGCAGGCGGATGGCCTCCTCGGAGAACATCTCCGTGAACGGCGACCGGCCCGCGTACACCGGCCTGTCCGCGGGGTCTTCCGGTCGCAGCAGGCTGTCGTAGTCGTGCGTCGTGTACCCCTCGATGGCGTGCCCGAGCGCGTCCATCGCCGTTTTCGCCGTCTCCTCCGGCGGGAGCGTCGTCGTGAACGTCGGGTCGAGCACGGCCGCGTCGGCGCGCACGTGGTTGCTCGAAATTCCCTCCTTGATGTTCTTCTCCTCGACGGCGAAGATGGCGACCGGCGATATCTCCGACCCCGTGCCCGCCGTCGTCGGCAGCAGGACGAGCGGCGCGCCCGACTCCGTGAGGCGCTCGCCCTCGCCCGTCGGCTCCGCGATGTAGTCCAGTACCTCGCCGCCGTTCGCGACGACGGCGCGCGTCGCCTTCGCCACGTCCATGCAACTCCCGCCGCCGAGCCCGACGTAGAAGTCGTAGCCGCCGTCGCCGGCCTCGCGCACGAACTCGATGCAGTCGTCCACGTCGGACACCGCGGGTTCGCGCGGGCAGTCGTCGTACACGTCCACGGAGAACCCGTCGTCTTCGAGGTGGTCGGTCACGCGGCCCGCGTGCCCGAGGTCGGCGAGCGTGCCGTCCGTGACGAGCAGGCCGTGCGCGTCCGCGGGGACGCCGAGGTCGGCGAGCTGGAAGCCGAGTTCGCGCACGCTCCCCCGGCCGAACCGGAGTTCGGGGAGCTGGACGTGCCAGACGCTCTCCGAGACGAGTTCGTGCGGGCTCGCGGACACCGAACGCTCGTAACTCACCGCACGTCACCCCGCTCGCCGCCGTCGTTCGCTGGTCGCTCCCGACCGAGTGCGGGTCGTGTTCGCATACCGCTATCCTGTACGGACGCGGATAAGAAGGCTTGGGGGTTACTCGACCGGCCGGAACTTCACGCCGTACCGCGGCACGCCCTCCTGTTCGTACAGCCGACGCACCACGGCCTCGACGCGGTCGCCGCGCGAGATCTCGCTCGGGTCGCAGTCGCAGAACATCCCGGGGAGCCGCGCGCCCTCCGCCAGTTCGATGATACCGGTGGCGAACGCGCCCTCCCGGGTCTGGTACTCGTCGAACTCGGGCGGCGCGCCGCCGGAGATGACGGTCACGGCCTGCACGGTTCCGGTGCCCTCGGGTTCGACTTCCTCGAAGTCGGCGTCCGCGTTACAGGACGCGCAGACGCCCTCCGCGGGGAAGTTGTGCGCGCCGCACTCCGGGCACTTCCCGAGCACGAGGCGGTACCGGGAATCGTTGCTCCGCCACCACGTCGGGAGGCTGACGTACGCCCCCATCAGGCGTCACCCCCGATGTGGCCGCGCTTGCGAGCGTACTGCGGGTAGTCGATACTCACGGTGTCGCGTTCGTCCTGGACGTCGAGTCGGCCGTCGAGGTGGACGGCGTCCGCGCCGTTCCCGTACCCGACGACGGCCACGTCGGTCTCGCCGTCGTCCCACGCGGCGAGCAGGCCGAACAGGGCGCTGGCCGCGCCCGTGTCGCCGAGGTCGTGCGCGCGCTCGTACACCGCCGCGTCGCCCTCGACGGCGCGCGCACCCCGGTAGGGGAGGCCGCCGTCGGGCGCGGTCGGCGCGAGCGCGTCCGGCGTCCCGTCGAGTCCCGCGACTGCTTGTGCGACGCTCGTGCGGTATGCGTCGCGCTCGTACTCGGTCGCGCCGTACGTCTCCACGTCCCGCGACCCCCGCGGCCGGTAGCGCGTCCCCGGGAACTCCTCCGTGTACGAGGCCGTCCCCTCGACGGTCACGTCGCCGTCGGGGCCGGCGACGAACGCCACCGCGCCCGCGCCCGCCGCGTGGTCGATTCCCTCGCCGGGGTCGCCGAACGGGCTGTCGGCCGCGACGGCGAGCGCCGGGCCGTCCGCGTCGAGCGCGTCCCGGAGCGCTCCCACGCCGTCCCGCGGACTCTGCGTGTGCGCGACCGCCGCCGCGTCCCGGGGGAGGCCGAGCAGTTCCGCGAGCGTGCCCGCCACGTCGCCCTCCGCGAGCGGCGGTGTCGTGGTGGCGAACGCGACGAGTCCGAGTTCGTCGCGGTCGTACGTGCTGGCGTGGATGGCGTCCCGCGCGGCGGCGGTCGCCATCGTCACCGAATCCTCGTCCGCGGCCGCGACGGCCTTCGTGTCGACGCCGCGCGCGTGGACGGACGCGAGCGCCGCGTCCAGTTCGTCCGCGCTGATGCGCGCCCGGGGCGTGTACACCCCGAGGGAGTCGAGCGCGTTCACGCCCATCCCTCCTCGAAGACGTGCACCGCGACAGCGCCACCGCTCCCCCCGACGTTGTGCGTCAGGCCGCGGGAGAGCCCCGAGACCTGGCGGTCGCCGGCCTCGCCGCGGAGTTGCTTGAACACTTCCACCACCTGCCCGCCGCCGGTCGCGCCGATGGGGTGGCCCTTCGACTTCAGGCCGCCGGAGAGGTTCACGGGGCGCTCGCCGTCGGGTTCGGTCGCGCCGGACGCGACGTACGGCCCGGCTTCGCCGCGCTCGCAGAACCCGAGGTCTTCGTACGCGAGGAGTTCCGCGATGCTGAAGCAGTCGTGTACCTCCGCGAACTCCACGTCCTCGGGGCCGATGTCGGCCTCGTCGTAGGCCTGTTCGGCGGCGCGCTGGGTCGCCGGAATCTCGGTGAGGCTCGGCCGCTGGAACAGTCCGACGCGGCCGCTCGACTGGCCCGCGCCCGCGATGCGAATCGGGTTGTCGGTGAGTTCCTCCGCGGCGTCCCGGGACGCCACCAACACCGCGCTCGCGCCGTCCGAGGTCGGACAGCAGTCGAACAGGTTCAGGGGGTCGGCGACGGCGGGCGCGTTCATCGCGTCCTCCAGGTTCGTCTCGAACCCCAGCTGGGCGTGCGGGTTCTTCGCGCCGTTCGCGTGGTTCTTCACCGCGACCCGGGAGAGGTGTTCGCGCGTCGTTCCGTGTTCGGCCATGTGCGCGTCCGCCATCTGCGCGTACACGCCGGAGAACGTCGTGCCGGCCATGCGTTCCCACTCCGTCTCGCCGGAGACGCCGAGCCACTCGCCGGTGCGCTCGCTACTCACGTCGTTCATCACCTCGAACCCGCCGGCGAGCGCCACGTCCGCGACGCCCGCGCGTACGGCGAGCACGGCCTGTCGGAGCGCGACGCCGCTCGCCGCGCACGCGTTCTCGACGCGCGTCGTCGCCGTGCCGTTCAATCCCGCGAACTCCGTGACAGCGGGGCCGGGCAGGCCGAGTTGGCGGCCGCCGACACCGAGCGTGCCGACGTACGCCTCGTCCACCGACTCGCGGTCGAACTCCGCGTCCACGGACGCGACGGCCGTGTCCACGGCCTCCTTGAACAGGGAGCGATACGACTCGCGCGGGAACGACCCGTAATCGGTCTGGCCCGCGCCCACGACGTACACCTCGTTCATACGGTCGCGTTTCCCGGGGCTGATTCAAAACGGTTCCTCATGCGGCCAACGACGGGGGCGGTCTACCGCAACCGCGCCGCGACCGCCGCCATCGCGTCGTCCGCGACAGCCACGCTGTCGGTGAGGCTGAGGAAACCGTGCGCCATCGACGGGTAGTGGTGGTGTTCGACCGGCGTTCCCGCGTCGTCGAGGGCGTCCGCGTACGCTCGCCCCTCGTCCCGGAGCGGGTCGTGGCCCGCCGTCACCACCGTCGCGTCGGGGAGGGTGGCGTGGTCGGGGGCGCGGAGCACGCTCGCGTACGGGTTCGCGGCGTCCACCGGACTCCGCGCGTACTGCTCCCAGAACCACTCCATGTCCGCCCGGGTGAGGAGGGGGCCGTCCGCGTTCTCCCGGTAGGAGTCGGTGTCGAACGCGTGGTTCGTGATGGGGTAGCAGAGC
Source organism: Salarchaeum japonicum (assembly GCF_020614395.1). Lineage (NCBI taxonomy): Archaea > Methanobacteriati > Methanobacteriota > Halobacteria > Halobacteriales > Halobacteriaceae > Salarchaeum > Salarchaeum japonicum. The sequence continues at coordinate 1,513,035 of NZ_CP085324.1, read as the reverse complement.
GCCTGATGGGAGATGGCGGGGCCGTCGTGGTCGCGGGCGCGGAGCGCGACGGCGGCCGCGAGGTTCCCGCCTGCGCTCGTCCCGGCGACCGCGACGTCGTCCGCGCCGCCGAACGCTCCGGCGTGCTCGCTCGCCCACTCCAGGGCGGCGTACGCGTCGTCCAATCCCTCCGGGAACGGATGTTCGGGCGCGAGCCGGTAGTCAACGGACACGACGACGCGGTCGGTGCGCGCGGCGAGCTCCCGGCAGAGGTCGCCCGCGGACTCCAGTGTTCCGAGCGTCCATCCGCCGCCGTGGTAGAACACGAGCGTCCCCGCCGGGTCGTCCGTGTCCCGGTAGACGCGCAGGGGTATCTCGCCGCGCGGCCCCGGGATTGCGAGGTCGCGCACGAACGCGACGGTTCTCGACGTGCCGCCGAACACGTCGTCCTCCACGCGGCGCGCGGACGCGACGCTCATCGCGTGCCACGGCGGAACGCCCATCGCCGCTATCTCGCGGATTTCGGCCGCCAACTCGTCGTCCAGCGTCACGGCCGACCCGACGCGGCCCCGCCTAATAGACTCCCGGGACGAGGCGGTAGGGGACGCGCTCGCAGTAGTCGTCGTAGCCGTCGAGTTCGCGGCGGAGCGCGCGCTCCTCCACGCGGATGCGGTACGCGTATCCCGCGCTGACGCCCGCGGCGACGGCGAGGACGCCCGGCCACGTGCCGAGCGAGAGGCTGACCCCGAGGATGGCGAGGAATCCGCCGGTGTAGGCGGGGTGGCGGACGACGGCGTACGGCCCGCGCGCCACGACGGTCTGGTCGTCGGTCACGGTCACCGACCGGTCGAAGGCGTCGCCGAGCGCGCGGATGCTGTACCAGCGCAGGGCGACCCCCGCGAGCGTCGCGAGCACGCCCGCCCAGAACGCGGGCAGTGCGAGACCGCCGAACGTCGCCCACGCCGGCGCGCGGAACGCGGCCCAGAACGCGACCGCGAACCCCGCTCCGACCGCGACCGACAGCACGACCCGCGAGTTCGCGTCCAGGTCGGGGCCGTCGTCGCTCCCGCGCGCGTCGTCCACGACCTCGGGAAGCGTCCAGGCCGCGTACACCGCGGCGAGCACGTACACGTGCGGCGGCGTCAGTCCAACGACAGTCACGTCCGTGGCGTCTCCGCCCGCCGTGAAAAAGTCACTCCTCCAGCAACTGGGGCTTCCCGAACGGCAGGCGTCCGAACAGGACGTAGTGGACGAGCGCGGCGGCGACGAACAGGACGGCGACGACTGAGAGGGCGCGTTTCGCGTTCATACCCGTCCTTGGTGGTCGGTCGCCATAATCGTTGTCCGGCGACCGGAATTCCACATCGCTAAACGTCGCCGACCGATACCGGTGGGTGATGACCGAGAGAGACCTCGAACGGAACCTGACGTCGATACACAGCATCGCCGTCATCGTCGGCACCATGATCGGAGCCGGTATCTTCGTCGTCACCGGCGAAGCCGCCGCCATCATGGGGCCGGCGGTGCCGCTCGGCTTCCTCGTCGGCGTCCCCGTCGTCCTCGCGACCGCAGTCGTCTACTCCGTCTACATGAGCGGCCCGCTCGGCGACCACCCGGGCGGCGCGTACATGCACATCTCCAGGACGTGGAACTCCACGCTCGTCGGCTACGTCTTCATCTGGCTGAAGACGGTGGCGTTCATCGGCGCGCAAGCCGTCTTCGCCACCGGGTTCGGGAACGCGATGGGGTACTGGCCCGTCTTCGACTTCCTCGGCGCGACCGAGTGGGCTATCGTCTTCCTCACCGCGTTCTACCTGATTCACCTGGTCGGCGTGGACGTGTTCGGCCGCACGCAGGCCGCGATGACCGGCCTCCTCGTCGCCATCCTCCTCCTGCTCGGCCTCCCCGGATTGCTCCACGTCGACCCCGGGAACTTCAGCCCGCTGTTCCCCGCGGAGAAGTTCGGGAGCGGGTTCGTCGCGCCCTTCATCGCGGGCACGAGCGCCATCTTCTTCTCCTACATCGGCTTCGAGTCGCTCGCGCAGACCGCGGGCGAGACGGAGAACCCCCGCGAGACGCTCCCGAAGGTGTTCACGGGGAGCGTGCTCGGCGTCGGCGCTATCTACCTCCTCGTGAGCGTCGTCGTCATCGGCGTCCTCCCCTGGCAGGACGTCGCCGCCTCCGGCACGCCGCTCACGGACGCCGCCGCGACCTACTTCCCCGTCGGCACCGCCGGTATCGTCGCCGTCGGGAGCATCCTCGCGTACGCCACCACCGCGAACTCGGGGTACGTCGCGCCCTCCCGCATCCTCTACAGCCTCGGCCGCGACGAACTCATCCCGGACGCCCTCACGCACGTCAACGACCGGTTCGGCACGCCCGACGTGGGCCTCACCATCACGTGGGCGATTTCGGTCGCGCTCGTCGCCACGTCCACGTTCAGCTACGCGCTGAACGTCTCGCTCGGCGCGCTCGTCCTGATGTACCTCGCGCACTCCCTCTCCGCCGTCGCGCTCCCGCACGTCAATCCCGGCCTCTACGAACGCAGTAACCTCCAGCTCTCGCCCGCCGTCCTCGCCGCCGTCGGCCTGTTCAGCGCCGCCGCGATGGCCGTGTTCGCGTGGCAGACGCTCTCCTTCGGCTCCATCGCGGACGCGCTCGACTTGCTCGCCGCCGGCCGCGTCGGCGACGCGCTCCTCGCGAACAACGTCCTCCTCCTCGCCGCCTGGCTGCTCGTTGGCCTCCTTCTTTACGCCGGCTACCGCGCCCGGCGCGCGGACGAACTTCCCGACCGGCTCCCCGTCGGCTTCCTCGACGAGGAGTGAGGAAGGCCTACGGCCACCCCGGTTCTCACGTCGCGTATGGACACGACACGGGACGCCGCCCGCGAGCGCGACGCGGCCGACCCCCTCGCCGCGTACCGCGAGCGCTTCAGCGTGCCCGACGACTACTACGTGGACGGCAACTCCCTCGGCCCCCTCTCGACCGACGCCGAGGCCGCGCTCGACCGCGTCGTCGAGGAGTGGCGCGACCTCGGCATCCGCGGGTGGACGGACGGCGACCCGCCCTGGTTCCGGTACGGCGAGTATCTGGGGAGCCGGCTCGCGCCGCTCGTCGGCGCGCGCGAGCACGAGGTCGTCGCCGCGAACAGCACCACCGTCAACATCCACACGCTCCTCGGAACGCTCCTCAACGGCCTGGACGACCCGCTCGTGCTCGTGGACGAACTCAACTTCCCCACGGACACGTACGCCGTCCGCGCCCAACTCAGAAATCGCGGGTTCGACCCCGACGACCACACCGTCGTCGTGGAGAGCCGGGACGGCCGAACCATCGACGCGGCGGACGTGGAAGCCGCCCTCACCGACGACGTGGACGTGGTCTTCCTGCCGTCGGTGCTCTACCGGAGCGGCCAGCTCCTCGACCTCAAACGCGTGACCGACGCCGCGCACGCCCACGGCGCGTACGTCGGGTTCGACCTCGCGCACTCCGTCGGCGTCGTCCCGCACGACCTCCACTCGCTCGGCGTCGATTTCGCCGTCTGGTGCAGCTACAAGTACCTGAACGCCGGCCCCGGTTCAATCGCCGGTCTCTACGTCCACGAGCGCCACCACGAGCGCACGCCCGCGCTCGCCGGGTGGTGGGGCCACGAGAAGGACACCCAGTTCGAGATGCGAGACACCTACACGCACGCGAACACGGCGGGCGCGTGGCAAACCGGCACCGTGCCCGTCTTCGCCGCCGCGCCGCTCGACGGCAGTCTCGATGTGGTCACCGACGCCGGCATCGACGCCATCCGCGAGAAATCCGTGGCGCTCACCGACTACCTCGTCAGTCTCGTGGACGACCGCCTCGGCGACGACTTCTCGGTGGGGTCGCCCCGCGACCCCAACCGCCGCGGCGGCCACGTCGCCATCGAACACCCCGAAGCCGCCCGCATCACGGAAGCGATGAAAGACCGGGGCGTGGTCGGTGACTTCCGCCCGCCGAACGTCTTCCGCGTCTGCCCGAGCCCGCTCTACACGCGCTTCGAGGACGTGTACGACGTAATCGAGGAACTGCGGGACGTGGCCGAGACCGAAGCGTATCGTGAGCACTCGCTCGACGGGAGCGTCACCTAGGGCTAAGTCCCTCCCCCGACGAGGCCCGGTATGGAGTTCGACCTCTCCGGGAAGACGGTAGTCGTCACAGGTGGCACGCGCGGCATCGGTCGCGCCATCGCGGAATCGTTCGCGGACGCGGGCGCTGACGTGGTGCCGACCTCGCGGAGCCACGACGACGTGCAGGACGCCGCGGACGCGATGCGGGAGTACGGCGTCGAGTCGCTCGCGGTTCCGACGGACGTGACCGACGAGGCGGCGGTTCAGCGGCTGTTCTCCGACACCGCCGACGAACTCGGGAGCGTGGACGTGGTGGTGAACAACGCGGGCGTCAACCCCGACGGCGCGCTCGGCCCGCCCGAGGACGTGGCCACCGACGACTTCGACTTCGTGACGGACGTGAACCTCCGCGGCGCGTTCCTCTGCGCGAAGCACGCCGCCGAGCACCTCCAGGACGCGGGCGGGTCGCTGGTGAACGTCGCGAGCGTCGGCGGGCTGGTGGGACTGCCGCGCCAGCACCCCTACGTCGGGTCGAAGCACGGCCTCGTCGGGTTGACGAAGTCGATGGCGCTCGACTGGGCGCCCGACGTGCGCGTGAACGCGCTCGCGCCGGGGTACGTCAGCACCGACCTCACGGAGGACCTGGAGGAGAACGAACGCCTCCGGGAGTCCATCGAGCGCCGCACGCCGCTCGGCCGGTTCGCGGAACCCGCGGAAATCGGCGGGCCGGCGGTGTTCCTCGCCAGCGACGCGGCCGCGTACGTCACGGGCGAAGTCCTCACCGTGGACGGCGGGTGGACGGCGCGCTAACGGGAGGCGCGCAGACGCCGACGCACGCCGCTCGCGGCGGAGGCAAGTGTTGCACGAGACCGCCCGACGCGGTTGGCTCTCCCGTGGCAACCAGCAACATACTTATTGTTCATGCGGGTTCTACGTGCTATCGGGTGCGGATTACCAATGGTTAACGACTCCCACGAAGACACGTATCGCGCGGCGGACGACCGTCGCTTCGCAGAGTTCGACCGCCGGGACTTCCTGAAGGCCAGCGGGGTCGCGGGAGCCGCGGGACTCACAGGGTTCGCGGGCTGCATGGGCGGCGGCGGCGACGACACCCTGACGTTCGGCGCTATCCACCTGCTCTCCGGGTTCGCGGCCGTCTACGGCGAATCGGCCCAGCTCGGCTATGAGATGGCGCGCGAGGAGATAAACGAGAACGGCGGCATCGACGGTAGCGAAATCGGTGAAATCGTCTACCGGGACAGCGAGGGCGACGGCCCGACCGGCGTGGAGGCCGCGCGCTCGCTCGTCCAGGAGGAGAACGTGGACGGCCTCCTCGGACTCGACTCCAGCGGGGTCGCGCTCTCCGTCGCGCCCGTCATCGAACAACTCCAGACGCCGTTCATGATAACGCACGCGGCGACGCCGTTCGCCACCGCGACCGAGGGCGAGAACGCCGTCGGGAACGACTACGTGTTCCGGGACGGCGTGAACCTCGCGCAGAACGTCTACGGCTCCGCCGTCACCGCGAGCGACACGGACGCGACGACGTGGACGACCATCGGCCCGAACTACGCCTTCGGAACCCAGACGTGGGACTACTTCAAGGCGTTCACGCAGGGGATGGACCTCGGGTACGAGTACCTCGACGACGCGACCGCCTACCCCGAACTCGGCGCGAGCGACTTCACGCCGTACATTAACAAGGTGTTGAACGCGGATCCGGACGGCGTCATCACGAGCCTCTGGGGCGGCGACCTCATTACGTTCATCAACCAGGCGAAGAACTCGAACTTCTTCGAACGCATCGACAACGTCCTCATGACGGTCGGCGCGGCGACGGACGTCCTCCGCCCGATGGGGAACAACATGCCGGACGGCCTGCAGGCCGGGACGCGGTACTGGTTCGACGCGCCGGACACGGAGGCGAACAACACGTTCGTCGAGAACTTCCGCGACCGCAACGACGGCCGCTACCCCTCGTACAACGCGCAGAACGCGTACACGGCGCTCTACCTCTACAAGAACGCCATCGAGGGCGCGGGCAGTACGAACGCCGACGACATCATCGACCAGTGGGACGGCATGCAGTACAACGCCCCCGTCGGCGAGTTCACCATCAACAGTCAGAGCAATCAGGCGGTGTTGCCCGCGGTCTGGGGGACGACGAGTTACTCCGAGGAACGCGGCATCACGCTCCTCGACCCCGTCGAGCGCATCGACGCGCCGGCGGACGAGCTGCGTTCGCTCCTCGAAGGAACCGACCTGCCTGCTGGTGTCTAATCCAGCATGGCACTACCGATCCAAGAAATACTCACGGGCTTGAGCCTGGGGAGTCGCTACTTCCTCGTCGCCATCGGCCTGAGTCTCATCTTCGGCGTGCTCGGCGTGCTGAACTTCGCGCACGGCGCGCTCTACATGATCGGCGCGTACGTCTCCCTGACGGTCGTGCAGAACGTCACCGGGAGCTTCTGGGTGGGGCTGGTCGCCGCCGGACTCGCCGTCGGCCTGCTCGGCGCGATAATCGAGATGGGGTTGATTCGGCGCGTGTACGACCGCGACGAACTCGACCAGCTCATCCTCACGTTCGCGCTGGTGCTCATCATCACCGACCTCACGCGGACCGTCTGGGGGTCGGGGAACCAGACGATGGCGACGCCGGAACTGCTCGCGTCGAACGTCCAGTTCCTCGGCACCAGCTACCCCGCGTACCGGCTGTTCGTCATCGTCGTCGGGTTCGCCGCGATGGGCGTGTTCTGGTACGCCATCCAGCGCACCTACCTCGGACGGCTGGTGCGCGCCACGTCCAGCGACCGCGACATGGCCGCACTGCTCGGCGTGAACGTCCCCCGGCTCTACACGGGCGTGTTCTTCGTCGGGAGTTTCCTCGCCGGTATCGGGGGCGCGCTCGCCGCACCGATGCAGGCGTTCACGCCCGCGCTCGGCGACCAGGTCATCATCAACGCGTTCGTCATCGTCGTCATCGGCGGCCTCGGGTCGTTCACGGGGGCGTTCGTCGGCGCGATGTTCATCGGACTCCTGCAGAGCTTCGGCGTCCTCGTCGCGACGGGCGTCGGCCAACTCCTCCCGTTCCTCGCAATGATTCTCGTACTCATCTTCAGACCGGAAGGACTGTTCGGGGGTGAAGGACAGTGAGCGGCGAGACGATTCTCGGCCTGCCGGCGCGACGCACCGCGCTCGTCACGCTCGCCGTGCTCGTCGTCGCTCCCTTCGTCCTCCCCACGTTCCAGACGTACGTCCTCTCGGAGGTGCTCGTACTCGCGCTGTTCGCGACCGGGTTCAACCTCCTCTACGGCTACACGGGCCTGCTGTCGTTCGGGCACGCGATGTTCTTCGGGGGTGCCGGGTACGCGCTCGGCATCTTCCTCCGGGACGTCGCGCCGATGCTCCCGTTCGGCGGCGCGACGCCGCTCCTCGCGTTCGTTATCGCGGCGGTGCTCGGCGTCGTCGTCGCGACGGCTATCGCGGTTCCGGTCGGCTACCTGAGCGTGCGCCTGGAGGAGATTTACTTCGCGATGCTGACGCTGTCGTTCAGCATGGCGCTGTACACGCTCGTGAACCAGAACTACTTCGGCGTCACGAACGGCAGCGACGGCATCCTCGTCCTGCTCCAGACGGCGAACCTGTTCGGGTTCCAACTCTCGCTCTACGACCGGGTGACGTACTACTTCGTCATCCTGCTCGTCGTCGCGCCCTCGATGTACATCCTCTGGCGGGTGGCGAACTCGCCGTTCGGCCTCGTCTCGGAGGCTATCCGGGAGAACTCGGAGCGCGCGTCCGGCCTCGGTATCGACGTGCGCCGGCATCAGTGGGCGGCGTTCGTGCTCTCGGCCGTGTTCACGGGTATCGCGGGCGTGCTCGTCGCGCCCCTGCACAGTTCGCTGTCGCCGGGCGCGAGCCTCCACTGGACCATCAGCGCCGAACCCGTCATCATGACCGTGTTCGGCGGGCCGTACTCGTTCATCGGCCCCACGGTCGGTGCGCTGTTCTACCGGTACATCCGGTGGGGCATCACGCAGTTCCCGCTGCTGGAAGCACACTGGCAGCTCGTGTTCGGGACGCTCATCCTCGTCATCGTCGTGTTCGCGCCGCGCGGCGTCTCCGGCCTGCTCACGTGGGTCGTTGACCGCGTTCGCGGGAACGGAGGTGAGTCGGCGTGACGACCGTTCTCAAGACGGAGGCGTTGCGCCGCGAGTTCGGCGCGCTCTGCGCGGTGGACGACGTGAGCGTCGAAATCGACTCCGAGGAGGTCACGTCCATCATCGGGCCGAACGGCGCGGGGAAGACGACGTTCTACAACCTCCTCTCCGGTCGCCTCGACCCGACGGCGGGCGAGGTGTTCCTCCGGGGGCGGAGCGGCGACCTGGAGAACGTCACCGGCCTCCCGCCGCACGACATCGCGCGCCGCGGGCTCTCCCGCGCGTACCAGATAAACAATAACTTCGAGGGGTTGTCCGTCCTGGACAACCTCCGGGTCGCGCGCGTCAGCACGACCGACCGCTCGACCGAACTCCTCTCGCGCTACCACGACGACGCCGCGCTCCGCGAGTCCGCGGAGGACGTCCTCGAACTCACGGGTCTCACCGACGTGGCCGAGACGGAGGCCGCGAACCTCAGTCACGGCGACAAGCGGAAGGTCGAGATAGCGCTCTCGCTCGCGACCGACCCCGCCGTCGTCCTCCTCGACGAACCGACCGCGGGCATGAACCCATCGGAGTCCGAGGAGATGGTCGAACTCATCAAGGAACTCGACGAGACGACGGACACAACGTTCGTCCTCACGGAACACGACATCGACATGGTTCTCGAAATCAGCGACCGCATCCTCGTCCTGCACCGGGGCGAACTCATCGCGAACGGCACGCCGGACGAAGTGATGGCGAACGAGGACGTGACCACGGCCTACCTGGGTGAGCGCCAATGACCGAGGGCGACCGCGTGCTCACCGTCGAGGGCGTGCACGCCTACTACGGGAACAGCCACATCCTCCACGGGGTCGACCTCGACCTCGACGAGGGGGAAGTGGTGACGCTCCTCGGGCGGAACGGCGCGGGGAAGACCACGACGATGCGGAGTATCGTCGGCGTCGTCCCGCCCCGGGAGGGAACCGTGACGTACCGCGGCCAGCAGATAAGCGGGATGGACGTAGACGACATCTCCGACCTCGGCATCAAACTCGTGCCGGAAGACCGGCGCGTGTTCCCGACGCTCAGCGTGCAGGAGAACCTCTCGCTCGCGAAGCGCCTCGCGCCCGAGAGCGACCGCACGGTGGACGAGATGTACGACATCTTCCCGGTGCTCGCGGAGCTGAAGTCGAGCAACGGCCAGAACCTCAGCGGGGGCGAACAGCAGATGCTGTCCGTCGCCCGCGCGCTCGTCCAGGACCCGGACGTGCTCCTCCTCGACGAACCGACGGAGGGTCTCGCGCCCGTCATCGTGGACGACCTGCGCGAGGTTCTCCGCGACGTCGTAGAGCAGAACGTCACCGTGCTCCTGACCGAACAGAACGTCCAGTTCGCGTTCGACCTCGCGGAACGCGGCTACATCATCGACAAGGGCGAAATCGTGTTCGACGGCGACATCGAGGAGATAGAGGAACGCGAAGACCTCCTCGAAGACTACCTCTCAGTCTCCAGCGGTGAACTCGAATAGATGAGTACGGAACTCACGCTCCGCCCGTTCTTCTGGCGGGCGACACGGCTCTTCCCCGAGAAGCGCATCGTCTCCCGGACGCACGACGGCCGGTTCGAGTACACGTACGGCGAGTTCGGCGACCGCGTCCGCGGTCTCGCCGGCGCGCTCACGGAACTCGGCGTCGAGCAGGGCGACCGAGTGGGGACGCTCGGCTGGAACCACCACCGGCACTTCGAGGCGTACTACGCCGCCCCCCTGCTCGGCGCGCAACTCCACACGGTGAACCTCCTCCTGCACGACGACCACCTCGAACACATCGTCACCGACGCGGCCGACGACGTGCTCCTGGTGGACCCGGACGCGTTCGAGGCGGTCGAACGTCTCCACGACTCGTTCGAGTCGGTGCGGCACATCGTCGTGATGGACGACGAGGTTCCGGAGACCGACCTGGCGAACGTGCACGCGTACGAGTCGCTCGTCGCGGACGCCGACCCCGTGGAGTCGTGGCCGGACGTGCCGGAAGACCAGCCGGCGGGCATGTGTTACACGTCGGGCACGACGGGCAAACCGAAGGGCGTCGAGTACACGCAGAAGATGATTTACTCGCACGCGATGATGACGATGACGCCCGCCGCGCTCGACATCGCGGAGGACGACGTGGTGATGCCGGTCGTGCCGATGTTCCACGTGAACTCCTGGGAGTTCCCGTACGCGGTCACGATGGCGGGCGCACGGCAGGTGTACCCGGGGCCGTCGCCCGACCCCGCCGACCTCGTGAGCCTCATCGAGGACGAGGGCGTGACGCTCACCGCGGGCGTTCCGACGGTGTGGATAAACGTCCTCGACTACCTCGACGACCACGGCGGCGACCTCAGTAGCCTGGAGCGCATCGTCGTCGGCGGGAGCGCCGCGCCGAAGGGCGTGATGGAGCGCTACGAGGAGGAGTACGACGTGGCCATCGAGCACGCGTGGGGGATGACGGAGACGATGAGCATCGGCTCGGTCAGCCGCCCGAAGTCCACGATGGACGTGTCGCAGAGCGAGGAGTACGACCTCCGCGCCACGCAGGGCCTCCTGTCGCCCGGGTTGGAGATGAAGGTCGTGAACGACGACGGCGAGGAAGTCCCCTGGGACGGCCAGACCCCAGGCGAACTGCTCGTGCGCGGCCCGACCGTCGTCGACGAGTACTACAACCGCCCCGAGGCCAACGAGGAAGACTTCCAGGACGTTCCCGGGAGCGCCGCGACCGGGAGTACGGAAGACGGGTCTTCCGAAAGGTGGCTGAAGACGGGTGACATCGTGGTGGTGGACGAGGACGGCTACCTCGAAATCGTCGACCGCGCGAAGGACGTCATCAAGTCCGGCGGCGAGTGGATTTCGAGCATCGAACTGGAGAACCAGTTGATGTCGCACGAGGACGTGGTGGAGGCCGCGGTCATCAGCGTCCCTCACGAGACCTGGCAGGAACGACCGCTCGCGTGCGTCGTCCGCCGGAACGGGAGCGACATCGGCGTGGAGGAACTCCGGGCGTTCCTCGACTCCGAGTTCCCGTCCTGGTGGCTTCCCGACGACGTGGTGTTCGTGGACGAGGTGCCGAAGACCGCCACCGGGAAGTTCGACAAGAAGGTTCTCAGAGACCGCTTCGACGACCCCGACCTCCCCTACACGCCGGGCGAATAGGGGTCGAGCGCCGCCACGTCTTCTTCCGTCGCGTCCACGAGTCCGCCGTGATAGCAGAGCACGCGGTCGTATTCGTACTCCGCGAGGTGAGTTACCGACTCGTACGCTCGTTCGAGGTCGGGCGTCACGCGCTCGTTCGGCCCCTCGACACCGTCTTCGCCGCCGATGAGCGCGTCGCCGGCGAGCAGGAGGTCGGCGGCCGCGCCGACGTGGTCGCCGTCCTGGTGCGTGAACACGAGGAGAGACACGTCCGCGACCGCGTGGCCGATGTCGTCGAGCGCGGCGCGCACGTCGGCGGCCTGGTTCGGGAGGCCGGCGTCCACGAGCACGACGCCGTGGTCGGCCTCGATGGCGACGGCGTGGAACACGCGCGTCCCGTCGTCGGTCTCCAGCGGTAGTTCGAGGTCGTACACGCCGTCCGCGAGTTCCGTGACCATACCCGGGGTGTCGCGCGCCCCCTGGGTAAAGCCATTCGCCGCCGCGGCGAGTACCGGAACGCGAACGCCGATACGGGTGGCCGCCCAACGGCGCGTGTGGCACTCACGATTCGACGCTACGAACCCGGCGACCGCGAGGCCGCGGACGCCGTCATCGAGGCGGCGCTCCGGCACGCGAACGCCTACTTCGAGGACGCGCCCGCGCTCGTGGACGACGACCGCATCGCCGAGTACGTCGAGTCCGGCGGCGAGTTCCTCGTCGGCGTGCTGAACGGCGACCTGGTGGCGACCGCCGCGTTCCGCCCGCCGAAGGGCGTCGCCGCCGACCTCGCCACCACCGACGGGGACACGGCGGAAGTGAAGCGGATGCACGTCCACCCCGAGCACCACCGACGCGGGTTCGGGCAGGCGATGTACGACGAACTCGAAGCCCGCGCCCGCGACGCCGGCTACGAACGCTTCGTTCTCTCCACGAGCGCCCGGCAGGAACCCGCGCACGCATTCTACCGACAGAACGGCTACGAGCAGACCGCGCGAACAACCGTCACCATCGACGGCGGCGACCTCGGCATTCTCGTGTTCGAGAAACCGCTCTAGCAACCCTCCCGCCTACGATTCCTCGAAGTCGAGTGCGGCGGAGTTGATGCAGTAGCGCTTCCCGGTCGGGTCGGGGCCGTCCTCGAAGACGTGGCCGAGGTGGCCGCCGCACTCCGCACAGCGCACTTCGATGCGGCGCATCCCGAGGCTGTCGTCGTCCCGGAACTCCACGCTTCCCTCGACGGCGTCGTAGAAACTCGGCCAGCCGGAGGACTCGTCGTCGAACTTCGTCTCGGAGTCGAACAGCGTCGTCCCGCAGCCCGCGCAGACGTACGCGCCGTCGTCGTCCTTCCCGATGAACTCGCCCGTGAACTTCCGCTCCGTCCCGGCCTCGCGGAGGATGCGGTACTCCTCGTCCGTGAGTTCCGCGCGCCACTCCTCGTCGGATTTCTCGACCATACCCGGTGTAGGTCGCGGAGGGTAAGGAGGGTTGTGTCCGAACCCCGGGGGGTTTTGCCGGCGGTGCGCGAACCACGGGGTATGCCCGACCTCGTCTGCGACGCCTGCGGGAACACGTACCCCGCGGGCGACCGCCAGCACTGCGACTGCGGGGAGACGCTCTGGTACGAACTCGCGACCGACTTCGCGTGGCCCGCCGAATCGGGAAGCCTCTGGGCCTACGGCGACCTCCTGCCCGCGAGCGACCCCGTGGGAATCGAGCGCGCGGCCGGCGGCACGCCGCTCGTGCGCGCGCCCCGCCTCGACGACTACGCCGGCTGTCGAATCCGAGTGAAGGACGAGTCCGCGAATCCGACCGGGTCGTTCAAAGACCGCGGAACGGCGGTCGCCACGGCCGCGCTCCGCGAACGCGGCGCGGACGCAATCGGCACCGTCAGTCACGGGAACATGGCGATGAGCACCGCCGCGCACGCCGCGAGCGCCGGCATGGACGCCGTCGTGCTCGTCCCCGACGACATCCCCGAGGAACGCCTCGGCCACATCGCGCGCTACGACCCCGAACTGTACGCCGTCTCGGGCGACTACGGCCGGCTCTACGAGGCCTCGTTCTCGCTCGCGCCGACGTTCGTCAACTCCGACTCCCCGCTTCGCGTCGCCGGCCAGAAGACCACCGTCGCCGAACTCCTCCACCAGTTCGACGGCGCGCCGGACGCCGTCGTCGTCCCCGTCTCCTCCGGCGGACACGCGAGCGGCACGTGGAAGGCCGTCCGCGAACTCCACGCCGCCGGCGCGCTCGACAGCGTCCCGGAACTCCACTTCGTGCAGGCCGCCGCCTGCGACCCAATCGCGCGCGCCTACCGGAACGGCGACGACACCGTCACTCCCGTCGCGGACGGCGGCGGCGAGACCGTCGCGTACTCCATCGCGAACGCGAACCCGCCGAGCGGGAACCGGGTGCTTCGCGCCGCCCGCGACACCGGCGGGAGCGTGCTGTCCGTGGACGACGACGCCATCCGCGACGCCCAGCGCGCGCTCGCGACGCACGCCGGACTCGCAGTCGAGGCCGCGTCAGCAACGTCGCTCGCCGCCGTCCGCGAGCTCACGGCCGAGGGCCGTCTCGACGCGTCCGACGACGTGGCCGTCGTCGCCACCGGAACGGGCTTCCGCGAGCGCCCGCCGACCCCCGACACCGTCCACCGGGTGACGCAGGGCGAGTTGCGAGAGCAGTTCTAGTCCCGGAACGCGACCGCCTGCGCGTCCGCCTCCCGCACCCGCACGCCCTTCTCGGAGAGGTGGCGCGTCCGCCGCCGCGCGTGGTCTTCTTCTTCCGTGCCGCGGGTGGCGAGCACGTAGACGAGCGCCCTGCCCGCGGGCCGCATCGTCCGCCCCGCGCGCTGTGCGCCCTGCCGCCGACTCCCGCCCAATCCGGACGCGACGATGGCGAGTTCGGCGTCCGGCAGGTCGATGCCCTCGTCGCCCACGCGAGAGACGATGAGCGCGTCCCGCTCCCCGCTCCGGAACTGCGCGAACAACCGCTCCCGACGCGGATGCGGCGTCTCACCGCTCACGAACGGCACGTTCAGCGCGTCCGCCAGCCGGTCGCCCTGGTCGAGGTAGTCCGCGAAAATCAGCGTCTTCGCCTCCGGGTGCGCCGCGCGCAGGTGGCGGATCTCCTCGACCTTCGCGGGGTTCGCGGCCGCGCGCTTCCGGCGCTCGTGGCCGTCCGCGGACGCCCACTCGTATCGGTCGTCCTCGGAGAGCCACGGCACGTACCGAATCTCGACCTCCGGTTCCTGCACGAACCCCGCGTCGAACAAGGCGTCCCAGTCCGTCCCGATGGGCGGCCCGACGAGCGTGTAGATGTCCGTCTCCCGGTCGTCCTCCCGAATCGGCGTCGCGCTCAACCCCAGCCGGTGCTTGCTCTGGAGGTTCGCCGCGCGGCGGAACACCGGACTCGGGATGTGGTGGGCTTCGTCCAGGAGGATGAGCCCCCACTCCCGGGAGTCGAACAGCTGTCGATGCCGATCCATCCCCGCCGTCTGGTAGGTCGCGATGGTCACGGAGCGCAGTTCCTTCCGTCCGCCGTGGTACTCGCCGACCTGCTCCGGTGTGAGCGTGGTGTGTTCGAGCAGGTTCTCCCGCCACTGCGACGCCAATTCGCGGGAGGGAACGAGGATGAGGGTTTCGCCGCCCACGGACTCCATCACGCCCATCCCCGCGACGGTCTTCCCGCTCCCCGGCGGGCCGACGAGCACGCCCGACCCCTGGCGCTCGAAGCGCGCCACCCAGTCCGCCTGGTAGTCCCGCAATTCGAGGCGGAGTTCGATTTCTAGTGGCGTTCCGCCGTCGAGGTCGCGCTCGTCCCGCACCGGATACCCGGCCTCGTAGAGGACGCGCTTCACCTCAGAGACCTTCTCCGCGTTCACCCAGGACGTGTCGTCGCTGATGGGCGCGCGGAGGTGCGAATCGTCCAACTTCTGTCGGGCGACGTTCCCCATCACGTCGTCAGACGCCGCCTCCAGGACGGTATAGCCCTCCTCGTGCGTGCGGAGCGTGAACTGGTGGGCGCGCCGCCACTGGCCTTCCACGAACTCCTCGATGGGTTTCGAGCGCCGGTTCGTCACCTCCCGCACCGCCGCGAGGATGTCGTCCAGGGACTCGTAGGGCGAACTCCACACGTCCTCCTTCCGGACTCGATACCGGTACGCGCCGTCCCGCGTCGTGTCCGCGAGGTGCGCGAACTGACTGAGGCGGGCGCGCGTGAACTGCCGGGGCTGGTCGACCACGATTTCGCGCTGCTCGGGGAACACGACCACACGCTCCGTCTCAGCGGTCGCCGCGTAATCCGAGGGGTAGTAGACGACCGGGTCGGCGGAGACGTCCCGGCGCTCCACGCCCTCCCCGACGAGGGCGTCGAGGCCGTCGCTCGCGTCGGCCTGCGCCTCCCCGCGGTGGGTCGCCACGTCGGTCGCGGTGACGACGGGACTCCCGACGGATTCGAGCGCGTCGTAGAACGCGGACAGCGAGAACTCCTCTGACACTACCCGCGTCTTGGGGCGCGACGGAAAAGAAGGGCGCGGATTAGCCGCCGAGGTAGGCGTCCCGGATGTAGTCGTCGCCGCGGAGGTCGTCCGGCGTGCCGTCCTTCTCGATGCGGCCGTTCTCCAGGAGGTAGATGTGGTCGGCGTGGTTCATCGCGAACGTCACGTTCTGCTCGCACAGCAGGACGGTGACGCCGTCCGCTCGAATCTCCTCGATGGCCTCCGAGATGTCTTCGAGGATGACGGGCGCGAGGCCGAGCGTCGGCTCGTCCAGGATGAGCAACTCGGGGTCGCCCATCAGCGCGCGGCCGATTGCGAGCATCTGTTGCTCGCCGCCGCTCATCGTGCGCGCGTTCTGGTTCTTGCGCTGTTCGAGCGTCGGGAACACGTCGTAGACGTACTCCAGGCGCTCCGCCTCGCCGTCGCCGTGGCGGTACGCGCCGAGTTCGAGGTTGTCCTCGACGCTCATGTACCCGAAGAGGTCGCGGTCTTCCGTGCAGTGGATGAGGCCGTCCGCGACGAGGTCGCTCGCGTCCACGGACGACACTTCCGTGCCGTCGTACGTGACGCTCCCGCCGTACGGCCGGAAGCCCGTCACGGTGTTCGCGAGCGTGGACTTCCCCGCGCCGTTCGGGCCGATGACGCTCACGATACTCCCCTCCTCGACGCCGAGGCTGACGCCGCGGAGCGCCGCTACCTCCCCGTACGACACGGAGAGGTCGTCGATGTTCAGAATCATATCTCGTCCCCTCCGTCAGACTCCGCCTGACGTGATGACGATTCGCCGAGCGAATCGTCACCCCCCAGGTAGGCTTCCTGCACCGTCTCGTCGTTCCGTATCTCCTCCGGCGTGCCTTCCGCGATTTTCGCGCCGAACTGGATGACGATGGCGCGGTCGATGAGGGAGAGCAGGCCGCGCATGTTGTGGTCGACGACGACCAGCGTGATACCCTCGTCGCGGAGGTCGGTGAGGAGGTCGCTCAGTTCCGCGACCTCGCCGCTCGACAGCCCCGCGAAGGGTTCGTCCACGAGCAGGAGGTCGGGGTCGGTCGCGAGCGCGCGGCCGAGTTCGAGCCGGAGCAGGCCCGCGTGCGGGAGTTCGTCCGGCGTCTGGTGGACGCGGTCGCCGAGACCGACGCGCTCGCAGAGTTCGCGCGCGCGCTCTTCGGTCTCCCCGCGGAGGCCGGAGAGCGAGAACAGCTTGTCCGGCGCGAGCGCGAGCGCGACGTTCCGGAGGACGGTGCGGTCGTCCAGCGGCTTGAACGACTGGAAGGTGCGCGCCATCCCGCGTTTCACCATCTCGTAGGCGGGTTCGCCCGTCACGTCCTCGCCGTGGTAGTGGACGCTCCCGCTCGTCGGCGCGTACGCACCGGTGACGCAGTTGAACGTCGTTGACTTCCCCGCGCCGTTCGGCCCGATGAACCCGAGGATTTCGCCCTCCTCCACGACGAAGGAGAGGTCGTCCACGGCGGTCAGCCCGCCGAACTCCTTCCGGAGGTCGTTCAGGACGAGCAGGCCGTCGTCGGGCGCGTACTCAGTCATCGCGACCACCCCGGAAGAACTCGCGGAACTTCTCCAGCGTCTGCTCGACCGGCGTCCGGCCGCCGTCAGCGGCCGCGCTGTCCGCCCCGATGAGCTTCCGGCCCGCGACCAACCCCCAGCGGAGCACGCCGCCGGGGAGCGCGAATAGGATTATCAGGGTGACGACGGCGAAGATGACGAGGTCGAGGTCGCCGACGCTCACGTCGAGACCGGGAACGGTCAGGCCGACGTTGCTGAGCTGGCTGCGGAAGACGCTGAGGAACATCCCGCCGAGCGCCGCGCCGACGATGGTTCCCATCCCGCCGAGGACGGCGGCGATGATGACTTCGATGCTCACCGTCTGCGCGAGCAGTTGGCTCGGCGTCGGACTCGCCATCGGCGTGTGCACGAACACCGCGCCCGCCAGCCCGCCGACGCTCGCGGACAGCACGAACGCGAACGTCTTGAACTTCGCCGGGTTCAGGCCGGACGCCGCAACGGCGTCCTCGTCCTCCCGAATCGCCGTGAGCACGGACCCCGCGTCCGAGCGCGTCACCGCGAGAAGGACGGCGAGTATCGCGACGAACAGCGCGAACGCGACGTAGAAGAACACGTACGTCTCCTGCGCGAACCCACTCGTCGAGACGAGCGGGTCGGGGTTCGAGATGCCGAGTTCGCCGCCGAACACGTCGCTCCGGAAGATGAATATCTGGAGGAGGATGAGCGGCGCGACCAGCGTCACGAGCGACAGGTAGGGGCCTTCGAGGCGGAGCGCGGGCACGCCGATGAGGAGGCCGGCGACCGCCGCCAGCACCGTGCCGAGCGCGACCGCCGCGACCGGCGGGACGCCCCACCCGAGGTTCAGGAGGGCGCTCCCGTACCCGCCGATGGCGAAGAAGACCGCGTGACCGAAGCTTATCTGGCCCGTGTAGCCCGACACCGAATCCCAGCTCATCGCGAACATCCCGATGAACATCGCTATCGTGATGGTGCGGATGTGCAGGAGGCCCTGGTCGCCCGCGTACAGGAACCCCATCCAGAACGGCGTGAGGCCCAGGAGCGCGAGCGCGAGCAGGCCGAGTTGTTGGCGGAGCGGGAGCGACAGCGGGTTCAGCTTCGAGGTGAGTGTGTCCGACATCGTCACTCGGTGAATTCACGGCCGAACAGGCCTTCGGGTTTCGCGAGCAGTATCAAGACCAGTACCACGAGCGACGCGAGGCCGCTGAGCGAGGAGTCCACGTACGACATCGTGAACGTCTCCAGGAAGCCGATGATGTACGCGCCGATGACGCTCCCGCGGATGGAGCCGATGCCGCCGAGCACGACGATGCTGAACGACAGCACGAGCGGCGAACGCCCCATGCTCCAGGACGCGGTCTGAATCGACCCGAGGAAGAGGCCGGCGAGGCCGGCGAACGCGCCCGCGAGCACCCACGTGTAGAGGTACATGCGGTCGCTCTCGATGCCGACGAGGGACGCGCCCTTCGTGGACATGCTCGTCGCGAGGATGGCCTTCCCCGTCTTCGTGTAGTTGATGGCGAAGAACAGGAGGCCGATGATGACCCAGGACAGCCCGAACACGAGGAGGTTGTTCGCCTGGATGCCGCCCGCGATGGACACCTGTCCTGTGAGCAGGGAGGAGATGACCGCGGGCTGGGTGCCGAACACGGTCTTGATGATCTCCTCGACGGCGATGGCGGTGACGAGCGTGAGAATCATCACCGTTATCGGGTCGTCCTCGACGCGCCGAATCATCCCCCGGTAGAGCGCCGCGCTGAACAGTGCGGGCACGAGGAGCGCGGCGAGCGCGCCCACCCAGATGCTGTACCCGAACACTTCCGAGACGTAGTACGCGCTGAACGCGCCGATGGTGACGGTCGCGCCGTGCGCGAGGTTGAGGACGCCGCCCACCCCGAAGATGAGGGTGAAGCCGATGGCGACGAGCGCGTACAGCGCGCTCATCATCACGGCGTTCGCGACGACGTCGGTCAGTGGCAGCGCCATCTTACACCCAGGGCGGACTCTCGTACGACCCCGACGCGAGGTTGTCCGGGTAGATCGCCGTCTGACTGCCGCCGTCGCCGTCCTCGTTCGGCTTCCACTGGAGCCAGAGCGGGTTCACGCCGTTCTCCCCGGTCTCGTCGTACACGATGTCGTGCGGGTACTCCTCGTCCTGGCCGTAGTACCGGAGGGTGCCCGCGGTGCCGGTGAAGCTCGAACTCTCCAGTTCCGAGACGATGTCGTCGGGGTTCCGGGAGTCCGCGCTCTCGGCCGCGGCGGCGTACTGCTTCACGGCGTCGTACGCGATGTAGCCCGTGTAGACGGGATACTTCCCGACTTTCTCGTTGTACGCTTCCGCGTAGGGAACCGTCTTCTCCGTGATTTCGGACTCCGGAGTCGCGGTGTTCTGCGTGATGCCGTACGCGCACGCGCCGTTGACGAGACTCCAGTACGAGGGGAGTTGCATCGGCACGTGGATGCCGCCGAACGCGAACGGCCGCTGCTGTTTCGCGTACTGGACGATGGCGGTGCTACCGGAGTGCGCCATCGCGACGAACGCGGCGTCCGCGCCGGACGCCTCCACCTGGTCGTAGATGGTGGAGAAGTCGCTCGTCTCGCCCGCGTACCGCTTCATGCCCGCGACTTCGACGCCGGCGTCCGCGAGCTGGTTCCGGAGAACTTCGTCCACGGGTTCGGTCCACGTGTAGTCCTCGGTGAGGACGTAGACGGAGTCCCAGCCCATGTCGGAGAAGTTCGCCTCCGCGAAGTCCACCATGTTCGCGCCGAGGAAGTGCGCGTTCACGGGGCCGGTGCGGAACCAGTACTTGTACTGCTCGTAGTCCTCGGTCAGCATCGTGGATGCCTCGGGGGTCGCCGCGCCCGCGGTCATGTGGACTTTCTGCTGGCTGGCGATGCTGTCCATGATGTTCAGGAGGACTTCGCTCGTGAACACGCCGGTCGTGAAGTCCACGTCCTCGCTGACCGTGAGTTCCTCGTACTTCGTCTTCCCGCGCTGCGGTTGTTCGTTCGTCGTCTTCACGGACACCTCCACGTCGTTCCCGAGGACGCCGCCGTCCGCGTTCAGCTCCTCCGCGGCGAGTTCGGCGGAGCGCGCGATGGAGTTCCCGATGGGGTTCTCCGTGCCCGTGTGCGAGGTGAGGACGCCGACCGTGAACGTACCGCTCGGCGCGTCGCCGCTGCTGCTGCCCCCGAGACAGCCAGCGGACGCCGCGAGGCCGACCGCGCCCGTTCCCTTGAGGAACGTCCGCCGATCCGCGTTCGCCCTGACATCGCTAACGATGTTTCGATCCCCCTCCGGTTCGTTACCAGAACAACGCCCATCGTTGTTCTGACTACCTTCGTTAACCATTGGTACGGTATGGTCTTACAGGACACACCACATAAGTGTGGGTGGTGGTATCACAGGGAAGACCGGGCAAAATCTGCTACAGCCGTCGCGCAAGAGTGCACAAGACGCCCGCGGGAGTTTTTTAGAACGACACGTGTGTGAATATATAAAAAATATTTATCTAAAAATCCGTGATATGAACGATTGCAATGTCCGAAAGCAACCAGGGCAAGATCGCATCGTTCCTCACTGACAACCCCCGCATGATCGGCGTCCTCTTCACGATGACGCTCCTCCTCGCCCAGACGGGCGCAGTCTCCGCCGGCAACGTCGCCATCAACGGCCCCTAATCCAACCGCGAGAAATCGAACGTATCCGCCCAGTGTAACGACCCCTCGAACCGAATCGGCGTCTGTTGCTGCACGAACTCCACTAGTTCCTCGACGCTCAGCGTGTACGTCAGTCCGTCCTTCACCGGCGCGAGATAGTACATCGACTCGTTCCGTATCGTCGGCGCCATCATCGTCCCGAGGTCGAACGACCGCGTGAGGAACGTCCGGTACGTGATGTCCACAGTGTCGTCCCGCACGTCTGTCACCTCCACGAGGTCGGGGAGGTTCGACTCCGGTTGGACGATGCCGAGGCCGCCGTCCCCGACGGTGACGTACTGGCCGCCCGCGTAACTCTCGTTGCGCGCGGTTTCGAGCGCGACGTTCAGCGGATACCCGACGTTCAGGAGGCGCGCGAGCGTCCGCCCCATCGTCACCGCCGCGTTGTTCAACACGTCGCTCAGCGTGACGATACCGCCGATAGCGCCCGCCTCCACGAGCTTCGAACCGGCGCGATACGACGAACACGCGTTCAGGAAGAACGCATCGACGCCCGTCGTCTCGATGTCGTCGAGCGCGAGCTTCCCGTCCGCGCACTCGATACCCTCCTCGTCGATGTGGCCGATGTAGTGCAGGAAGTCCGTCTCGGCCGCCAACACCTCCTTGAGTTCCGCCTTCGTGAGGCGTTCGTGCTGGCGCACGTCGAACGGGAGTTGGTCGCGCGACCCGTACACCGTGTGCGTCATGTCCCGCTCCTCGACCATGTCCGCGTCGTTGCAGACGACGGTGATGCTGATGTCGCCGGCCGCGAGCGAGCGGTTGATGCGGTTCTCGTACGCCTCCACCATCGCCTTGCTCGCGCCGATGGGCGTGCCCTCGCCCGCCCACGACTGCTCGACGGAGTCCGCCGCGGCCGGCCGGACGTACCGGCCGCCGTTCGTTCCGCCGTCCGTCGCGCGGTAGAACTCGCGCACCGTCTCCGCCTGCTCGGTCGCGCTCGCGACCGCGTCGTCCGTCGGCGTCCGCACCACCGCGAGTTCGTCCACGAGGTAGGGGAGGAGTTCGAGGTAGTCCGCGCTCGGCGTCACGTCCGCCGTGTGCTTCCACGTCGGACAGTACGGCTCCACGGCCTCGAACGGCACCGAGAGGTACGTGGCGAGGCGCTCCGTCGGCGACGCCTCCCGGGCGTCCGGGAACGAGATGTCGAGGGACGCTTCGAGCGCCGCGCGCTCGAACAACGGCACCTCGTAGTAGCCCTCCGTGCGCGCCACGCAGTCCAACACGAACACCTGCTTCAGCGTGCGCGCGACCGTCCGCTCGTACCCGGCCTCGCGGTCGAGCGAGTACGTGAACCCGTCCGCGGTTCGAATCTCCGGCGTCTCGCCGGGCACCAGTCGCGCGCCGAGATAGTACGCGAGCGACACCGCCGGATAGATGTACTCGAACCGCGGCGGAACCGCCATCCGAACGTCCGTCTCCGGGGCTTTCAGGGCGGGCGGAATCACGAGTTCGTCCCCGCGTTCGAGACGGGGCGGGTGGCCGCGGAGCGTCGGGTACGACCGCGACGGCTCCTGGGTCTTCAGCGCGTGTCCGAACGCGTTCACCGCCGCCATCACGTCGCGGGGGTCGTCGGTCGTCGTCACCGTCCCCGCCGGCGAATCGTGGAACGACCGCGCCCCGACCGCCACCCGGGTCTCCCCGTCGAAGTCGATGACCGTCGTGTCCGCGTCCGACCGAACCGTCATCGGCCCCGCCGCGCGCACGTAGAGTTTTATCGGGGCCGCGAGGTCGAGCACGTACTCGCCCGCGGGCAGTTCCTCGAACGCGAAGTGGTCGGTCTGCGTGACGTGCGTCCCGTCCGCCTGCCGGACGTGAATCGCGACCACCACCGGGAACGTGTGGTGTCCGTTCGGAACGAAACCGCCGCGTCGAGCGGCATCGGGAACCGGTCTTCCGCGCCCTGCTGTCGGACGTTCTCCGCGTCCGTCTCGACGCGAATCCGCGTTCGACCGATGGGGTCGAACACCGACAACCCCCCCTGCGGGGGCGTGTCGATTCGCGCGCCGATACCGGCCGCGTCGTCGAACACATCCCCGGTTCGCTCCTCCATACGAATCGCCTTACGCGGCGAACCAGTCAAAAGGGTGTTGTCGTCTCAGGCGTCGAGAGAAACCCACTCCGACACCACGTCCTCGTCCCGGAGGCTCCAGCGCTGTTCCACGCCGTCGGTCACGCGGAGTTCCACGACGGCGTCGAACAGCGGTTCGAGCAGGCGGACGTGCTGGTCGCTCCGGGGTTTCGGGAGGCGGAAGTGCGCCATCCCGCGCTCGCGGCGCACGCGCTCCGAGAGCAAGTCCACGGTGCGGAACGTCGGGAACTCGCCGGCGGTGTCGAGAAGCGTCTGAAGGGTATCCACGCCGAGGCGGAGTTCGCCCGGCGCGAACTCGCCGTCGAGCGACGCGATGGTTTCGAGCACCGCACGACCGAGCACGTTCGTGTCGCCAGCGGCGACGTGCGCGCGCGGCGTGATATCGGGCGTGACGCCCGCGTCCGCGACGGCGCGCCGGGCGTTCGTGCCGTGCGTGATGACGGTGTCGCTGTCGCGTCGTCGCGGCTCTCGGACGCGGGACGGGAGCGTGGTGCGCGCGCCGCCGCCGACGACGAGCACGCGCTGTCTGGGGGCGTGGTCGTCGTCGCCGAACATTCGGCGGGACGCGCGGGCGTACGCCTCTCCGGGGACGTCTCCGACGACGAGGAGGGAACTCCCCTCCTCCTTCAGGCGTTCGAGGACGCCCTCGAATTCCACGTCCGTTCGCCCCGCTCCATACATCGGATAAGCCGTCACAGTGACAGCAAATAAACGTTTGGTTCGCTAGTTGTCGTGGACGAGAACGTCCACGACCGTCGGGCCGGACTCGCCGAGCGCGTCGCCGAGCGCGGCGTCGAGGTCGTCATCGGGGCCGACGCGCAC
The DNA here is from genome assembly GCF_020614395.1 of Salarchaeum japonicum. Lineage (NCBI taxonomy): Archaea > Methanobacteriati > Methanobacteriota > Halobacteria > Halobacteriales > Halobacteriaceae > Salarchaeum > Salarchaeum japonicum. Next base: position 1,488,980 of record NZ_CP085324.1, on the reverse strand, counting down.
GCCGGTCGCGCCGTGGCTCTCCGCGTTCTTCGGGATGTCCACGGGCGGGTCGAAGTCCATCCCGACGTACTCGTACTCGCCCTCCCCGAACAACCCCTGCATGTTGTTCTTGAGGATGCGGTAGTTCCGGTTGTCGGGCACGACGACGGTGAGGTCGAGGTCGTAGCGCGCCGCCGAGTAGAGGCTCTGCGGGTAGTAGAGGTAGGAGCCGTCGCCGACGTGCCCGACGACCTGCCGGGGGTCGTCGCGCATCGACTCGGCGAGCGCCGCGCCGACGGACGCGGGGAGGCCGTAGCCGAGGCCGCCGCCCTTGTTCGAGATTGCTTGCTCGGGTTCGAGCGGCCACCGCGTGAGCAGTTCGTACTTCGCGGTCACGCCCTCGTCCACGATGTAGGCGTCGGGCGCGGCGTCACGGAGCGCGTCCACGAGTTCGCCCTTCGACCGCCGCGGGTCGTCGGTCTCGTCGTCGCTCTCCATCTCCGCCCGCGCCATCTGCTTCATCGCGGCGACGCGCTCCAGCCGTCCCTCGCGCTCGTCGTCGCTCACGCGGGACGCGACCTCGCTGGCGATTTCGGCCATCGTCTCGCCGGGGTCGCCGAGAGCGGCCACGTCCGCGGGCTGGTTCTTCCCGAGCTGCCACGCGTCGTCGCCGATGTGGACGAACGTCGCGTCCGGCACCAGGTCGCCCGAGTGCGCGGTGAGCGTCGTGTTCGTCGAACACCCGACGAACGCGACCATGTCGGTGTCGAGGAGCGTGCGCGCGGTGTCCTCGTCCGGCGGGATGTAGGACACCCACTGGTCGTGGCTCGCCGGGAAGTCCACCTCGCACGCGAGAATCTCGGCGTGCACGCGCGCACCCGCCGCCTCCGCCAACTCGACCGCGGCGTCCACGGCGTCAGTCCCGGCGCGCGCGACGCCGTCACCGACGACGAGCACGGGGTTCTCCGCGTCCGCGAAGGCCTCGGCCGCCCGCTCGACCTGCCCGCGGTCGCCGCGGCCGCCGGTCGGAATCGCTCCCAGGCGCTCGGGCGCGGCGTCCGTCTCCGCCATCATCACGTCAAGCGGGAGGCCGAGGAAGACGGGGCCGGTCGGCGGCGTCAGCGCGACGCGGAACGCCCGCCGGAGCATCGACGGGAGCGCCTCGACGTCGAGGACTTCCGCGCTCCACTTCGTGAACTGCTGGGTCATCTCCACGAGGTCGCCGGAGAGAATCGGTTCCTCGTGGCGGAACTCCGTGGAGTGGTTGCCAGCGGTGACGACGAGCGGCGCGCCCGCGACGCTCGCGCCGTAGATGTTCCCGAGGCCGTGCGCCAGTCCGGGCGCGACGTGCAGGTTCGCCACCCCGACGGGGAGCACGGACTCGTCGTCGTCCGCGTGGTAGCGCCGCGTCGTCGCGTACCCCGCCGCCATCCCGACCGCCACGTCCTCGTGGAGGCCGAGCACGTAGTCGAGGTCGCTGTCCCCGAGCGCCTTCATCACGGGAAGTTCGGTGGTGCCCGGGTTCCCGAAGACGTGCTGGACGCCGTACTGTTCGAGGGTGTCGACGAAGAGGTCCGCGCCCGAGTATCCCATCAGATTTCGGGGGACTCCTCGATGCGCGGGACGCCCGCCGCGGTCACCGTCTCACCGACGATGTACGAGGACGCGGGGCTGGCGAGGAACTGCGCGAGGTCGGCGATTTCCTCGCTCGTGCCGATGCGTCGCTGCACGTCGTCGCGCTCGATGTTGTCCGCGCTGACGCCCATCTGGGACTCGACGCCGGGCGTCGCGACGAACCCGGGCGCGATGCAGTTCACGCGAACGTCGTCGCCCGACCACTCGTAGGACAGCGTCTTGGTGAGGTTGATGACGCCCGCTTTGGCCGCGCCGTAGTGACTCATCATCGGGCTACCGCGCTGGCCCGCGACGGACGCGAGGTTCACGACGCGCCCGCCGCCGTTCTCCCGCATGTGCTCGCCGGCGGCCTGCGTGCAGTGATAGGTGCCGGTGAGGTTGATGTCCACAATCGTCTTCCAGCCGTTCTCGCTGATGTCCTCGAAGGGAGCCATGAAGGACGCGCCCGCGTTGTTCACGAGCACGTCCACCGACCCGAACTCCTCGACGGTCGCCTGCACGAGCGCGTCCACGGCGTCCCGGTCGGTCACGTCGCACTCGACGGCGAGGGCGGTTCCCTCGTAGTCGCCGTCGTTGATGTGGTCGCTGACGGGGTCGACGTTCTCCTGTTCACGCGAGCAGACGACGACGTTCGCGCCGTCGGCGGCGAACCGTTCCGCGATTGCTCGACCGATGCCGGAGGACGCGCCGGTGACGATGGCGGTGTCGCCCGCCACGCTGAATCTGCTTACCATTGTTAAGACATCTACCCGTTTTCGGTTCATCGGTAATAAATCCGCGTCCGCCGGAGCGACCGTTAACATAATGGCAAATGTTACAAAATAGCACGGCATGGACGTACCCGACTACCTCCAGCGCGTTGCGGACGCGAACGCCGCCGCGCTGTTCGACGCGACGGCCGACCACCGACCCGACGCCACCGCCATCGAGGGCGAGACCCGCTCGTTCACCTTCAGCGACCTCCACGAGCGCTCCCGCGCGTTCGCCGGCGGCCTCCACGACCGCGGGCACACCGAGGGCAACCGACTCCTCCTCTACCTCCCGAACTGCCCAGAGTACGTCACCACCATCCTCGGCGGCCTCCGCGCCGGCGTCGTCGTCTCCCCCGTCAACCCCCAGTACAAGGCCCGCGAACTCGCGCACCAGCTCGACGACACCGACGCGAGCGTCGTCGTCACCCACCCAGCGCTCGCGGAACACGTCCACGAGGCCGCCGCCGACATCGACGCCGACCCCGACGTGCTCACCGTCGGCGAATCCACCGCGGACACGACCGCGTTCCACGAGGTGTCCGGCGACCCCGTGACCGTCGATGTCGAGACCGACACGACCGCGATGCAGCCGTACACGTCCGGAACCACCGGGCAGCCGAAGGGTGTGCTGCTCACGCACGGCAACCTCCGCGCGCAGGCGTTCTCCGGATTCCAGTTCACCGGCCTCCCGCCCGAGGAACAACGCGAACTCGTCTTCCTCCCGCTCTACCACATCACGGGCTTCACGCACTCCACGTGGCAGACGCTGGTTCGGGGCGGCACCGCGTTCGTCCGGAACCCCGCGGAGTGGAGCGCCGAGACCTGCATGCGCGAAATCGAGGAGCACGAGATTACGAGCTTCATCGGCGTCGCGACGATGTTCGTGGACATGGTGAACGACGAGTCGTTCGGCGAGTACGACCTCTCCTCGCTCGACACCGTCAACGAGGGCGGCGCGAAGATGCCCGTCGCCGTCCAGGAGCGCTTCGAGGAGCGCACCGGCGTCGCGATGAGCGAGGGCTACGGCCTCACCGAGACCACCGCCGCCACCCACACCGGCGTCGGGTCGTCGTTCGGGTACAAACCCGGCACTATCGGCCAGCCGCTCCGGATGACGGACGCGAAGATCGTGGACTCCTCGGGGAACGAGGTCGAACCCGGCGAGACCGGCGAACTCCTCGTGCGCGGCCCCCAGGTGATGAAGGGCTACCACGACCTCCCGAACGCGACCGACGCGGCGTTCACCGACGAGGGCTACTTCCGCACCGGCGACATCGCACGCCGGGACGCCGAGAACTACTACGAGATAGTCGACCGGAAGAAGCACATGATCAACACCGCGGGCTACAACGTCTATCCGAGCGAGGTCGAGTCCCTCCTCTACGAACACCCCGACGTGGCGGACGCCGCCGTCGTCGGCATCCCCGACGACCGTCGGAACGAGACGGTGAAGGCGTTCGTCGTGCGGACGCCCGACGCCGACGTGACCGCGGACGACATCCGGGAGTTCTGCCTCGACAACCTCGCGGAGTACAAACACCCCCGAGAGGTCGAGTTCGTCGACGACCTGCCGCGGACGGCGAGCGGGAAGGTGCAGAAGTTCAAACTGGTGGACGAGGATGCGTGAGGGCGTCGCGTTCGTCACCGGCGCGAGCCAGGGTATCGGCGAAGCCATCGCGCGCCGGTTCGCCGAGGACGGCTACGCGGTCGCGCTCGCCGCGCGCAGCGACACGACCCAACTCGCCGACGAACTCGGGGACGCGCTCGCCGTCGAGTGCGACGTGACCGACGAAGCGAGCGTCGAATCAGCCATCGACGCAACTCTCAGCGAGTACGGCGGCCTCGACGTGCTCGTGAACAACGCCGGAATCGCCGGCCCCACACAGCCGGTCGAGACCGTCGAGCGCGAGGAGTGGAGCGAAACCATCGAGACGAACCTCACCGGCCCCTTCCTCTGCGCGAAACACGCGGCGAGCGCGCTCCGCGACAGCGACGACGGCAGCATCGTCAACGTCTCCTCGGTCGGCGGAAAGCGACCCTACCCGAACCGAAGCCCGTACGCCGCGTCCAAACTCGGGCTCGTCGGCCTCGGGCGCACGCTCGCCGCCGAGTTCGGCGCGGACGGAGTCACCGTGAACACCATCTGTCCCGGCCCCGTCGCGGGCGACCGCATCGAGACCGTCATCGAGAAACAGGCCGACGCCCGCGGCACCACGCCCGAAGCCGTGAAGCAGGATGAGTACCTCGGCGACCTCATGCTCGACGAGATGGTGACGCCGGAGGAAGTCGCGGACGTCGCGTACCGACTCGCCGTCCAGCACCGGCACGTCACCGCCCAAGACGTTAACGTGGACGCGGGTATGACGTGGTACTAGATGGACTACGACGCGGTCTTCTGGGACATCGGTGGCGTGCTGCTCGACGTGGACTCGGTGCGCGAAGCCCACACGCGGTTCATGGAGCGCTTCGTCGCCGCGCACGGCCTCGACGTAGCCCCGCGCGCCGCGCTCGAAGAGTGGCGCGGCGTCGTCGGCCGCCAGTTCCGCGAACGCGACGGGAACGCCTACCAGTCAGCGCGCGAGGCGTACGCGCTCGCGCTCGCCGAACTCGTCGGCCGCGACCTCACCGACGACGAGTGGTTCCCGCTCTTCCGCGAGACCTCCCAGCGGTACCTGCGGCCGACGCCGCACACGCGCGAGGTCGTCGCGGCGCTCGCGGACGCCGGCGTCTATCAGGGTATCGTGAGCGACGTGGACACGGAAGAAGGCGAGTTCATCCTCTCCCTGTTCGGCGTGCTCGACCACGTGGACGACGTGACGACGAGCGAGGCCGTCGGTCGTACCAAGCCCGACGACGCGATGTTCGAGACAGCGCTCGCGAAGAGCCCGGTCGCGCCCGAGCGAACCCTGATGGTGGGCGACCGCTACGACCACGACGTCGCCGGGGCCGCCCGCCACGGCATCCGCGGCGTCGCCTTCGGTGCGAACGCCGACGGCCCCGACGCGAGCCACCGAATCGACGACCTGCGCGACGTGCTCGACATCGTCGGCGTGCGGGGTGACCGATGACGCTCCCCGAACCGTCCACGGTCGCCGCCGCGCTCCACGAACGCCTGCTTCGACCAGTGCGGCGCGAACTCCGGCCGTTCCTCCACGAGAACGTGGAACGCGGCGACCCAGTGAGTCACGTCGTCCTCTCCCTGCTCGCGGGACTGGTCGCGTTCGCGCTCACCCTGCTCGCCGCGGCGCTCGTCGCGCTCCCCACGGTGCTCTACGCGGTGGTGTACGCGCTCGTCACGGGCGCACTACGCCTCGTGAACGCGTTCCGCTATCGCCGGTAGCGCGTCCGTCACGTCCGCGCGCAGCACGACCTCGGCGCGGTCGTCGGCACGCGTCTCGTCGAGATTCACGACGACCAGACTGCCGTCTCGCGCGGCGGTCGCCGGGAGCGAGGCCGCAGGGTCGACCGTCAGCGAGGAGCCGACCGCGAGGAAGGCGTCACTGCGCTCCGCGAGGTCGCGGGCGTCGTGCAGCGCCTTCGGCGGGAGTTGTTCGCCGAACAGCACCACGTCGGGTTTGAGGACGCCGCCGCACTCGCAGGTCGGCGGGAGGTCGCCGTCCGCGGCGCGCCGTCGCGCGTCGGACGCGTCGCTCCGCCGCCCGCAGTCCTCGCACGCGACGCGCTCGGCGTTCCCGTGGAGTTCGATGACGCGGTCGCTCCCCGCGTCCTGATGGAGGCCGTCCGTGTTCTGGGTGACGACGGCGTCCACCACGCCCGCGGATTCGAGGTCGGCGAGCGCGCGGTGGGCGGCGTTCGGTTCGACGCCGTCGGGCCGCATCGCGTCGTGGAGGTCGAGGCGGTCGCGCCAGAACCCGGCGGGGTCGCGGTCGAACCGCCGACGGTGGAAGTCCTGGGGGTCGAACTCGCTCCCCCAGATGCCGTCCTCGCCGCGGAAACTCGGGATGCCGGACGCGGTGGAGACGCCCGCGCCCGTGAGCACGCCCACGGTCTCCGCGTCCCGCACCAGCGCCGCGACCCGCGCTATCTCGCGTTCGTCCATATCCACGGATAGGCGTTCACGGGGAAAAGTGGCGTGCAGGCGACAGCGCCGTCGCGCACGGGAGCGTGTCGCCGTCACCGAACCGGACTCCCGTCCGCCGCTCGTCAGTACATCACCCACCGCTGGCCGCGCGCTCGTATTTGAACGTTCACCTCTGTGTGGGGCGGTGCGGAAGCGGAGCCATCAGCGCGCCTCTGGCGCGCTGTTCCCGCGAGCGCGGAGCGCTCGCGTCTTTTTCCTCCAGGTTTTTGCAAGCGGGGGTTCGCGGAGCGAACCCTCCGCAGTAAAAAGGTGGGCTAGAAGCGCGTGAGGGCTTCGAGTTCGAACGCGTGTTCGTCGGCGTCGCTGAGTGCGTCGCGGGCGATGACGCGTTTGTGGACTTCGTCGGCACCGTCGACGATGCGGAACTGGCGGACGCTCTCGTAGAAGTCGGCGAGGGGGAGGTCTTTGCCGATGCCGTTTCCGCCGCACATCTGGATGGCTTGGTCGATGACGTTCTGGCAGGTGTTCGCGGCGAACACTTTGGTCATGGCGACGGGGATGCGGGCTTCGTTCCCCTGGTTGATTTGGCGGGCGGCGTGGCGAACCATGGTGCGGGCGGCGTGGAGGTTGGTTTCGGCGTCCGCGATTTCGAAGCGGAGGGCTTGTTTCTCGCTGAGGGGTTCGCCGAATGCTTCGCGTTCGCTGATGTAGGCTTTCGCGACGTCGAGGGCGCGTTGGGCCATGCCGGAGTACCGCATGCAGTGGGTGAGGCGGGCGGGGCCGAGGCGGGCTTGCGCGTGACTGAATCCTTCGTTGAGTTCGCCGAGCAGGGCGTCTTCGGGGACGCGCACGTCGTCGTACTCGATTTCGGCGTGGCCGATGCCGGTGACGTTCCCGCCGGTGTGGGGGATGTCGCGCACGACGTTCACGCCGGGCGTGTCCGCGTCCACGAGGAAGAGCGAACAGCCCTCGTAGGGGTGGGCGTCGGGGTCGGTGACGGCCATGACGATGAGCACGTCGGCTTCCGTTCCCTGCGTCGTCCACCACTTGTGGCCGTTGATGACCCACTCGTCGCCGTCCTTCTCGGCCGTGGTAGCCATCATCTTCGGGTCGCTCCCGCCGCCCTGAATCGGCTCGGTCATCGAGAACGCGCTCCGGATTTCGCCCTGGACGAGCGGTCGGAGGTACTCCTCCTTCTGGGCTTCGGTGCCGAAGGTTTCGAGGGTGTGCATGTTGCCCTCGTCGGGGGCTTCGACCTTGATGGCGGGCGCGCCGAGGAGGCTGCGGCCGGCTTCCTCGAAGACGGGGAGCATGTCGCGGTAGCTGAGGCCGTGGCCGCCGTACTCCTCGGGGAGGTGGGGCGCGTACACGCCGTAGTCGCGGGCTTCCTCGCGGAGCGCGTCCAGTTGGTCGTCGCTGATGGGGTCGCCGCCCAGCACGTCGCGCTCGACGGGGATGACGACCTCGTCCACGAACTCGCGGGTCTTCTCGGCGAACTCGACCGCTCGCTCGGAATCGTCGTACTCCATACCCACCCTTCGTGAATACAATGTAAAAAGATTCGTCCTACTTTGCATCGAGCGGTAATTCTCATCCATACCTATTCGTACGAGGAGATAGAACGCCCGGGTATGCCAGACGATGCGAGCGAGGCGTACTTCGCGCGGCTCGTTGACGAGGACGCGCTGCGGGCGTTCCTCGAATCCGAACTCGGGCCGACGGACGCCTACGACGTCGAGCGGCACGCGGAAGGACACTCGAACGAGACGCTGTTCGTCGAGTGGGGCGACAGCGACCTGGTGATTCGCCGGCCGCCGCCGGGCGAGACCGCGGACACCGCCCACGACGTGCTCCGCGAGTACCGCGTCATCGACGCCCTCCAGGACACGGACGTGCCGGTGCCACCGACGGTCGCGGCGTGCGACGACCATTCCGTCATCGGGAGCGATTTCTACGTGATGGAGCGCGTGCCCGGCGACGTGCTGCGCGACGACGAACCCGAGCGGTTCGCGAACGCGGCGTCCCGACAGCGCGTCGGCGAGGAACTCGTGGACACGCTCGCGGCCATCCACGACGTGGACTACGAGGCGGTCGGACTCGGCGAACTCGGGCGGCCCGCGGGCTACACGCGTCGGCAGGTCGACCGCTGGGGGCAACAGCTCTCGTGGGCGTTCGAGGTCACCGCGGACGACCGCGAGGTTCCGAAACTCGACCGCGTGGGGGACTGGCTGGACGAACACTGTCCCGACGACCACCCGCACACGCTCGTCCACGGGGACTACAAGCTCGACAACGTCCTGTACGCGCCGGGCACGCCCCCCGAACTGACGGGCGTGTTCGACTGGGAGATGAGCACGCTCGGCGACCCGCGCGCCGACCTCGGGTGGATGCTCTCCTACTGGCGGGACGCGAAAGACCCCGAGCCCGCCGTCCCCGAACTGGAGGCGACGTTCATGCAGCGCGACGGCTACCCGACCCGGGTCGAACTCGTGGAGCGCTGGGAGAACCAGACCGGCCTCGACTTCGAGCACGAGCGGTTCTACCGCGCGCTCGCCGTCTACAAGCTCGCCGGCCTGGGCGAGATGTTCTACCGGCGCTACCTGGAGGGGAACTCGGACGACCCGATGTATCCGCTGATGGAGGAGCGCGTGCCCGCGCTCGCTGACCGCGCGGTTCGCATCATCGAGGGGGAGGAGCCGCTGTGACGTACTACGAGGACTACGACGTGGGCGACGTGGAGGAGTTCGGGTCGTACACGGTGACGAAGGAGGAAATCCTGGAGTTCGCGGAGCAGTTCGACCCGCAGCCGTTCCACGTGGACGAGGAGGCGGCGAAGGAGTCGCCGTTCGGCGGTCTCATCGCGTCCGGCTGGCACACGGCGTCGCTCTGGATGAAGCTCATGGTCGAACACCACTACGACGACGCGGCGAGCCTCGGGTCGCCGGGCGTGGAGGAGATTCAGTGGACGGAGCCCGTTCGGCCCGGGGACACGCTCTCCGTGCGCCTCGAAGTCGCGGAGAAACGGCCGCTTGAGAGCGACCCCCGGCGGGGGTTGCTCACGACGGACACCGCGATGTTCAATGGGGACGACGAGGTCGTGATGACGATGCGCGGGAAGGCGTTCTACGAGCGCCGCGAGTTCGAGGGTTAGCGCCCCTCGAACTCGGGGTCTCTGTCTTCGAGGAACGCGCGGACGCCTTCTTCGTGGTCGTACGTGTCGAAGACGACGCCCTGCGCGACTGCCTCGTCCGTCATCGCCTGGTCGATGGTCTTCTCGAAGCCTTCGTCGATGAGGCGTTTCGCGTGCCGGAACGCCGCTGTCGGGCCGGACGCGATGCGTTCGACCATCGCGTCCGCCTTCGCGTCGAACTCGTCGCTCCCGTAGACGTGGTTGAACAGCCCGAGGTCGTGTGCGCGCTCCGCGCCCATGATTTCGCCCGTGTAGACGAGTTCCTTCGCGACGTTCGTCCCGACGACGCGCGGGAGGAGATAGGACGTGCCGGCGTCCACGGAGAGGCCGACCTGCCGGAACACGAACCCGATGCTCGCGTCCTCGGTGGCGAGCTGGACGTCGCAGGCGATGGCGAGGTTCGCACCCGCGCCCACGGCGGGGCCGTCCACCTTCGCGATGGTGGGGAGCGGGAACTCCACGAGGAGCGCGAGCGTCTCGCTCGTCGTGCGCTCCAGCGTCTTCACGGCCTCCTCCAGCGACTCGTCGGAGTTGAGTCGTTCTTTCATCGCGGCGATGTCGCCGCCGGCGCTGAACGCGCCGCCCGACCCCTGCACGACGACGGCGCGGGCGTCCTCGACCTCGTCGCGGACGTGTTCGAGGCGGTCGCGCAGGCCCGCGGTTATCTCGCGGGAGAGCGCGTTCCGGCGCTCGGGCTGGTCGAGCGTGATGGTCGCGACACCGTCCTCCACGTCGAGCGTGACTGCGTCACTCATACCGCGACCCACACCGCGAACCCCGAAAAACCTTCCCCAGCGTTGTTAGGGATTCTCTCCGGTTCGCTTTACAGTGCTCATTCTTCGGGGATGACTTTCCCGGGGTTGAGCAGGCCCTTCGGGTCGATGGCGTCCTTCACGGCGCGCATCACGTCCACGGTGTTCGCGTGTTCGTCGCTCATGAACCCGCGCTTTCCGATGCCGACGCCGTGTTCGCCGGTCGCGGTGCCGTCCATCTCGATGGCGGCCTGCACGACCTCGTTGTTGTACGCCATCGCGCGAATCACGTGGTCTTCGTCCTCCCGGTCGACGAGCGGCGTGTAGTGGAGGTTGCCGTCGCCCGCGTGTCCGACGAGCGGGACGAGCAGGTCGTACTCGTCGGCGAGTTCGTGCGCGCGCTCCACGATGTCCGGGTAGTTCGTGATGGGGACGACCACGTCGCCGATGACGGCCACGTCGAGGTCGGGGTCGTACGCGCGCGCCGCAGGCAGGGCTTCCCGGCGCGCCTCCCAGACGTCCGCCATCGCGCCGCCGGGTTCCGTCCACTCCACGACGTTGTGGTCGCGGCAGAGGCCTTCGACGAACGCGTAGTCCTCGTCGATGCCGCTCGTGTTCCCGTGGAGTTCGAGCAGGAGGGTGGCGCGCTCGGGGAGCGTGAGGTCGTCGCGGTTCTCGTTCAGGAGTTCGATGGAGTGCGCGTCCATGAACTCGATTGCGCCGGGTTTCACGCCCGCGCCGATGACGTCGCTGACGGCGCGGCAGGCGTCGCGCGCGCTCTCGAACGCGACGAGCGCCGCCCGCTTCTCGGCGGGGATGCCGGCGAGTTCGATGGTCGCGTCCGTCACCACGCCGAGCGTGCCCTCGCTCCCGACGAGCAAGTCCGTGATGCTGTATCCCGAGGATGTCTTGACGACGTTCCGGCCGGCCTCCACGACCTCGCCGTCGGGGAGGACGGCTTCGATGCGGCGGACGTGGTCGCGGGTCTCGCCGTACCGGACGGCGTTGAACCCGCTCGCGTTCGTCGCTATCATCCCGCCGATCGTCGCCACGTCGCCGCTGGAGATGCCGGGCGGGAAGCGGAGGCCGTCGCCGGCGAGCGCCTCGTTCAGGTCGTCGTAGACGACGCCGGGGCCGACGCGCGCGGTGAGCGTGTCCGGGTCGGCCTCGACCCACGTCATCTCCTTCGTGGAGAGCACGATACCGCCCTCGACTGGGATGGCGTTCCCTTCGAGGCCGCTCCCGCCGCTCCACGGCGTCACCGGCACCCCGCGCTCGTACGCCGCGGACAGCACGTCCGAGACCTCCTCTGTGCGTTCCGGCCAGACGACCGCGTCGGGCGTCGAGGGGTGGTGGGGGCTGGCGTCGCGGGCGTACTGCTCGCGGCGCGACTCGGTGAACGAGCACTCGACGTCGAGGTCGCGGAGGAACGAGACGTCGTGGTCGGTCATACACGGTCGTTCGTGTACGTCCTTCTAAAGGTTCGCCCGGTCTACCAAGAGTTATTGCGCTCCCTGCGACTCACTCGGTATGCGCGTGAGCGAGGCCGTCATCGACCGATTGGTCGCACACGGCATCGATACGGTGTTCGGCATCCCCGGCAAGCAAACCCTCCCGTTGAACGACGCCATCGGCGACAGCGACGCCATCGACTTCGTCGTCGCCCGCCACGAGACCGCGGTCACGCACGAGGCGTGGGGGTACGCCGAGACCTCCGGCGACATGGCGGCGACCTGCGTCGTTCCCGGTCCGGGCGACATGAACGCGATGAACGGCCTGAAGAACGCGCTCAACGACTGCACGCCCCTCCTCCACCTCGCCGTCGAGACCGACCCCGAGATTCGCGGCGGCGACGGCATCCACGAGACCCCGCCCGACACGTACGACAACGTCGTGAAGGAGAACGTCCTGGTGGAGAACCCCGAGGCCACGCTCGCGGAAATCGAGCGCGCCATCGCTGTCGCGCAAACGCCGCCGAAGGGCCCCGTGCGCGTCGGCATCCCGAAGAACTTCCTCCCGATGGACGTGACGCTCGCCGAACCCGGCGACTACGCGACGGAGTCCGTTCACGGCGTGGACGAGGCCGCGCTCGGGGACGCCATCGACCACTTGAACGACGCCGACGCTCCCGTGATTCTCGCGGGCGGCGGCGTGCGCTCCGCGGACGCATCCGGCGCGCTCGTCGGCGTCGCGGAACCCCTCGACGCGCCCGTCGTCACCACCTACAAGGGCAAGGGGACGATTCCGGAAGACCACGACCTCTCCGCGGGCGTGCTCTGCGGCGGCGCGAGCCCCGACCTCATCTCCCTGCTCGCGGAGTCGGACGCACTGCTCGCCGTCGGCACGGACTTCGACGCGGTCGCCACCCGCTCGTGGACGGTCGAGATGCCCGAGACGCTGGTGCACGTCACGCTCGACCCCGAGGACGTGGGGACGGGCTACGAGCCGGCGGTGGCGCTCGTCGCGGACGCGGGCGCGGCGCTCGCCGGTCTCGCGGGCCGCCTGGAACGCACCGAGAACCGCGAGGGCGCGGCGCGCGCGCAAGCCGTGCGGGAGGCCGACGCCGACCGGATGGCCGCCCTCCGCGAGCGCTCCCAGCCGCCGCTCCCGTCCGTCGCCGCGCTCTCGGCCGTCCGCGACGCCACGCCCCGCGACGCGCCCGTCTCCGCGGACGCGGGCGGCTTCCGCATCTGGACGCTCGTCTCCTTCCCGGCGTACGGCCCGCGCTCGTACGTCAATCCGGGGTCGTGGGCGACGATGGGAACCGGCCTCCCCGCCGCCATCGGCGCGGCGCGCGCGAACCCCGACGAGGGCGTGCTCGCGCTCTCCGGCGACGGCGGCCTGATGATGTGCATTCACGAACTCCACACCGCCGCGGTCGAGAACCTCCCCATCGTTCTCGTCGCGTTCAACAACAGCGACTACGCCATCATCTCCGAGGAGGCCGAGCGCTCGTACGGCCTCGACGCCTACGACTGGCCGGAGACGCCGCTCTCGCTCGCGACCATCGCGGAGGGCATGGGCGTGACGACCGTGCGCGCCGAGACTCCCGACGAGATTCGGGCGGCCGTGGACACGGCGTTCGACCGGGACGGCCCGACGCTCGTCGAGGTGCCGACCGACCCCGCGGAACCGCAGGCGAGCGTCCACATGCGCGACTAATCCTCGGCCTGCGTGCCGACGCCGTCCGGCCAGCCCGGCGGGCGATCCGCCGACACGTCCGCGTACTCCCGCTTGAGCACCATCGGCGTCCGCTCCAACGACAACACCTTCGTCCCCTCCTGGTTGTACGCGCGCAACTCCGTGGTGACGACGCCGACGTGTTCTCTGCTATCGAGTTCGCGCTTCGAGAGCACTTCGGACTCGGCGAAGATGGTGTCGCCGTGGAAGACGGGCGCGTGGTGCTGGACGTCGTCGTACCCGAGGTTCGCGGTGGCGTTCACGGACACGTCCACGACACTCATCCCCACCGCGAGCGCGATGACGAACGTCCCGTCCACGAGGCGCTCCTCGAACTCGGTCGCCGACGCGTACGCCTCGTTGAAGTGCATCGGGTTCACGTTCATCGTGAGGTTCGTGAACCAGACGTTGTCCGTCTCGGTCACCGTCCGCCCGTACGGGTGCTTGTACACGTCGCCCACATCGAAGTCCTCGTAGAACCGTCCCTGCCACCCCTCGACCACGGTAGTGTCTGGCATGGTGGGTCGTACGGCACCGCGACGCAAAGAACGCGGTGTTTTTCACGGCACGCCGCCCACTCGAACTATGTTCGCGTCAGTCGCCGCGGGCGTCGCGTTCGGCCTCGCGCTCGCCGCACCCCCCGGCCCGATGAACGCCGTCATCGCCGAGGAAGCCGTGCAGCGCGGCTGGCGGAAGGGCGTTCGCGCCGGTCTCGGCGCGGCGACCGCCGACTTCTGCTTCTTCGTGCTCGCGCTCGTCGGCGTCGTCGCCGTCGTCACCGACGTTCCGCTCCTCCACGCCGCCCTGCTCGCCGTCGGCGGCGTCCTCATGCTCTACTTCGCGTACGGCGCGTACCGCGGCGTCTCCGAGTCGTTCCGCGAGGCGGGCGAGCGACGCGTCGCCGGCACCGGCTTCCAGCGCGCGTTCGTCCTCGCCATCACCAACCCCTACCAGCTCGCGTTCTGGCTGTCCGCCGGCGTCGCACTCGTCGAACCCGGCACGCTCGACCTCCTCAGCTACACGCCCTACCTCGGCGACTCCCTCGCCGGCGCGCTCGTCGTCCACACCGGCAGCCTCGCACTCATCTTCGGGTTCTTCGCGGGCGTGCTCGGCTGGGTCGTCTCCTTCCCGCTCGCGCTCGCCGCCGCCGAACGCCGCGTCGAATCCCTCGCACCCGCCGTCAGCGCGCTCTCAGCCCTCCTCCTCGCCGGATTCGGCCTGCTGTTCCTCGCCGACGCCGCGCGAACCATCGCGTGAAGGCGACACCCTCAAAGCGTTCGGAACCCTGACTGAACGCGATGACCTCCGGTGGCGACGTCCGCGACCTCGTCTCGTTCTCCCTCGACGGCGAGGATCTTCGCGTCCGGGATGCGCTCACGAACCGGGCGTTCACGTTCTCCCTCGACGCCGCCGGCTACGAACCCGCACCACCGGACGGATTCCTCTTCCCCGTGGACGACGCCGTCGGGACGACGACGGACGCCATCGAGTTCCCGCCCGGCGTCACCGCCTACCTCCGGAACGCGAACGGCGACCACCGCGGCGAGTTCTCCACGACGCCCCGCGACCTCCCCGAGGGCACGCACTACCTCGAACTCGCCGCGCCTGTGAAGACCTACGTTCGGCTGAGCCGAACCGCGGCGACCGCCGCGTACACGGAACCGCGAAGCGAGGGCGGCGTGCTCCGCGTCTCCTTCCCCGAACCGGCGTACGTCGAGGTCGGTGCGCGCTCCGCGCACGACCGGCCGCGGGCGACGATGACCGTGCCGGACGACCCGCGCGCGCTGATGCGGGCCGTTTCGCGGCTCGGGTCGTCGATACGAGAGTTCTCGCCGGAGCGGTCGTGGCCGACGCTCCGCGGCTACCCGCCCGGCATCGAGGTCGGCGACGAACTCGCCATCCCCGACGGCCTCCGGACGCCCGACACGGGCGTCACGCTCGGCGTCCCCGACTCGCTTGCGGCCGTCTATCGGGTCGCGCCGCTCGCGTACTACCTCGGCGCGACCGTCGAACCCGCGAGCGAACCGCGGCTGTCGCTCTCGAACGGCTACACCGCCCCGATCGCTCCCGACGAACCGCTCGAAACCGCCGTCGACCGCCTGCTCGCGACGTGTCTCGTGCTCGACTCGCTCGCGCGCACGGACGGCTACTACGCGCTCCCCCGCCACGAGTACGACGAACTCGCGGCCAGGCTCCCGTTCTACCCGCCGAACCTCTACGAGTCCTCGATACCCGAACAGCTCATGGAGTACCTCGAAGTCTCTCCTGACCTACTCGCGCCTGCCGTCCCGCAGTGGCCGGTGACCGCGGTGCTCCGGGACGACATCGCGGACGCGGAACTCCTCCCGCACGTCCTCCACGGCCTCTGGCGCGTCCACGTCGACGACGACCGACGGACGATAGACTCCGGCGCGTTCGGCCCGTCCGCCGCCACCGCGCACGCGGCCGGCGTACCGCCCGTCGGCGACACCCGCCTCGTTCCGTCGTTCCGCGACGCCGCGCGGCGGACGCCGTACGTCACGCGCGACGACTCCGAGACCGTCGTGTTCGCGGGTTCTGACCGTGCGTCCGCGCTCCGCGACGCGACCGCCGCCCTCCCCGAACCCGTCACCGTCACCGCGAGCGACGACCGCGAGACCGTCCGGGAGACCGCCGCGGACGCGACCGTCGCGTACTGGGATCGACCGGTCCGACCCGACGGCATTTCGTGCACCGACGGCGTCCTGGCGTTCGACGCGCTCGACACGACCACGCTGGGTCTCGGCGTCGTCACCGGCACGCACGCGTTCGACGCGGCGGTCGCGCTCGCGGAACGCGGCGTCCCCGCAGTTATCGCGGCTCCCGACCGCCTCCCAGCCGACCGGGTCGCCGACCTCCTCCACTGCGCCCAGGTCGGCTGCTCCGCCGAAGCCGCCGTGCGGTACGCCGACCTCGGGGACGCCGTCCGCGTGGTCGGCCACCCGACCTACGTTCCCGTTCGTCCCGACGACAGCGCCTTCCCCGCACGAATCGACGTCGACTCACGACCGTCCGGCCGGCACGCGTTCACCACCAGGCTCGCCGTCACCGCGGACGACCCACTCGGCGGCGTCGCCCGGTTCACCCACCCCGTCGAATACGACGCCTACAACCTCGCCGGCGTCGCCGTCCAACACCCCGAAACGCACGACCCGGCGAACGCCGCATCCCTCCTCGGCCACCCCACGACCTTCCCCCGCGTCGACGGCACACCCGTCCGACCCACCGACCGCGTCACTCCCGCGACCCTCCGCCGCGCCACCCACGACCGCGCGGACTGACTCGATCCTCACACACTCCGCCCGGGGAGACGACATCCTCAAACGAACGCGACTCCTGACAATACGCCGATGACTGGAACAGTCTCCTCTCTCGTCTCGTTCTCCCTCGACTCCGAGACCGAGGAACTCACCGTCCGCGACGACCTCGCCGGCATGTCCGCCACGCTCGGCGTCGCCGACCCGGGCGCGCTCGCGCCCGCCCCACCCGAATCCTTCGTCTTCCCCGTGGACGACGCCGTGGCGTTCACGGCCAGCGAACTCGTGATTCCATCGGACGTGAACGCCCGCCTCCGCGACACGAGCGGCGACTACCAGGGCGAGTTCTCCACCACGCCCCGCGACCTCCCCGAGGGCACGCACTACCTCGAACTCGGCCGAATCGTGAAGACGTACGTCGCCCTCCCGCGAACGTCCGCGACCGCCGGGTACGACGCGCCCCACGCGGACGGCGGGTCGCTCCACGTGTCGTTCCCCGAACGCACCCGCGTCGAGGTCGGGGCGCGCGCCCGCCACAACCGCCCCCACGCCACCGTCACCGTCCCCGACGACCCAGGCGCGCTCATGACCGCCGTCGGCGCGCTCGGCGCGTCCGTGAAAGAGTGGTCGGCCGAGCGGTCGTGGCCGACGCTCCGCGGCTATCCGCCCGCCATCGAACTCGGGGACGAACTCTCGATACCCGACGGCCTCTCCCGGCCGGACACGGGCGTTACAATCACCGTCCCCGAGACGTACGCGGATATTCGAGCGTCGGCGCGTCGCGCGCTCGGTGACACGCCGTAGTCAGGTCGCGTTGAATCCGCCGTCGACGAGGAGGCCGTGGCCGGTGATGTAGGAGGCGTTTTCGCTGGCGAGGAAGGAGACGGCGTCGGCGACTTCGTCGGGGTGGCCGAGTCGGCGGAGGGGGTACTGGCGTTCCATGCGTTCGCGGGCTTTCTCGGGGTCGTCGCTGCCGGCGAAGAACTCGTCGGCCATGCTGGTTTCGACGAAGCCGGGGCAGACGGCGTTCGCGCGGACGCCGGCGGGGCCGAGTTCGGCGGCGATGGCGCGCGTGAAGTTCAGGACTGCGCCCTTGGTGAGTGAGTAGGTGGCGATTCGGGGGGAGCCGACGACGCCGGCGAGCGAGGAGATGTTGACGATGCGGCCCTCGCCGGCCTGTTTCATGTGGGGGATGGCGGCGTGACAGCCGTTCCAGACGCCTTCGACGTTGACGGAGATGAGGCGGTCGCGGTCGGTGACGGAGACGTCTTCGACGAGCGCGGGTTCGTGGCCGACGCCGGCGTTGTTCACGAGCACGTCGAGGCCGCCGTACTCTTCGACGGTGGCGTCGATGGTGGCTTCGACGGCGTCGTGGTCGGTCACGTCGAGTTCGGTGAACGTCGCGCGTCCGCCGTCGTCCTCGACGATATCGACGGTCTCCGCGCCGCCGTCGGGGTCGATGTCGGTGACGACGACGTGGTAGCCGTCGTCGGCGAGCTGTCGAGCGATTGCGCGGCCGATTCCGGCGCCGGCACCGGTGACGAGTGCGGTTTCGTCTGCCATACCCGGCGTCCGTCGTGGAACCCTAAAACGGTACGCCCCCGCGACGACGTGGCCGATTACTGAACTGTTTTCACGGCGGTCGTCCAAGGGCCGGTGATGGCAGTCAGTGACCTCGACCTCGACTTCGTGTCCGTCGGCGGAACCGGCCTCAAATCGAGCGAACTCCAGTTCGGGACGTGGCGGTTCGGCAAGCAGACCGAGGAGGGGAACGTCGAAATCGGCGAGGAGCGCGCGAAGGAACTCCTCACGGCGTACGCCGACGCGGGCGGCCGGTACATCGACACCGCGGACGTGTACGGCGGCGGCGCGAGCGAGGAGTGGATCGGCGACTGGCTCAGTGACCGCGACCGGGAGCGATACACCATCGCCTCCAAGATTTACTGGCAGATTCGGGAGAACGACCCCAACAGCCGGGGGACGAACCGGAAGAACGTCCGCGACCGCATCGACGCGCTCCTCGAACGGCTCGGAACGGACTACGTGGACGTGCTCTACATCCACCGCTGGGACGACCAGACGCCGACGCGGGAGCTGATGAAGACGCTGAACCGCCTCGTCGAGGACGGGAAAGTCCACTACCTCGGCGCGTCCACGCTGCGGCCGAACGCGTGGAAGGTCGCGAAGGCGAACGAACTCGCGCGCGCCGAGGGCTGGGAGCCGTTCTCGGTGCTTCAGCCGCGGTACAACCTCGTCGACCGCGAAATCGAGGGGGACTACCTGGAGTTCGCGCGGAGCGAAGACCTCGCGGTCTGCCCGTGGAGCCCGCTCGGCCAGGGCTTCCTCACCGGGAAGTACACGCGCGAGGACGGCCTGACCGGCGAGTCCCGCGCGGCGGAGTCCAGTCGGTTCGAGGACGCCTACCTCACCGAGGAGAACTTCGACGTGCACGACGAACTCGAAGCCGTCGCCGACGAGGTGGACGCGACGCCCGCGCAGACCGCGCTCGCGTGGCTCAGCCACCGCGACGGCGTCACCGCGCCCATCGTCGGCGCGCGCACCGTCGAACAGCTGGAGGAGAACCTCGGTGCGGCCACAATCGACCTCACGGACGAACAGGTAGACCGGCTCACCGAGGCGAAGGGCGGCCCGTACAGTAGTCTCTGAGGCGGCCACAGCACTCTTCGCCGCTACTGCCGGCTTCCCGTTTGAAGATGCGGGTTTCAGTCCTCCTCGCCCGTTGACGCCCCCCTATGTGTGCGACGCGCCAACGGCTGGGTACGGATGTCCGAGTACACCATCGACGCCGACTGGAGCGACCTCTTCATCGACGGGGAGTGGGTGGAGAGCGAGAGCGGCGACACCATCGCGGTCGAAGACCCCTCGACGCGCGAGACGGTCGCCGAGGTGCCCGCGGCGGTCGAGGCGGACGTTGACGCCGCCTACGACGCCGCCGAAGCCGCGCAGGAGGCGTGGGCGGACGCGCCGCCCGCGCGACGCGAGCAGGTCGTGCAGGACTTCCTCGACGCCCTGCACGCGCACGAGGACGAAATCATCGACCTCCTGGAGTACGAGGCCGGCGGCTCGACCATCATGGGCGAGACCTCGATACAGATCGCGTCCGACCACGCCGCGGAGGCGGCGACGCTCCCGCGGCGGACGAAGGGCGAGCACGCGGACTCCAACATCCCTGGCAAGGAGAACATCGTGCGCCGGGAGCCGAAGGGGACGGTGACGGTCATCAGTCCGTGGAACTTCCCGCTGAACCTCTCGATGCGCGCCGTCGCGCCCGCCATCGCGTCCGGGAACACGGTCGTCCTGAAGCCCGCGACGAACACGCCCATCACGGGCGGCCTCCTGTTCGCGAAACTGTTCGAGGAGGCGGGGCTGCCGGACGGCGTGCTGAACGTCGTCGTCGGCGAGGGCTCCGAAATCGGCGACCGGGTCGCCGGCCACCCCGTCAGCGACGTGGTCGCGTTCACGGGGTCGACCTCTGTGGGGCGGCGGGTCGCCGCGACCGCCGCGGAGAACCTCGCCGTCCCCGCGATGGAACTCGGCGGGAACAACGCGCACATCGTCACCGCGGACGCCGACCTCGACCGCGCGCTCGACGGCGGGACGTTCGGGACGTTCGTCCACCAGGGCCAGGTCTGCATCTCCATCAACCGCCACATCGTCCACGAGGACGTGTACGACGAGTACGTCGAACGCCTCACCGAGCGCGCCGAAGACCTCCCGGTCGGGAGCGCGCATACTGCTGAGACCGTCGTCGGCCCCATCATCGACGAGAGCCAGCGCGACGAGATGCTCGGGTACGTGAACGAGTCCGTCAGCGAGGGCGCGACCCTCGAAACCGGCGGCGAAACCGCCGACATCGACGGCGTCGAGGACTCGCTGGTCGTGAAGCCGACCGTGCTCTCCGACGTGACGAACGACATGCCCGTCGCGGCGAACGAGCACTTCGGCCCCATCGCGCCCGTCATCCCCTTCAGCGACATCGACGAGGCCGTCGAACTCGCGAACGACACCGAGTACGGCCTCTCCGGGAGCGTGCACGCCGGCGACCTCCAGACCGGGAAGGAGATCGCCGAGCGCATCGAGACCGGGAACGTCCACGTGAACGACCAGTCCA
The DNA here is from genome assembly GCF_020614395.1 of Salarchaeum japonicum. NCBI lineage: Archaea > Methanobacteriati > Methanobacteriota > Halobacteria > Halobacteriales > Halobacteriaceae > Salarchaeum > Salarchaeum japonicum. Next base: position 1,468,043 of record NZ_CP085324.1, on the reverse strand, counting down.
TCAACGACGAGGCGCACGTGCCCTTCAGCGGCATCGGCGCGTCCGGCATCGGGACGTACAACAGCGACGCGTTCCTCGACGAAATCACGGAGCCGAAGTGGATCAGCCTCCAGCGCGAGGCCCGCGACTACCCCTTCTAACCCCATCCTTTTTCCCGGGGGTCGCCGGAGTTCGGAGCGTGCCATCCCTACCGCTCGCCGACCTCGAAGCCCAGGTCGGCGACACGCATCGAACCGTCGAGGACTTCCACGTCGAGCGCGGGAAGGTCGCCGAGTTCGCGCGCGCCATCGACGACCCCGACGACGTGTACCTGGACGAACAGGCCGCCCGAGAGGCGGGCTACGACGCGATTCCAGCGCCGCCGACGTTCGCCCGCACCTCCTTCTTCCCCCGGTACCGCCCGGACGGCATCGACCACGACCTCGGGTTCGAGCTGGGGTTCGACCGCGCGCGGGTCGTGCACGGCCAGCAGCGCTACGAGTACGAGCGCCCGCTCTACGTCGGGGACACGCTCACCGGCGACACCACGCTCACGGAGGTCTACCAGCGCGACGGTCGGGGCGGCGGCACGATGACGTTCGCCGTCCTCCGCACGGACTTCACTGACGAGTCCGGAAGTCACGTGCTCTCCGACTACAACACCCGCATCGAGACCGGGCGCGCCATCCGGGGTGAGGGAGAATGACGGAGTCGTTCGCGGTCGGCGACACGTTCGAGCGCGTCACCGAGGACGTGTCCCGCGAGGACTTCGTGCGGTACGCGGGCGCGAGCGGCGACTTCAACCCGATTCACTACGACGACCCGCACGCCCGGGACGCGGGCTACCCGTCCGTGTTCGGACAGGGCATGTTCACCGCGGGCGTCGCGTCCGCCCTCGTCCGGGAGACGTTCGGCCTCGCGGGCCTCCGCGAGTACGACACGCGGTTCGTCGCACAAGTGTGGCCGGGAGACACGCTCACGACGACCCTCGAAATCACCGCCGTCGAGGACGCCGCGGACGGCACGCGCGTCGAGGCCGACCTCGTCGTCACGAACGACGACGGCGAGCGCGTGGTGGACGGCGGCGCGGTCGCAGTCGTCGAGTAGTCGCCAATACGCTCAAATACTGTATGTGGCGTAATCTCTCGCATGACTGGTGGGTCGCGCGTTCTCTCCGTTCTCTGCCTCGACCCGACCGGCACGCTGGCGGCGCACCTCGGGCGTGCGGACGCCACGCTCGCCGTCACGGCCCGCGAGCGCGTCGCCGACGCCCTCGACTACCTCGACGCGCACGCCGTGGACTGCGTGGTCGTCGCCGGGTCGGACGCCGCGGCCGCCGCCGACCGCGTCCGCGAACGCGCCGCCGACGTTCCGGTGCTCGCCGTCCGCGAACGCGACGGCGCGGTCACCGTCGAGGAAACATACGGCCCCGAGCGCTCGCAGTCCCGCTTCCCCACGGGCGAGTACGCCCGCCTCGCAGACCGCATCCGGACGCTCGTCGCGCTCGCCCGCGACCGCCGGAGCGTTCGAGAGAACCGCTACCGGGCGGCGTTCGAGAAGGCGTTCGACGCCATCGTCATCGCGGACGACGACGGCCGCTACCTCGAAGCGAACGAGAGCGCGTGCGACCTGTTCGCGCTCCCCCGCGAGGAACTCGTCGGCCGCCGCATCTCGGCGTTCCTCCCCGACGACGTGGACTTCGGCGAGGAGTGGCTGGCGTTCGGCGACGAACCCGAGAAGCGCGGCACCCTCCCGTTCGTGGACGCGAACGGCGACGAGCACGCCGTCGAGTACGCCGCCGTCCGCGACATCGTCCCCGGCGAACACCTCTCCGTCATCCGGGACGTGACCGACCGCGAGCGCCGGGACGCCGAACTCCGCGACCGCCAGCAACGCCTCGAAGAGTTCACGAGCGTCGTCAGCCACGACATCCGAAGCCCCCTCCAGGTCGTCGCCGGCCGCCTCGACTTCGCGCGCGAACGCCACCCCGACGACCCCGACCTCGACTCCGCGCGCACCTCCCTCGGCCGCGCGTTCGAGATAATCGAGAACCTCCTCGCGCTCGCCCGTAACGGCGACGACATCGCCGACACCGAACCCGTCGATCTCGAAACCGTCGTCGAGCGCGCGTGGCGGAACGTCGCCACCGGCGACGCCGTCCTCACCGTCGAATCCACCGCCACCCTCCACGCCGACCCCACCCGCCTCCAGCAACTCCTCGAAAACCTCCTCAAGAACTGCGTGGAGCACGCGGGCGCGGGCGTCGCGGTGACGGTCGGCGCGTCCGCCGACGGGTTCTTCGTGGCGGACGACGGGCCGGGCGTGCCGGCGGCGGTGCGCGAGGGCGTCCGCGGGTCGGTGCCGTCCACATCGCACGGTGGTTCCGGATTCGGGCTGCGCATCGTCGCGGCTATCGCGGACGCGCACGGCTGGACGTTCGACATCGCCGACAGGGACGGCGGCGCGCGCTTCGAGTTCCGCGGCGTGGACGCCGGCAACCTTCGACCCGACCGCCACCACCATACGTGAGACGCAACCCAAAACCGATAAACGGGGCGCGCGCCGAACTCCGCGTATCGTGACGAACACGCAGATCACTCTCGTCCAACTCGACAACTACGGCCCGTGGACCGTCACCCCGAACCCCCGCCGCGAAGTAGACCTCCAAACCCTCCAATCGCGGCTGTACGCCGACCTCTCCCAGCTGTTCGGCACCCGGGACGGCTACGTCTTCTTCACGCGTTTCGACAACATGGTCGCCGTGACGAACGGCGTGGACGCAGAAGACCACGCGCGCATCCAGGAGTCCATCCGGAACCGCTACCCCGTCACCGTCAGCCTCTCCACCGCCACCGCACCGAGTCCCGCGGACGCGCTCGCCCACGCCACCGCCCGCCTCCAGGAGGAAGGGAGCGCGCAGGACGAAGACCGCACGGAAGCCCTGCTTGGCGCGCCCCTGGAGGACGACGAACGCACCGACGACGACCTCCAGATCGCGCACTTCGACGTGAACGACGCCACCGGCGAGTACACCGACGAACTCGACGCCTTCTCCACCTTCATCCACATCGAGCAAGCGTACGCCAGCCTCATGCGGCACATGCACGAAGAACACGACTCGCTCTCCTTCTTCGTCGGCGGCGACAACATCATCGCCATCTGTCCCGCGATGGACGCCGCCGCCTACCGCGACGCTATCGACGCCGTCCGCGACGACACCGGCGTCGACCTCAAGGTCGGCGTCGCCCGCGGCGCGACCGCCCACGACGCCGGCATGGGCGCGAAACACGCCCTCGAAGTCTGCCGTGAGGAAGGCACCGTCGTCGAGTTCGAATAGTTTCACTCCGGTACCAACACCGTTTAGCCCGTTCTCGCCCTCCAATCTCGTATGAGCGAGCGTGGCGGCGGTGACCGCCTGCCGGGTGCGCCCGACCCCGCGGAGCGCATCGTCCTCCACGTGGACATGGACTGCTTTTACGCGAGCTGTGAGCGCCGCCGCGAGCCAGAACTCCGAGGGGAGCCGGTCGTGGTCGGAATGGGATACGAGGACGGCGAGACCACGGGCGCGGTCGCGACCGCGTCCTACGAGGCGCGGGCGTACGGAGTGGAGAGCGCGCAAGCCATCACGAGCGCGCTCGACCGGCTCCCGCGGAAGGCCGCGAACCCGGACGACCCGGACGCGGGCTACTACCGGCCGGTGGACATGGAGTACTACCAGTCGGTCGCGGACGAGGTGAAGGAGATCTTGCACGACCTCGGAGACACCGTGCGGGAGGTGTCCATCGACGAAGCCTACCTCGACATCACCGAGCGGACGGAGTGGTCGGTGGCGGCGGGGTTCGGCCGGCACGTGAAACAGCGCATCGCACGGGAGGTCGGCGTGCCGGCGTCCGTGGGCGTCGCGCCGAACATGAGCACGGCGAAGATAGCGAGCGACCACGACAAGCCCGACGGCCTCACCGTCGTCCCGCCGGACGACGTGAAAGCGTTCCTCGCGCCATTGGACGTGGCGCGGTTGCACGGCGTCGGGCCGGTGCGGGCGCGCGACCTGCGCGCCGAGGGCGTGGAGACCATCGGCGACCTCGCGGAGACGCCGAAACACGAGGTGTCGGGGTGGTTCGGCGACCGCGGGCGGGAGCTTCACGAGCGCGCGAACGGCCGGGACGCGCGGCCCGTGGAGCCGCGCGGGAAGCCGAAGAGCCTGAGCCGCGAATCGGCGTTCGACGGCGCGACGGAGGACTTCGCGCGGGTTCGAGAGCGCGTGGACGCGCTCGCGGAGGCGGTCGCGGAGCGCGCGACCCGGAAGAACGCGCTCTACCGAACCATCGGCATCAAGGTCGTGACGCCGCCGTTCGACGTGAACACGCGCGCGAAGAGCCTTCCCGGGCCGGTGGACGAACCCGACCTCGTGCACGACGTGACGCGCGAACTGCTCGCGGAGTTCGCGGACGCGGAAGTCCGGAAGGTCGGCGTCCGCGTCTCCAACCTCTCCTTCTCGGACGCCGACCAGGCGAAACTCGGGTCGTGGGAGGGCCGTTCGACGCCGCCGCAGGTGCGCGAGCGCGACCGCGAGACGACCGCGGGCGACCGGGAGAGCCAGGCGAGCCTGGGTGAGTTCGAGTGAACAAACTGCCCCAGGTGGCCGAGGGCGAGTGGCAGCTAGACCGGCACGCGCGCATCGTCGTCTACGAGGCAGAGAGCGGGAACGAACTCCTCACGGTCTACGACTGCGCCGCCGCGCAGAAACCGCCGTCCGCGCAGGTGCGGGGACACCTCGTTCGAATCGACGCCGACCACGACCTCCGGCGCACGCCCACGGGCTACCTCGTGGACATGCGGGAGAGAGCGGTGCTGGAGGCGCAGGCGGCGTCTCACTACGTCGTGCGCGCCTAGCTGTCGGTGACGAGGTCGCGGAGCGCGGCCTCGGGGTCGTCGGCCTTCGCGACGCCCGACGCGAGGAGGACGCCGTCCGCGCCGAGGTCGCGCGCGGCCGCCACGTCGTCGCCGGTGGAGATGCCCGCGCCGCAGTAGACGGGCACGTCCCCGACGGCGCTCGCGGCGTCCACGGCCGCGCGCACCACGTCCGGGTCGGCCTGACTCACCGGGGTTCCCGTCCCGATGAGTTCCGGGGGTTCGACGGCGACCGCGTCCGGCGAGAGCTGGGCGACCGCGCCGACCTGCGCGGGGTTGTTCGCGCACACGACGGTGTCGAGGCCGGCGCGCTCCGCCGCGCCGACGGCGTCGTCGATGTCCGCGAGACGGAGGCGCTTCTCGCTGTGATTCAGGAGCGTGCCCTCCGCGCCCGCGGCGGCCGCTCGTTCGGCGAGCGTGCTTCCGGTGTGACTGCCGTGCTCGACGGGACTGACGTGTTGCGCCCACGTCTCCACGCCCGTCTCCGCGACCGCTCGCAGGTCTGCGGCCTGCGGCGCGACCGCGATGCGCGCACCGGTCTCCGCGGCGACGGTCTCGGCGGCCGCCCCGATTTCCACGGGGTCGCAGGGGTAGGCCTTCAGGTTCACGAGAACGAACATAGCCGAACGCGCGTTCCCGGGGAGAAAAGTCCTGTCGGATTATATCGCGAGTTCGCTCTCCTCGTCGGTGCCCTTCATGCGCTCGACGATGTCGTTCACGAGCACGATGTCGCCGACGGCGCGCACCCACCGGTAGGGGATGATGACGCCCTTGTTCCCGGTCGCGTGGTCGGTGAAGAGGTCGCCGTTCAGTTGTCCGAGCGCGAGTCCGTTCACGACCTCCGCGTCGAGGTCGAGTCGGAGGTCCTCGATTTCGCCGACGAACACGCCGTTGTTCGAGTAGACCTCGCGGCCGACGAGAGTCGTTATCTCCTGGGGAGTCTCGTCCATGTGTCCGGCGATGCGTCCGCGGCCCTTAACTCTTGCAGGCCTACCGGAAGCGGTCGAGCACGTCCCCGAAGGTGTCGAGCGCGGCCGCCATCTCGTTCGGCGCGAGCCCGAGGCTCACGCGAACGCGCTCGCTGTCCCCGAAGAACCGGCCGGGGACGACGAGCAGGCCGTTCTCCCACGCGCGCTCCGCGAGCGCGTTCCCGTCCGCGTTCGCGGGGTCGAGGAACGCGAACGTGCTCCCGGGCGCGACCGACCCCGCGAGGTCGTCGCGGCTCGACACGAACTCCGCGAGCAACTCGGCGTTCTCCCCGAGCAGCGTCCGCGAGCGCTCCGCGAGCCGCTCGCGGTTGTGGAACGCGCGCATCGCGAGCGTCCGACTCGGCCCGGAGACGGCGTGGAAGTGGTGGCTGATGGAGCGCGCGCGCTCGACGAACGCCTCGTCCGCGACGACCCAGCCGATGCGGAGGTCGCCCAGGCCGAAGAACTTCGTCAGCGACCCCGTCACGACGGCGTCCTCGAAGTCCACCGCGCTCGGCCCGCCGAACGGTCCGTCGCCCGCCTCCGGGAGGTAGGGCGCGTACACTTCGTCCACGAGCAACCGCGCGCCGCCCTCGCGCGCGACCGCCGCGGTCTCCGCGAGCGTCTCCCGGTCGGTCAGCCGCCCCGAGGGGTTGTGGCGGTTCGTCACCGTCACGAGCGCTGTCTCGGGCGCGAGCGCGTTCTCCACGCGGTCCGGGGCGAGCGCGTAGTCGTCGTCCCGGAGGAACCGGTCGACGTGCGCGCCGAGCGCCGCGGGCGACGCCACGAGCGGCTCGTAGCCCGGTTTCTCCACCAGCACGCGCGCGCCCGCCGCGTCCGCGTCGCCCTCGGTGTCCGTGTCGAGCGCGGCCGCGGCCGCGAGGAAGTTCGCCTGCGTCGCGCCGCCGGTCACGAGGACTTGCTCGGGTTCGACGCCGTACTCGCCCGCGATCTGCATCTCCAGGCTCGCGCCCGTCGGCGGGTCGTCCAGGTCTTCGAGGGGCGCGGGAACGATTTCGCCGCCGCGGTCGCGGTCGCCGCGGAGGTCGCTCGTCCCGAGGTCGTACATCGCCACCTCGGGCCGACCGATAATCCACTCCAGGTACTCGATGTCGGGGAACACACCGGTCGTTCTCCCCGCGCGCTGATAGGCGTTACCGAAGCCGGAACTCGGCATCCGAGGCGTCCAGCACGAGCAGGGAGTGATACCGGAGGTAGGTCGTCACCGGCACCTGCACGGCGACGAGGAGCGCGAGCGCGAGGAGGAGCGCGAGCGCGCCGACGGCGACGAGGACGGCGGTGGCGACGCCGGTGAGCGCGAGGCCGGCGAACGCGAGCGCGACCGGGACGGCGAACGCGCCCGCGACGATGCTCGTCAGCACGCCCGCGAGCACGGAGAGACCGAACCGCACCGCGGCGTACGCGACGAACTGCCGGAGTTCCCCGCGCAGGGTCGGCCAGAACGCCCGCCAGCCGTCGAGCACGCCCAGGTCTCCGTCCTGCATCAGCGGCACGACGAACGACGTGGTGGCGGCGCTCGCGACGAACGCGGCGAGCGCGAGCACGCCCGCGACGGGGACGAGGACGACGGCGACGACGGCGAGCGCGACCGACTCCGTGCCGAGCGCGACGACGATGAGGGCGACGACGGCCGAGACGGGGACGAGCGCGAGCGCGCCGAGCGCGGCCCGGAACCCGAAGAGGCGGAGGCCGGGCGCGAGCGCGGCGGCGAACTGCCCGCGGAGGCCGACGGTGCGCGTGCGGAGCGCCGAGACGAGCACGAACTCCATCACGGAGCCGACGAACCCGAGCACGACGAACAGCGCGAGCGCGATAGCGACGAGCACCGCGAGCCGCGGCGCGGTTTCGAGCGCGTCCCGCACGCCCCACGTCGGCACCGCCTCGACGAAGACGGAGACGTTCCGGGTGCCGGTCGCGCCGCCCGCGAACACCGCGACGACCGCCAGTCGGAGCCAGACGCCCACCTGGACGGGCGTGAGGAGGCTTCGCGTCTCGTCGAGCGCGTTGTCGAGCGTGGAGAGCGCGTACCAGTCCATACTCCCGATAGCGCCACCACCCGGATAAAAGAGACGGACGGGCTACCCGAGGAGGGCGTCGAGGTCGGCGTGCTCGGCGAGCAGGCCGCTCATGCGCTCGACGGTCGCGGCGTTCCGGACGTGCCCGCCGCCGAGCACGGCTTCGAGGCGTTCGACAGTGCGGAGCGTGTCCGTGGTGACGGTGAGGACGGGAACGCCGGCGTCCGCGGCCTTCCCGAGCACGGCCCCCGCGGGTTCGTGGCCGCCCGTGAGGACGAGCGCTTCGACGCCGGGCGCGTCGAGCGCGGCGGTCTGCACGTCCGCGCGGTCGCCCCCGGTGACGACGGCGGCGTTCGTGGCGCGGCGGAAGTGCCGGAGCGCGGATTCGCCGCTCATCGCGCCGACGAGGAAGCGCTCCACGAGCGCGTCGGTGTCGGCGTCCGTGACGGTGCGCGCGCCGAGTTCGGCGGCGAGGTCGGCGACGGTGACGCCCGCGAGTTCGGGCACGCGGGGAACCGCGCCGAGCACGGGCACGTCCCGGGATTCGAGGAAGGCCGCGGCGTCCGCGTCCAGGCTATCGAGCGCGGCGTCCGTGACGCGGTTGAACAGCACGCCCGCGAGGCGGTCGCCGTAGCGGTCAACCGCGTCCAGCACGCCGTCCACGTCCCGGGATTCCGTGTAGTCGGAGACGAGGACGACGCGGGCGTCCAGGAGGTCGGCGAGCGCGGGCGGCGCGAGGCCGGCGGCGCGGCCCGTGCTCGGCGTGCCAGCGGCCTCGACGAACACGTCGTCCGCGCTCGCGCTGATGTCGTCGTAGGCCTCCCGGACGCGCTCGCGGAGTTCGTCCGCGTCCTCGCGGCCGCGGAGCACGCCGTCCACGAACGTCGGCGAGTACACGACCGGCTCCATGTCGTGGACTTCGGTGTCGAGGCCGAGCACGTCCCGCGCGAGCAACGGGTCGGGGTCGAGCGTCTTCCCGACGTTGCTCTGTAGGTGGGTGCCGAGCGGCTTCATGTACCCCACGGTTCGCTCGCGGTCTTGTGCGGCGCGCGCGAGCGCGAGCGCCACCGCGGTCTTTCCGGTGCTGTCCGCCGTCGATGCGAGTAGTGTCGTCGTCATAGGTCGTCTGGGTCGATGGTGAGGCGGACGTCCACGGCCTGCACGCCGTCGGCCGTCGCCACGAGTGGGTTGATGTCCAGTTCGAGTATCGCCGGGAAGTCGGTCGCGAGCTGGCTGAGTCGTTCGATGCTCTCGCGGAGCGCGTCGAGGTCAGCGGGTTCGCGGCCGCGCGCCCCGCGGAGGAGCGGCGCGGCATGGATGTCGGAGAGCATTCCGTCGGCCTCGCGCTCGCTCACGGGCGCGACCCGAACGGTCGTGTCCTCCATCACCTCCACGAAAATCCCGCCCAATCCGAACAGGACGAGCGGCCCGAACTGGGGGTCGCGGTTCACGCCGAGAATCGTCTCCGTCCCGCGGTCGGTGTCCACGAGTTCCTGCACTTGCACGCCGAGCACGGTCGCGTCCGGCTGGTAGTTCCGGGCGCGCGAGACGAGGTCTTCGTACGCGTCGTACACGCCCTCGTTCGGCACGCCGACCTTCACGCCGCCGATGTCCGACTTGTGCAAAATGTCCGGGCTGACGATTTTCATCACCACGTCGCCCTCGACCTCGTGGGCGAGCGACACCGCGTCCTCCGGCGTCTCCGCGATACCGCCTTCCGGGGTCGGGATGCCGTACGCGTCCAGCAACCCCATCGCCTCCACACCGAGGCGGGTCTCCCCGCGGTCGGCCGCTTCTTCGAGAATCTCGCGCGCCGCCTCCCTGTCCACGTCGAACTCCCGCGGCGGTTCGTAGTCGCGTTCCGCGATGCGGCGCTGGCGGGCGAGCGCGTCGAGGCTGTCCACCGCCCGCGCGGGGTCGAAGTAGTTCGGGACGCCGGACTCGCGGAGGCGCGCGGCCGGCTCCGCGGCGCGACTCCCGCCCATCAGCACGGCGGCGACCGGGAGTCCGTGCGCGTCCTGCGCCTCACCCACGACCTCCGCGAGGTCGGCGTAGTCGAGGACGGCGGTGGGCGCGGCGACGACGACGGCCGCGCCGACGTTCGGGTCGCCGAGCACGGTGTCGAGCGCCGTCCGGAACCGCTCGACGCCCGCGTCCCCGATGACGTCCACGGGGTTGTAGCGGTTCGCGTTCTCCGGGAGCGCGTCCGCGAGCGCGTCCAGCGTCTCGTCCGTGAAGGACGCCATCGAGAGCGTGGAGTCGCCGACGGCGTCCGTCGCCATCACGCCCGGGCCGCCCGCGTTCGTCACCACGGCAACGGAATCCGAGTCGGGGAGCGGGAGGCCGTCGAGCGCGCGGGCGTAGTCGAACAACTGCTGGACGTTCTCCGCGCGCACCACGCCCGCCTGGTCGAGGCCGGCCTCGTACGCGGCGTCGCTCCCCGCGATGGTGCCGGTGTGGCTGGACGCGGCCTGCGCGCCAGCCTCCGTCCGCCCGGACTTCACGAGCACGACCGGCGTCTCGTCGGTCACGTCGCGCGCGGTGTCGATGAACGCGCGGCCGTCGCTGATGCCTTCGAGGTAGCCGAGGACGACGCTCGTCTCGTCGTCCCCCCACGCCTCCACGAAGTCGGTCTCGTCGAGCACGGCCTCGTTTCCGAGGCTGACGACGTGCCGGAACCCGATACCCTGGTCGCCCGCCCAGTCGAGCGCGGCGGTGATGAACGCGCCGGACTGACTCATGAAACTCATCGACCCCGGGAGGGCGTCCGCGGGGCCGAACGTCGCGTTCATCGACGCCGGCGTGCTCATGATTCCGAGACTGTTGGGGCCGACGAGCGTGAGACCGTACTCGTCGGCGACGGCGGCGAGGTCGCGTTCGCGCGCCGCGCCCTCGCTCCCGGCCTCCCCGAACCCCGCCGTGATGACGACGACGTTCTCGATGCCTGATTCGCCGGCCGCCCGCACCACCTCGACGGCGACCGACGGCGGCACCACCACCACCGCGAGGTCGATATCGGGGACGTCGGCGAGCGAGTCGTGACACCGGTAGCCGAGCACGCTGTCCCGACTCGGGTTCACCGCGACGACCTCGCCGTCGAACGAGTCGAGGTTCTCCAGGACGGCGCGCCCCACCGACCCCTCGCGGTCCGTCGCGCCGACGACGGCGACGCGCTCGGGGTCGAAGAGGCCGCCGACTCCTACACCTGTCATCGCCTAGCTAGTGGGGCGGTCGGCCGATAAAACCACCCGCCGAGTTTTAGGAACGCCAAAAAATGTTTGCAAAGCTACAAGTAGTCTTCGGCGGGAACGGCAGATATGGTCTCGCTCTCCGCGCTCGCGTTCGTCGTGCTCGCCGGCCTCGTCACGTGCCTCGCGACCGGGCTCGGCGCGCTCCCCTTCTTCGTCGTGGACGACGTGAGCGACCGCTGGACGGTCGCGCTCTGGGGGCTCGCGTCCGGCATCATGCTCTCCGCGTCCGGGTTCGGCCTGATACTCCAGGGGCTCGACCACGGCACCCCCACCGAAGTCGGCGTCGGCGCGCTCGCCGGCGTCGTCCTCGTCGTCGTCGCCCACCGCGTCATCACCGACGCCGAGGTAGACCCCCGGGAGTTCGCGGAGGCCGACTTCCGGAAACTCGTCCTCATCCTCGGCGTCCTCACCGTCCACTCCTTCCCCGAGGGCGTCGCCGTCGGCGTCAGCTTCGCGAACCTCGGCCTCGAAACCGCCGAGAACACGCTCGTCTTCCTCGGGTTCTCCGTCCCCGTCCTCGCCGTCTTCATGACCGTCGCCATCAGCATCCACAACGTCCCCGAGGGCCTCGCCGTCTCGATTCCCCTGAAGAACCTCGGGATGAGCAAGTGGCGGATGGTCGGCGCGGCCGTCTTCAGCAGTCTCCCCCAGCCCATCGGCGCGGGCATCGCGTTCGTCTTCGTGCGGTGGGCGCGCGTCTTCCTCCCGTACGGCTTCGGGTTCGCCGCCGGCGCGATGACCTACCTCGTCCTCACCGAGTTCATCCCGGAAGCCCGCGAAACGGGACGACCCCTCGACAACGGCGGGGTTCCCGAACTCGCCGCCGGCCTCGTCGTCGGCGCACTCGCGATGCTCCCCCTCCTTCTCTACTGACGGAGGCGCTCCCACGCCGATTCGAACGCGCCCTCGTCCTCGGTGAGCGACGACCACTCGTCGAGGCCGCGCTCCTCTCGGCTCCCCGGAATCGTGTTGTCCAGCACGAACGCGGTCAGCCCGCCGACCGCCATCCCGGTGCCGCCGACGACGTACACTGTCTGCGCGACGACTTCGGTTCCCAGGACGACGCCGAGCACGGGCACGTCCGCGAACCCGGCCTGCAACACCGAGGCGTCCGGCACGCCGCCCATGTAGGCGGGGACGGCGAGCCCGACGAACAGCGAGAACCCGAGCACGTAGATGTTCCGGGAGGAATCGAGGTCGACGTACTTGAGGTTCGAGAGGCCGACCGCGACGATCTGGCCGAACATCGCGACGAACAGCCCGCCGACGATGGGGTCGGGGATGGTCGTGACGAGGCCGCCGACGTACCCGACGAACCCGACGACGAGCATGAACAGCGCGCCGAGCTGGACGACGTACCGGGAGGCGACGCCGGTGAGGCCGATAGCGCCGACGTTCTCGGAGTAGGACGTGGAGCCGTTCCCGGTGCCCATGACGCCCGCGAACGCGCTCATCAGGCCTTCCATGCCGATGCCGTGGTCGATGCGTTTCGCGGACGGCGCGCCCGTCCCGGAGAGCCGGGCGACGGCGTGGTAGTCGCCGAACGACTCGAATATCGACGCGAGGAATCCCGCGAACATCCCGACGATGTAGGCCGGTGTGAACAGCGGCGTTCCCCACTGGAACGGCGATGGCACGGTGAGCGCGGGCGCGGACGTGACCTGCGAGAAGTCCACGTAGCCGTACGCGTTCGGCCCGATGACGCCGACGACGGAGAGGACGGCGGCGACACCCCACGCGGTCACGATGCCGATGAGGACGGGGTAGAGCCGGAACGCCGTGCTCACCGTCGAGAGGTACTGACTGAACCCGACGATGAGCAGGACGGTGAGGCCGAGCAGGTACCAGTTCTGCTGTGCGCCCGCCATCTGCGCGTTCACGTCGATGATCTGGGGCGCGTTGAACAGCGCGAGCCCGATGAGCGCGATGGTCGGCGCGATGCTCACCGGCGAGATATACCGTTTGAGCCAGCCGACGAGGCCGACGTACCCGATGACCGTCTCCGCGAGCGCGGCGACGATAATCGCGCCCTGGAGCTGGCGCAGCATCACTTCCCAGCTCGGCGGGTTCGGCTGGCTCGCAATCACGCCGACGATGGCGAGCGCGGGCGCGAGCAGCGCGAACGACGCGCCCTGCACGATGGGGTAGCGGTTCCCGAGCGTCGTCTGCGCGAGCGTCGCCACCCCGGAGACGACGAAGAACGTCCCCACCAACTGGGCGGTCGCGCCCACCGGCATCCCGATCGCGGACGCGAGGATGAGCGGCACCGCGATGTTCGCGCCGACCATCGTCAGGTAGTGCTGGAGGCCGAGCGCCGCCGCGCGCCCCAGCGGCGGTTCGTCCTCGATACCGTACTCCACCATGGACGACTCCACGCGCTCCGTTCCCGGTTCGCCCGCCATCCCCTCGGGGGGCGTCTCGTCAGAACTCATCGGGTAAACCGCACAGAACCACGGGGGATAAACACGGCGTTCTTCCGCGAACGCAACCGCTTTCACACGCCCGAGATACCTCACGAGCGTGACTTCCGACCGCTGGCTGTACGCGTGGGCGCTCGGGTACGCCGCCATCGGCGCGGCGTCCGTCCTCGTCCCGCTGTACGCGCTCGCGCTCGGCGCGGACGCGTTCGTCGTCGGCCTCATCGCGGCGACCGGCGCGTTCGCCGGCGTTCCCGGCGCGCTCGCGTGGGGACGCCTCGCCTCCACGACCGGCCGCTACCGGCCGTTCGTCCTCATCAGCCTCGGCGCGGCCGCGCTCGCGTTCGCCGTCTTCCCCCTCGTCTCCTCCGTCTGGTTCGTCGTCGCCGCGAACACCGCCCTGCTGTTCGCGGCCGCCGCCGCCGCGCCCGTCCTCACCCTCCTCGCCGTCGCCGACGTTCCCGAATCCGGCTGGGACGCCCGCATCGGCCGCCTCAACGAAGTGCAGGGGTACGGCTGGCTCGCCGGCCTCCTCGCCGGCACCGTCTGGAACGCCGCCGTCGCCGGCCGCGTCCTCGCCCCCGTCGCCGCCCAGCGCTGGTTCTTCGGCCTCTCCACCGCCGTCACCGCGCTCGCGTTCGTCCTCGCGTGGCGCTGGCTCCCCCAGCCCACCGTCTCCATCGAGCGCTTCGGGCGCTCCACCGCGACTGTCGAGCGCGTCCTCCGCGGCTCCGGGCGCGCCGCCCGCATCAACCCCTTCAGCGGCCTCCGGTCGTTCTGGGCGATACGCCGCCTCCACCCCCGAACGCTCGCCGCGCGACTCACGCCCGCGCTCGCCGCCTACCTCGCCGCCGTCTTCCTCGCGTTCACCGGGTTCGCGACGTTCTTCGGCCCGCTCCCCGCCTTCCTTACCGACCTCGGCTACGGCTCCACCGACGTGTTCGTCGTGTTCCTCGCGTCCAGCGCCGCCTCCGCCGCCTTCTACGCCCGCGCCGGCGCGCTCGCCACGCAGTACGGCGCGCGACTCGTCCAACTCGCCGCGCTCGCCGCGCGCGTCTTCCTCTTCCCCGCCGTCGCGCTCGTCGCGTTCCTCCCCGCGCTCCCCGGGCTCCTCGCGCTCCTCGTGCTCTTCCTCGCCGTCGGCGTGACGTGGGCGGTCGTCGCCGTCACCGCCACGAGCATCGTCACCCGCCTCGCACCGCCCGCGATACGCGGCGACGCGCTCGGCGCGTACGGCGCGCTCGGCGGCATCGCGACCGGCCTCGGGAGCCTCCTCGGCGGCTGGCTCGCCACCAGCGCGAGCTACCCGGTGGCGTTCGTCGCCGCGGCCGGGTTCGTCCTCGTCGGCGCGCTCCTCGCCGCGAGACAGGTCTAAGACCGCCAGAACGTCGGCGTCAACAACACGAGCACGGGCACGATTTCGATGCGGCCGATCCACATCAGCACCGTCATCACGAGCTTCGTCGAGACCGGGAAGGACTCGTAGTTCGCGAGCGGACCCGCGAGCCCGAACGCCGGCCCGATGTTCAGGAAGGTGGACGCCGCCGCGCCCATCGCCTCGAACTCGCTCACCGCCAGGCCGACGCGCGCGGCGTCGATAGCGACGAACGCGGCCGCCGCCGCGAAGAACACGAGCGTCAGGAGGACGTACGCGTAGATGTCGCGAACCGTCTCCTCCTCCACGACGCTCCCGCCCATCCGAACCGGCCGGACGGCGTCCGGGAGCGCGGACGTGTAGAGGTCGCGGCGCAGCGACTTCAGGACGACCAGCCACCGCACGGCCTTGATGGAGCACGTCGTGCTCCCCGCCATCCCGCCGACGAACATCCCCGCGAACAGCAGGGCCTTCGCGCTCGACGACCAGACGTTGAAGTCCGTGCTCGCGTACCCGGTCGTCGTCACGATAGATACTACCTGGAAGACCGCGTGCCGCACCGTCTCCAGCCCGGAGAGTCCGAGGCCGGAGTCGAGCGTGAGGAGGGTGACGGCGGCGAGCGCGAACGCCGTCAGCGTCCCGATGTAGAACCGGAACTCGCTGCTGTTGCGCGCGCGATTCGTGTCCCCGGTGGCGGCGTGGTAGATGAGGACGAAACTCGTCGCGCCCGCGACCATGAACGGCACGAGCGCCCACTGCACCGCCGGGGAGAACTCCGCGATGCTGTTCGCGCGCGGCGAGAACCCGCTCGTCGAGACGGACGTGAGGGCGTGCGCGATGGCGTCGAACAGCGTCATCTCGGGCGCGACGCCCGCGAGGTTCAGGGTGTAGAGGACGGCGACGGCGAGCGCCGTGAGCGCGATGTAAATCGTCCAGAGCAACCGCGCCGTCTCCGAAATCTTCGGCGTGAGCTTGACGTCCTTCGTCTGGGTCTCCGTCTCCATGAGTTGCGCGCCACCGACGGAGACGCGGGAGAGGACGGCTGTCGCGAGCACGAGCACGCCGAGGCCGCCGAGCCACTGGAGGAGCGACCGCCAGAGGAAGATGGCGCGCGAGTGCGCGTCGAAGTCCACGATGACGGTCGCGCCGGTCGTGGTGACGCCGCTCATCGCCTCGAACAGCGCGTTCACGGGATGTGCGAGCACGCCGTTCTGCGCGATGAGGAATGGGAGCGACCCGGCGACGGCGACGCTCAGCCAGGTGAGCGCGACCATCAGGAAGGCTTCGCGGACGTGCACGTCGGCGTCTTCCGGGATTCGTTCGAGCGACACCCCGAGGAGCGCAGTGACGGCCATCGGAACGACGAACGGGAGGATGGGCGTGCCGTCGTAGAGCGCGACGAGGAGCGGTGCCGTGAGCGGCACCCACAGCCACTTCAGGACGACACCGACGAGTTTCAGGCTTGCGCGCCAGCGGACGCGCAGGCTCATCGGGCGCTACTCGCGGCCGGCGGTCTCTCGGGGGTGGGCGAACGAGTCACGTCTCGTCGGACTGAACGCTCGCCGAACCCTTAAATCCGGGTTTTGTGGCTGACACGACGACCCCGCGGTTCGCGCGCCGGCTGGTCGCCGGGTTTCGCGGCCCGACGCGCGACGATTCTCAGTAGATACCGCCCGCTGGCCGCGGCTTCCTACTTGAACGTTCGTCCGATGCGTGAAACCACTCAAGAGGAATCGAGCGCTCGCGGCGTTTGTGAGCATTCGCGGCGCTTCGCGCCGCGATTTCGCGTCAGACGAACCGTCTGACTGAGTCACGCTCAGGCCGCACAGTCCGTCGCGTGAGCTCCGGTCGCCGGAGGCGACCGGCATTTTCCCTCCAGGTTTTTTGCCGGAGGGGGTCGCGGAGCGACCTCCTCACCGTAAAAAGGTGGGTTAGAAGCCCCGGAGGTACTGGGAGGGCGGGCGGTTGGCGTCTTCCTGGCCGAGTTCTTGGGCGGCGTGCAGGCCGAAGTAGGGGTCGCGGAGGAATTTGCGGCCGACGATGGTGAGGTCGACGCGGTCGTTGCGGACGAGGGCGTCGGCCTGTTCGGGGGTGGTGATGCCGCCGACGCTCCCGATTTTGATGTCGGAGGTCTTGTTCTCGCGGATGTGTTCGGCGAAGCGGAGTTGGTAGTTGGGGCCGACCCATTCGATGTTCTGCTTTGGGGAGATGCCGCCCGTGGAGACGTCGATGAGGTCTGCGCCGGCCTCGCTGAGTTGGTCGGCGAGTCGGGTGGATTGTTCGACGTCCCAGCTGGGTTCGTCGTCTATCCAGTCGGTCGCGCTGATGCGGACGAAGACGGGTTTGTCGTCGGGGTAGACGTCGCGGACGGCCTCGACGACCTCGCGGACGATGCGGGTGCGGTTCTCGAAGCTCCCGCCGTACTTGTCGTCGCGGTCGTTGGTGACGGGGCTGAGGAACTGGTGGAGGAGGTAGCCGTGGGCGGCGTGGACTTCGGGCACGTCGAAGCCGGCGTCGAGCGCGTGTTCGGCGGCCTCGCGGAAGGACTCGACGACGCCCTCAACTTCGTCGGTGGTGAGCGCGTGCGTGGGGTGGTCGGTCTCGTAGGGGTAGGGTTCGTCCGTCGCGGAGACGACTTCCCAGCCCTCGTCCTCAATGGGGACGTAGCCGTTCTCGTCCGCCCACGGCCGGTGCGTGGAGGCTTTGCGGCCGGCGTGCGCGAGCTGGATGCCGGAGACCGCGCCCTGGGATTCGATGAAGTCCGTGGTGCGCTTGAGAGCGTCCGCGTGCTCTTCGCTCCAGATGCCGAGGTCGTGGGGGGTGATGCGGCCGCGCGGTTCCACGGCGGTCGCTTCGGCCATCACGAGACCCGCGCCGCCGACGGCGCGCGTGCCGAGGTGGACGTTGTGCCACTCCGTTGCGAGGCCGTCGAGGCCGTCGCAGGAGTACTGACACATCGGGGATAGCATCAGTCGGTTCGGAATCTCCGTCTCCCTGAGTTCGAGCGGCGTGAAGAGGTCGTCCGTCATCGCGTCCACATATCAGGGGGCGTCCTAAAGCCGTGCTGACCGCGGGCCGGCTTGCCGGAAACGGGGTTGCCGCTTTCCCACCTTACACGTGCCCGACACCCCACGCGCGAGTATGGGACTCACTACCGGGGAGATCATGCAGGTCAGTCTCGACCTCGTCGGCTGGGACGACGTGCCCGGCGACAGCACCACCTACGTCCCCGGCGACGACATCGAGACGGCGCTCGTCGGCATCGACCTCGAAAGCCCCGAAATCCAGCTCGCGCACCGCGAGGGGTTCGACCTCGCGCTCGCCCACCACCCCGCGGGCGACGACGCGCGCCTCGACTTCACGGACGTGCTCGACAAGCAGGTCGAGTTCATGACCGCGCACGGCGTCCCCGAGGACGAGGCCGAGGACGCCGCCGACGGCATCCGCGAGGGCGCGGAGTACGGCGCGCACGCCGCGAACTACCGCCACAACCCCAGCATAGCGGAGTACCTCGACCAGCCGTACATGAACGTCCACCTCGCGCCCGACGAATTAGGCCGCCGCGCGTTCGTCGACGTGGTCGAGACGCTCGACGAGTCCGACACCGTCGCCGACCTCACGGACGCGTTCAACGCCGAATTCGAGGAGATTCGAGAAGCCAGAACCGACATCGAGACCCGCGTCGGCGCGGACGACAACGAACTCGGCGAGGTCGCCGTCCACCACGCCGCCGGCACGAACGGCGGGGCCGACGTGGCGCGCGCCTACTTCGAGAACGGCGTCGACACCGTCATCTACATCCACGTCTCCGCGAGCGACGCCGCCGAACTCCGCGAGGAGTACGACGACAAGAACCTCGTCGTCACCGGCCACATCGCCAGCGACGCCATCGGCCTCAACGAGTACATCGCCGCCCTCGAAGACGCCGGCGTCGACTGCACCACGATTTCGGGCTGCGGGCTCTAACCGGTCTTAGGCCATGTCCATCTCGTCGTGGTCGCCCTCGCCCTCGCGCTCCAGGTGGCGCTCCACGGCGTCCTCCGTCACGTCGCTCTCGTCCAACGCTTCCTCTGACTCGTCGCTCTCCGCTTCGCCCGCGTCTTCTTCGTCGTCTGCGTCCGCCTCATCGTCGTCGCCTTCGCCCGCTTCGCCGTCCTCGATTTCGACTTCGGCTTCGACTTCGATTTCGATGCCGTCGGCTTCGAGTTCGGCCTCGTACTCCGTCGAACTCCCCTCGAATTCGAGTTCTTCGGAGTCGACTTCGACCTCCACTTCGACTTCGACGTCGATGTCGTCGGACATACTCGGTGGGTGCGGGCGCGGCCGGAAAAAACCGTGTGGCCGCTACACGACGGGGATGAACTCGCGGTGGTCGGCGAGGTCGTCGGGGTCGATGTCGGCGACGAGGTCGGTTTCGCGGCGGTTGAGCGCGGCCTGGACGCTCCCGTCGGGGCGAATCACGCGGGACTGGCCGGCGTAGTCGGTGACGCGCGCGTCCGGGAGGTCGCGGCGGCCGGTTCGGCCCGCGCCGACGACCCAGCGCACGCCGTCGAGCGCCCGCGCTCGCAGGAGGAGGTTCCAGTTCTGCGCGTAGGGCGCGGGCCACGCGCCGACGACGAACAGCGCGTCCACTCGGTCGCCGGTGAACGCCGCGCTCTCCGCGACGAAGTTCAGGTCGTAGCACGTCACGAGTCCCGTGCGGCCGAGCGGTGATTCGACGATGACGCGCTCGTCGCCGGGCGCGAGCACGTCGGCTTCGTCCGCCCAGAGGTGGCGCTTTCGATAGTACGTCCGGTCGCCGTCGGGCGTGACGTAGACGGCGGTGTTGTGGTACGCGTCGCCCGCGTCCTCCACGAAGCCCGCGAGAATCGCGGTGTCGTGCGTGTCGGCGAGCGCGTCGAGGCGGGCGAGCCGGTCGCTCTCCCGGGTGAGGGCGGCGGATTCGATTCGGTCGTCGGGGACGAACCCGGTGAGCGCGTACTCGGGGAAGACGGCGACCCCGGCGTCGTCGGGAAGGCCGCGCAATCGGGCGGTTATCGCGTCGAGGTTCGCGTCCGCGTCGAGGTCGGCGAGGGCGAGCTGGCAGGCGGCGACGGTGACCATACCGGGGTCTCGCGGGCCGCGCGGAAAAACTCGGGGTGCTCGTGCGGGTAGTGTTACCTCTAGATCAATTCAGCCGCTACTTCCGGCGAGGCGGGCGATTTCTCCCAGTAACCGGCACAAAATTCACTCGCCTCACTCGTCATCCGTAACTAAACACCACCAAAGAATTCTCTCCCAGATATTAATGCTGGCGAATGCGATACGCAGTATAATGGTTGACTGGGTTGCCGTGGTTTTTGGCTTCGCCCTTGCCATGGTCGGAGCACTTTCCGCAATAAACCATCCCTCTATCGATCTCCTGAACCGGTGGCTGAAATCCATGGGAACGACCCAACGCCCGTCTCAAATCGAGATGAGTGAAACGTCAGTTGCTATAGGGCGCATTATAGGGCCTCTCTTGGTTGTCTTTGGCATTGCGATTATTGGTACTGGAATATAAGGAGTCTGAAGTAAGAGGGGGAGGGAGGAATTGATAGAAATCCCAGATCAATCTAGACGCTACTCCCGGTAAGGCGGGCGATTTCTCCCAGCAACCGGCACAAAATTCACTCGCCTCACTCGTCATCCGTAACTAAACACAGCCCTCTCGCGAACCCGGGCGTTCAAGCCCCCGGCCGTCCACCCATCGGGTATGAGCGACTGGCAGGACCGAATCGTCGGCGAGCGGATGCGGGTGGACGACGAGTTCCGGAACCGCGTGGAGGCGTCCTCGTTCTCGAACCAGCAGTGGGGGCTCGTGATGACCGCGGTGGAGTTCGACATCGAGAACCCCGGCGACCCGGAGCGCGCGCGGCTCGTCGCGGACACGTCGAACCTGACGCACGTGATGGACGAACTCGACAACGTCGAGTCGGGGATGGCGGCGATGGCGGGCGGCCAGCAGTCCGACGACGACGGCGGGATTCTCGGGAGCGTGAAGCGCGCGCTCGGTCTCGGCGGGAGCGACGACTCGCCGGACGAGGAGCGCGAGTCGGAGGCCGCGGCGCTCGCGCAGGAGTACGCGGACGCGTTGCAGGAGAAACTCGAAGAGAACGGTCGCTGGGACGAGGTTCGGGAGGCCGCGGCTTAGACGCCGTCGCCGCCGTGGTGGAGCGTCAGTTCTTCGGACTCGTAGATGTTGATGAGTTCCTCGACGATCTCGTCGTAGGACTCGTCGTCGTCCCGAACCTGGTCGAGTCGCTCGATGGTTTCCTCGCTGAGGTGGACTTTCGGCATACGTGGGACGTGTGGCCGCGCGGGCATAAGTGGAGGGGGCGACTTTTGCCCCTGGGGTGCGTCCGCCCGCCTATGAGTGACTTCGAACTGGACTTGCGGAGCGCGGAGGAACACCTCTCGCCCGAACTCGACTCGGACTTCGAGGGCCGCGTCGTCCTCGGCGTCCTCGACGGGGAGACGGGCGACGAGGAGTGGCTGGGCGAGCTGGAGGCGGGGAACGTGCTCGTGCTGGCGGTGGACGGCGACCTCGACGACCTCGCGGGCGGGTTCGCGGGCCCGGTGAAGGACGCGGGCGGGACGCTGATGCACTTTCGCTCCTTCCTCGTGGTGACGCCGCCGGGCGTGGACGTGGACACCGACCGACTGTAGGGGTTTAACCGTCCCGCGGTCGATTGGGCGGACGTGTTCGGGGGAGTTCCGTCCTGGCTGCCGTCGCTCGCGTCCGTCGTGCTCTGGGGGATGATTTCTCTCTACACGGCGTCGGCGGGGTTCTGGACGTACGAGATGTGGCTCGCGCGCTCCTACGAGACCCCGCCCCTGGAGTACGGCGCGGACGACGTGCAGGTGCGCGTGCTCACCGTGGACGCGGAGTCCGTGGTGCAGGAGACGGTGGACGCGATTCCGGACGAACTCACGGACGTGCACGTCGTCGCCGAATCCCCCATCGACGTCGCGGGCGCGAGCGTGCACGTCGTCCCGGACGACGTGGAGTCGATCGCGACCCGGAAGGGCCGGGCGCTGGAGTGGGCGCGCCGGCACGTCCCCTGCGAGCGCGAGTTCGTGCTCTACCTCGACGAGGACACCCGGATGGAGGGGTTCGACGGCCTGCCGGACAGCGACATCGTGCAGTTCCGCGAGTACCCCGCGTACACGGGGTCGCGGTTGGCGTACTGGGCGGAAATCGTCCGAATGGGGTTCCAGGTGGAACAGCGCGCGTTCCCGAAACTCGGGATTCCGCTGTACGCGTGGGGCGGCGGTATCGCGGTGCGGAAGTCCGTGGAGGACGCGGTGACGTGGGAGTTCCCGTCGCTCGTGGAGGACACCGTGTTCGTGTGGAAGGCGGTCGTGGAGTGGGGGGCGTCGTTCGACGTGGTGGAGACGCGCTTTCGGAACCAAGCGCCGCCGTCGGTGCGCGAGATGGTGTTCCAGCGGCGGCGCTGGGAGGCCGGGACGAAGGGCCAGGACAGGCTGTTGCCGCCGCGCTACTGGGTGCTGTACGCGGTGCGGAACGCGTCCTGGGCCGTCAGTCCGTTCGCGCCCGTCATCACCTTCCTCGGGTACTACTACAATCCCCACGTCGCGTTCGGCACCGAGTTCCGCGTGTTCTCCGCGGCGTTCGTCGGGTTCATGTTCGTCTGGATAGCGGTCGGGCTCTCCTACTACGAGGACACCGACCGCTGGGACTACCTCGTGTTCGTCGCGTCCCCGCTCGTGTACGCGTTGCACGCGCTCGGCGCGCTCTTCGGCTACCTGTTCGAACCGGAGACGTTCGACACGACGGAGAAAGTCGATTAGTCGAACCGCGTCACTTCCGCGCCGCACGACTCGCAGTACAAGACGTACTCGTCGCCCGCTACGTCGTGCGTTCGCCCCGTCACCTCGCCGCAGACCGGGCACTCCTCCTCGATTATTGCATCGTCGGCGTCCTTCGGCGCGCCGACGGCGACAACGCGCGCCGGTCGGTCGCCGACGGCTTCCGCGGAGACGGGCGCGTTCTCCGGGACGAAGAAGGCGTCCTCCGCGTTCAGGTGTTCGGTGCCGTCCGCGGTCTGGACGCGGAGTTCGCCCGCGAGGACGTAGAACAGTTCCTCGTGGTCGGGGTGGCGGTGGTAGCCCCAGGGGAGGCGTTCGCCGGGGTCGGCAGTGTAGACGTTGAACCCGAACCTGGACGCGCCGACGGCCTCGTCCACTTCCTTCTTCTCCCGGGTCGGGTTCGGCGTGCTCTCGACGTCGGGAACGTGGACGCGCGCGTACTCGTGGTCGCTCATACCGATGGATTGCGGGCCAGCCCGTAAACTCTCGGGGGCGGTACGAAGACGTATCCGGGATGCGACCCAAACGGGCGTATGGTCATCCGTGCGGACGGGCCGGCGGACGAGTACCGCGAGATAGACCGGTTCGACGGCGGCGTCGGCTGGATCGCCCACCCGGAGGAGGCGATGGCGCGCGCGAGTCACGTCCTCGAAATCGACGGGGACGCGTGGGTCATCGACCCCGTGGACGCGCCCGGTGTGGACGACCTCGTCGGCGAGTTCGGCGGCGAGGTGGCGGGTGTCGTCGTGTTGAGCGACCGGCACGCGCGGGACGCGGACGCGTTCGGCGACCGCCACGACGCGCCCGTCTACGTTCCGAGCTTCGTCACGCCCGAACTCTCCGGGCCGAGCACGCCGTTCTCGGGCGAACTCGAAGACACGGGGTTCGAGGTGTTGCACGCGGTGGACGTGCCGGGCTGGCGGGAGGCCGCGCTGTACGACGGGGAGACGCTCGTCGTCGCCGACGTCCTCGGGGACACCGAGTACTTCCGGGCGGGCGACGAGCGCATCGGCGTCCACCCGATGCTGCGCGCGTTCCCGCCGAAAGCGCTCCGGGGCCTCGAACCCGAGCGCATCCTCTCCGGACACGGCCCCGGCGTGTTGGACGGCGCGGCGCGCGCGCTCGACGACGCCTACCGCACGTCCCGCAAGAACATTCCGCGCGTCGTGGCGAAGGGCCTGAAGTCACTCTTCTGAGCGTTCTTGGTGTTGTTCGAGGCGGCGTAACTGCTCGCGGTGAAGGGTGACGAAGAGGTCGGAGAGCACGCCGAACATGATGAGTTGCACGCCGAACAGGAGTGCGACGCCGGCGGCGACGGCGATGACGTTGTGGGAGACGCCCCGGACGAACCACTCGTAGCCGACGTAGACGCCGAGCACGAGGCTGAGGAGGAGCGCGCCGCCGCCGACGCTCCCGAAGTAGAAGAGGGGGTTGTTCGTCTTCGCGAGCCGGTAGAGCGTGTAGATGATGCGCGCGCCGTCCGTCACGGGATGGAGGTTCGTCTCCGAGTCCTCGGGCCGCGGCTTGTACGTGATGTCCACGACGCGCACGGTCTGGTTGTGGCGCGCGCACTCGACCGCCATCTCCGTCTCGATACCGAACCCGTCCGCGGTGAGGCTCATCTTCTCGAACGACTCCCGGGTGAACGCGCGGTAGCCGGAGAGGATGTCCTCGTAGTCGTGGCCGTGGATGCGGGCGAACGCCCGATTGATGAGGGAGTTCCCGACCCGGTTGAGTCGCGTCATCGCGCCCGACTCCATGTTCGCGAACCGGTCGCCGACCACGTGGTCTGCGTCCCCCGACACCACCGGCTCCAACACCGTCGGCGCGTCCTCGGTGCGGTACGTGCCGTCCCCGTCGAGCATGAGGACGTAGGTGGCGTCGATGCGCCGCACCGCCTCCCGGACGGCCTGGCCCTTCCCGGAGCCGGACTGCTCGAAGACGGTCGCGCCGTGGTCGCGGGCGATTTCGCGCGTCTCGTCCGTCGAGTGGCCGTCCGCGACGAGGACGTTCTCCAGGCCCTCCTCGCGCAGGCCGTCGATGACGCTCCCGATGGTCTCGGCCTCGTTCAAGGTCGGGATGAGCGCGCACACGTCCCCGTACATCTATCCGTACTCTCGGTGGCGCGTGGAAAAGGATTGCCGTTCTACTCGTAGTCGGCGAGGGCGTCCCGCCAGTCGTCCGGAATCGCGGTCGGCCGGCCGTCCTCGTCCAGGTAGACGGAGACCGTCTGCCCGGTCGCCACCACGTCACCCGCGACGCGGAGTTCGTAGTCGATGGTGAGACTGCTCTTCCCCACCGAAATCGGGGAGAGCTCGGCGGTCACCGTGCTGTCGGGTGGAATCGAATCCCGGTACTCCACGTTCAGCGACCGCACCACCGTCGGGGAGTCCGCGAGCGACACTCCGAGCACTTCCTCGTAGAGCCGTTCCTTCGCGTGCTCGAAGTAGGACGCGTACATCACGTGGTTCACGTGGACGCGCGTGTCGAGGTCGCGGAACTGCACGTCGATGTCGTGCGTGAACGTCTCCGGCATACGTGCATGGTTACGCGCCGTCCGCTTCAACGCATCGCCCCGGACTACTCGACGTGGACGCGCCACGATACCGGCGAAAGGACTTTGCAGGGCTGCATACAACTGTATGCATATGTCGAAGAGTATCCGGCTCTCCGAGGAGGCCTACGAGCGACTCGCCGCGCACAAGCGCGGGGACGAGACGTTCTCCGAGGTCGTCCTCCGGCTCGCGGGCGAGCGCTCCCTCCTCGATATCGCTGGCGTGCTCAGTGACGAGGAAGCGGACGCACTCCGTGATGCCGTCGAGGATCGTCGGACACGACGCGCGGACGACCTTGAAGAGACGGCGGAGCACGTGCGGGAGGCGTAGTGGTGCTGCTCGATACGTTATTCCTCATCGACCTGATGAACGGCGACGAGGACGCCGTTGCGACGGCGCGCGAGCTGGAGAACAATCTCGTGCAACAGCGGATTTCCGCGATGACGCTCTTCGAACTGCACTACGGCGTCGCCCGTGCGATAGAGTCCGAGGCGGAACGCGAGACCGTTGAGACCGTTCTCGCCTCGAAACCGATTCATCCCGCCGACAGCGTCGTCATGCGGAAGGCCGGCCGGCTCGCCGGCGAGCTACAGAACGACGGAACGCCGGTCGGGGACGGCGATGTCATCATCGCTGCGACCGCGGACGTCGTCGACGAACCCGTGCTCACGCGGAACGTCACCGACTTCGAACGTCTCAACGTAGACGTAGAAACGTACTAACATGCTTCTCTCGGCGTTTCCTACTCCATGTGGACGCGCCACGTGAACAGGCTTTCCGCGACGTAGTTCACGACGAACCCGACGCCGATGCCGATGACGTTCGCGAGCGCGTACCAGACGCCGAAGTAGCCGTTGAGCACGTAGAGCACGGACAGCGCGACCGCGACGCCGCCGGCGCGCACGACGTTCGAACGCACGAACCGCTTTCCCGTCGGGACGAGGCCGCCGCCCGCCTCCTCGGAGAACGTCCAGCGGTCGTTCACGACGAACATGAGGATGATGGCGGCTTCCGCGCTCACGAACTTCGCCCAGAACGGCTCGATACCGGCGAACTCCACGACGAGTGTGAGGACGAGGGTGTCGAAGAGCGCGCCGACGATGCCGACGGAGAGGAACTGGCCCGCGCGCACGCCCCGAATCAGCGCCTGGATGTCTTCTGCGAGCGTCATCGCTCCACCAACCGCGTTCGAGAGAGGTGTTCGGTTCCGTCCGCGATACTCGCGTACCGTCCCCGGAGCGAGATGACCGTTCGCGCGAGTTCCTTCACGGTCTCCCGCGTGTCCACGGTCGAACGCGGGTCGTCCTCCCACTCGACGGGGACTTCCGCGATGTCGAGGCCGCGCGCGTCCGCCACCGTCACGAGTTCCACGTCCCACGCGAACCCGGGTTCGTAGAGGAAGTCGCGGGCTGTGTGCCAGGCGTCGCGGGTGAGCGCCTTCGCTCCGCACTGGTAATCTGAGAGGGTGACCGGGAGGAGGACGCGGCTTCCCCACGCGAACGCGTCACCGAGCTTCCGCCGCAGCACGCTCTGATGCGTCTGAATCCGGGATTCGGGATGTCTTCGAGAGCCGACCGCCACGTCCGCGTCGTCGACCGCCCGGACTACGTCGGCGATGGAGTCGGCGGGCGTGCTGCCGTCCGCGTCCGCGAACGCGAGCACGTTCGTGTCCAAGGACTCGAATCCCTGCGTAATCGCGAGGCCCTTCCCCCGGCGCTCCCCGACGACGTTCACCTCGACGGCGTCGTACTCGGGAAACGACAGGCTGGAGCCGCCCGGTGCATCGAGCTCGATGCGGACGACAGCGGGCTCGAGAACGTCGAGGAGGGCGTCCACGTACGACCGGAGTTTTCCGGTGTCCGGCTCGTACGCGGGGAGGACCAAACCAACCGTCACGCTACCCGGTATTCGGACTCCGCGAATAAGAATTGTGTTCTCGATGATGGACGGTCAGAACGGCCCGAACTCGTCCACGACGAACTCGCGGAGCGCCCGTGAGGACGCTTCCCACGTGTATTCGTCGGCGGCGAGTCGGCGGGCGGCGTCCCCGAGCTCCGCTCGCTCGGGCGGCTTGTCGGCGAGCCGGGCTATTGCGTCGGGGTAGCCGTCGAGTTTGGCGACGAGGACGTGGTCGCCGTCGGTGACGCGGGTTCCGCGAACCCCGAACGGCGTCGAAATCACCGGAAGACTGCGAGCGAAGTAGTCGATGAGTTTGATGTTCGTTCCGCCGCCCGACTGCATGGGGTTGAGGGCGATGTCTGCCGCGTCGAAGTGCGCCTCGAAGTCGTCCTCGACGTACCCCGTGACGGTGACGTTCTCCGGGAGTCCCGAGTCGTCGAGCGCGTTCCCGACGCTCCCCATCACGAGGAAGTGGACGCGCTCGGACTCGTCGTCGAACTCGCGGGCGACATCGACGACTGCGTTCGCGGCCTCGACGTTCGGCTTGTAGTCACTCCCCATGAACAGACAGACAGTCGCCTCCTCGGGAATTTCGTATCGCTGGCGAACACGTGCTGCCCCACGCGAGTCAGGGTGATGCTCTCGGAGGTCGTCCTCGTACGTCCCGTTCGGCGCAACGAGAATGGGGCCGCCCGGGTCGTACTTCTCCCGGTACACGTCCGCGTCCCGCTCGCTCGTACACACGATCGCGTCCGCGCCCTCCACTGACGTTCGCTCCAGCGCGTCCACGCGCTCCTCGAACCACGACTCGAACACCGGCTGGTCGATATCCCCGAACCGCTCCGTCTCCACGTTGTGACTCGAAAACACGACTGGAGTTTCGTCGCCCACCTGGTCGAGTACGAACGGCGTCTGCCACGGCTCCCGCGCCAGCACGACATCCGCGTCATCGAGCATTCGACCAAGGCCGTCGCTCGCTATCTTGAGAGCTTGGCTCTGGAACACGTTCGGATACCCCAGAAGCATCGGAGCCTTGAGGAGTTCGTGGAGCGGATGCAGATGCCGGTACTCGGTGTATCCATCCGCGATATCGACTTCCCGGCGGAAGTCGAACGACTTGTACATCGCCGGCGACCCACCCTGACAGAACCGCTCCACTACGTCGTCGAATTCCGGGAACTCCTTCACCAGGCCGTGCGTCCGATGATCCCCACCTAAACGAGGGGGATACGTGACGTACGGAGCGACCTGGACGAGGTGCATGGGTTAGAAACGGGGGAGTTCGTGCTTATGAGTGTTGGTTCCTGTAGGGGGGTTGTCAGCGCGTGGAGGTTCACAAGGAGTAATTACTCGGATAGCCTTATCTACGCGTATCCGTGAAAATTTGCCAGGTTTCTCCGCGGTATACTCCTCACACTGGCGGCGTCGAGACACAAGTGAAGGAGGTGAGCGAACGACTCGTTGAGCGCGGTCACGAGGTAACTGTCGAAACAGCGGGTAGGACAGCCACTCTTCCCGCTGAAGAGGTACGCAACGGCGTCAGAGTTCGCCGACACTTTGGTCTTTCTCCGAACGAAGCCTTTCATTTCGCGCCGCAGCTGGCCAACCCTCGACTCTGGACTGAATACGATGTCCTCCACGTGCATAACGTGCACGCGCTCTCGTTCTCGTTTGCCGCGTTGAGTAGTCGCGTCCCGACGGTCGCCACGACGTACTACCACGGTCACAGCGCGAGCGGGTTTCGCGATCGCCTTCTCGACGCGTATCGGCCCGTACTTCGACGTGCACTCCATTCAGTAGACGAAGTCGTCTCCGTGAGCGAGTGGGAACGTCAACAAGTGAGGGACGACCTCGGAGTCGAGAGTACCGTAATTCCGCTCGGTGTCGAAACCGAGCGATTCGAGAACGCTGAACCACTGGAACGTGACCGGCCGTATCTGCTGTGTGTTGCACGTCTCGAAGACTACAAAGGAATCCAGCACGCGATTAACGCGCTTCCTCAGCTCCCCGAGTACGATCTTCTCGTAGCAGGGGACGGCCCGTATCGGGACACGCTTGAGCAGCTTGCTATCGATGTCGGGGTTGACGACCGCGTGGAATTCCTCGGAAACGTCGACCACGACAAACTACCTGCCTACTACGCGGGTGCCGACGCCCACGTTTCCCTATCGTCGTTCGAATCGTTCGGCCTCACCGTCGCAGAATCACTATCCGCGGGAACGCCCTGTGTGTTGAAATCGGCAACAGCGCTACAGGACTGGTGTGGACGAGATGATGTTGAGTGTGTCTCCGACACGGATTCGGACTCTGTCGCTACTGCAGTTCGAAACGTCGTTGAATTTAGCGCGCCGTCCGAATCTGTCGGCACCTGGGGCGATGTAACTGGAGAATATGAGAGCGTTTACGAATCGATACTCTGAGTGCCCAATGCATTATCGATAGCGGAGACGAAACCGTCGACCATCTTGTCATAATCGTATTGAGATATCACTTCTGCAGCGGTCTCGCCCATCGCGCTCTGCAGGCCCTCGTCCGTGAGTAGCCGTTCGAGCCGGTCTGCGAGAACCATCGGATTTCGTTCGGGAACTATGTATCCGTTTTCGCCGTCCTTGACAACGCCTGCCGCAGCGATTCCTACTTCACTCGTAGTTATGACCGGTGTTCCCGACGCCATCGCTTCAGTGACAACGAGTCCCCACGGCTCGCGGAAAATTTCGGTTTGAATAGAGGGCAATACGAAGACATCGGCCAGTCCGTAGTACGGCGGAAGATCCTTGTTCTCTACGTATCCAGGGAAAAGAACGGTGTCTAGGTCAGCGGCCCGTTCCTCTAATTCGTCTCTCCGGTCTCCGTCACCAACTATGAGAAGATACGGCGTCGGTTCGATGTCGTCGACGATTTCACGGAATGCGTCAATCAAGTATTCAAGCCCCTTCTCCTTCACGTGACGCCCGACGTACAACGCTACGGGTGCGTCTTCGGGGATATCGAGTCGGTCACGTAGTTCTCGTGCATCGTCCTCACTCGGATTCTGGAAGTACTCAATGTCCGTCGTGTTCCACGCGAGATGTATCTTATCTCGATTAACCCCCAAGTCGGCCGCGTAATCTCGGATATGCGGCCCGTATACCGCTAAGGAATCTGCTCCATGGTAGATTCTCCTAATTAATGGGAACGTTAGAGTCCGGAGAGTGGTCTTTGGAAGTGTCCATTCGCCAGTCCAGAGAACGAACGGCGTTCCCGTCGCCTTCGCATATAGATACGACGCGTGGGCCGCAAATTGTTCAACAGGTCCAGAGACGATTACGTCGGGATCATACTGCCAGAGTCGATAGAAAAGCGTAGGTGCGACTTCGTAACTCTCACGCGGTTTCAAGCGCGGGAGAACTTCATAATCGAAATCCCCGTACGCTTGCCAGTTTTCCTTATGGTCTGTGAAGAATATCTTTGGGTCAAGATCCCCCTCCAGACGGCTCTCGAATTGTTCGAAAAACCCCGTACGATAGTGAGGGCAATAGTATGTGACGAATGCTATATTGACCATATCAGAACCACCAAACCAGAATACTTAATGACCTAGTATCGGATATAGAGTGTACAGGAGATGTTATGCAGGGATGTCTTCGTGGCCACTTAATATGAGGGTCTAAATGGGGATTTTGAACGAGGCTATTGACGTGTTCCGACGTCAAGGTGGCAGATATATCATACGCGTCGGACTAAGGTATCTTTACAGGCCAATCCGAGACAAGCTTCCCCGCACAACGACTACGTATAACGGAATATCGGTTCGAGCGGCCCGTATATCGGGGATACTTGGATACCATGGCAAACGGGGCATCCAAACCCGAAAGAATACGAACACGCGTTAGTCAAAGGGATAAGAGAGCACATCCACTCGGGAGATCAAGTGTCGATTGTTGGCGGGGGATGGGGTGTGTCAACGGTAATAGCAGCATTACAAGTGGGCGAAAACGGAAAAATCGTCGTTTACGAAGGGGCTAACGACTGGGCCTCGAGAGCACAGGAAACTGTAGAAATGAATAACCCACCTGCAGAAATCAACATCTGTCATGGTATTGTCGGAAACTCTGCCAATCTACGAGGAGAGGCTGCTGGCGCAAACCAAATCGGCCCCGAAGACATACCACTATCTGATGTATTAGTTCTAGATTGTGAGGAGAGGGAATTAAAAATAATTGGTGATTTGGGAGACACTCCCTCATACTATTATCGCGAAGTCTCATAGATTTTTAAACCCAACATCTAAAAAGTCAAAGAAAAGTTGGAAGAGTCCGAGTACGAAATTATGAGTAGTAGACTAGTAGAATCTGGCGACCTAAGCGACTACTGCTTAAGAAAAGATATCCGTGTCCATGTCGCTCATAAGGAACACGAATAAATACTTCACCAGCCAACTACATTCTAAGAAGTAGTAATGGGCCAGGATTTCGGGCTACTGTATATTGCCACTGCTGACGAGTTCTTAGAGGATGCAAGGGAAGCAGCACAAAGTGCAAAAGGGGTTATGGATGTTCCAATTGGTCTGGTTGCACACCGAGAAGTAAGTGATCCAGTTTTTGACGAGGTAATCATTGATGACGACCCACATGATGACTTCGCAGACAAGCCTCGAAACCTTCTCAAGTCACCTTTTGACCAGACAATATATTTAGATACTGATACATATATCATTGGGGATGTGTCGGAACTTTTTGATTTACTCGACAATTTCAACATTGCTGCAGCAGTTGATCCATATGAATGGGAACTCCGATACGACCGTGAACGGGAATTTAATGGGATCCCAGACAGCTTGCCAATATACCAGACAGGAGTACTAGCTTTCGATGATTCTGCCAATACGAGAGCTTTCCTGCAAAAATGGTATCAAATACATCAAGAACAAGGCTTTCGAAGAGATCAGGCCTCTTTCCGCAGGGCCATTTGGGAGGAGAAGAAGCTACAGCTAACAGCACTTTCCCCAATATATAATTGCCCCGTGTCCTGGCCGATTCAAGTCATCGGCGAGGTGAAGGTACTTCATGACGGATCTCCAGGAGATATAAACAATCCAGAACATGCAGAGGTAGTTGGAAAAAGAATAAACCATTCAAATCGCGTTCGAGTGTTGATAGACCGGGGGTTTGAAATCCACACTCCTCTTCATGGGATGATAGACCGTGGTTTGGACATCTTTTACCGTACTGGAAGAAAGATACTCAAAAGAGACTGAGCAATCTAATAAATGGCTGATAGAATGTCAACTCCAGAATTATCGGTAATCATTCCAACTCTCTCCAAATCAGATGATATCCCCGTCACAAACGCACTTGACGAACAAACCTTCTCAGATTATGAGGTTTTGCTACAGCGGGAGAATAATGCTTCAAAGGCACGGAATACAGGAATTCGCAAAGCAAATTCTGAAAAGCTAGTTTTCCTTGACGATGATTCTATCCCTCATCCGAACTATTTAGAAAGAGCATCTGCCTTACTTGACAAGTACCCTGCAGTAGGGGGCCATATCCAACATCCTCAAAACTCTCCTCTTGCAGAGGTTGGATATGACTTCCCTGAGGCCGAAGGCCCGATGAAAGAATGGATTGGGTGTAATATGGCTGTTCGACGAGAAGTGTTTGAAAAAGTAGGGGGTTTTGATGAGCGGTTTGTTCACGGACATGAAGAAACAGAACTAGCCCACAGGGTGAGAGAGCACTACGATATTTACTATGCCCCGGACCTAGTTGTGACTCACAGTTTAGCAGGCACTATTCGGGAATATTTGGAAAAGCGATATCGATACGGGAAGCTTGACCCATTACTCTGGGACGCACTCGGAATCAGTAACTTTGGTCGAGTGATGTGGGCACTTTCCCCTCTAGAACTCGGCAATAATTCTTTCCAAGGGACTGCCATTCAGGTAACAGCTTGGATTGTTCACCGCATTGGGCTCGTCTCCAGTCTCTTGTTGAGCCAAGAAAATACACCATCTGCAAATATACCAGATTTTGAATAATATGGGTAGTCATAACTCCAGTAGTTCCCGAACGTGGGGTGAATATATTTGGGTATAGAAAAATCACCAAAATACACTGTCGCAGTCATCCATCTAAATATGGCTGAGACAGTGGCTCAGTCATTGACTAGTATTCTTGAGCAAATCGACGACCGCTTCGAAGTCGTCGTAGTAGATGACGGGTCAACCGATGGAAGCGTCGAGATACTCCGATGGCTTGAAGAAGAGTATGAAAATCTCCGGGTAATTGCTGACGCGGGGAATTCGAACCACGGGGAAGCCCGCCAACACGCGATCGAAGCGGCAGAAGGGGACTATATTCTGTCATCTCTCGACGCCGACGATGAATTCACGCCGTGTATCTCGCAGTTCGTCTCGCTGTATCACGAGTTGGAAGACGCTAAAGAGAACGAGTTTCTACTTCTCGGATACGGGCTCTATATGGCTCCCCGATCACTCCTTCTCGAAATTCCGTATCGAAGTATGGGTTACGGGGAAGACCGCGATCTCTATCGTAGGCTCCTCGCTGAAAACGCGCTCCTGAGCCTCAGCCACCATCGAGTTCGGCGAGCACTTGGCTATCATCCCTCTCGATTGGATAAGGTCAAAATCGGCATTGAAACTATCACAAACCAGTTTCGGAGTGGGCTCCATCTCCGACCGTATCTCCGGTGGGCGTTCGAAGAAATGACCGGGCAGCGAAATCGGATTTCGTTAGTTCGAGGATTCCTCCACTTGGTCGTTGCTCCCTTCGCATACCTTCTTTCGCTTAGGAGGGAACGATACGAAGCACCCGAAAAGTTCCGGGATATCGGGGCGTATAAGGACGCTTTGATGGAGGTTCACATGACCTTATCGGAGATGGAGGACAAGTTCGACATCGAAGTCAATCGAGATGCAATCGGGCCACGGGGTTGTGCTGTCTTCGATACGGAGACGAAACGAAGCCTCATCGACTGAGTAAAAGCGCCCAGCAGGACGATCGGATTAGAGGACTTCTCTAGCGTCCCGGAAACTCACGTGGGCGACTTCTCTGAATCCGGAATCAACTACGGTCAATGTTCCGAGGTAGACGATTGCCCCACTGGCGATTACTGCAAGTAAGTGGAAAATTGAGGGGATTCCGAGCGTACCGGCGACCCCCTCAACGACGATGAACATCACGATACCACTCACCCCTTGAGGGATCAGTCCGCCGGGAAGCGGAATAGTACCGAACTCCCTCCAGAAAACCAACTGAGCGATGACGAGTGTTACGAAATGAGCGAGCACAATCGCTATGACGATTCCAATGAATTCGTATAGTGAGAGTAATACGGGGATAAGAACCGCCTGAACAACAAGGCCGACCGCTATACTTCGAGTTCCTAATTCGGGCATATCCAGACCATCGAGGAATGCGTATTCGACTCTCGTTAGCGTTCGAATTAGGTGGTAGAATGTCAACCCAACCAGCGCTGTGGCAGCAAGGGGGTCAGTCATATCGAAGAAGGTGGCCATGAGGGGCTCGGAGAGTGCGTAACTCCCGAAGGCGAACGCGACTGCGAGAATCGAGACGTGGTGGTGGACGTTCCGGAACTCTTGAAACAGCTCCCCGGTGGTTTCTCCACCCGATTGAGAGCTAGTTTTCGCCATCAGTGCGGGTGCGAGGCTTCCCCCAACGTAACTTCCGAGCATAAGGAGTCGGTTCGCAGACGTGTAGTATCCGATAGCGGCGTCCAACCCAACGAACCCGAGTACGAGAACCGGGAGACGCTGATAGATAGTCGAAATACCGGACGAGAGGACGCTCCACCGTCCGTACGCAATCAACGATCGCGCGGAAGAGAGTTGCGGGCGTGAAATTGAGACCACCGAAACGAGGTAGTGGCCGACGACCGTCACGAGTGTCGCGAGTGTGGTCGCCGCGAGGAGTCCGAAAATCTCGAATCCGAGTACGAGAACTCCGAGTTGTAGTATCGTTTGGAGGATTCCGTACGCGTTGTCGACAAGCGTGGCGTATCCTGTGTGACCGTATCCGCGGTATGCGTCAATCTGAATAGTGAGCGCAGCTCGAGTTACGAAGACCGTCGTTGCAGCGAAGATGACGTTCGGCCCGAATCGAATCGGGATTACGCCCGATATCATAATACCCGCGAGGATAACGACGATTGTCGCGACGTACAGGAACGCCATTGAGAGTCCGGTTCCGAATATCTTCGCGGGGTCGTGTGGCTCTTCACTCCCGCGTTTGAGAACGGCTTGTCCGAGTCCAGTGATCGGGAATAGTGCGACGTTCACGACGGCGAGAATCAGGTAGTACTGCCCGAGCCCTGTCGCACCGAGAACGTACGCCATCGCCACCAGACCAAGAAAACTGATCCCTGTATCCACTATGTTCCCAGCGAAGGAAATCGTGGCTTGCTTGCGGATGTTTATGTTCCCCGCCTGGCTCATCAGTTACTCATCCTTCCGTCACCGCCCCCATAAGTCCGCTGTGTCTGCTCGGGAAGACAACAAAGACTATACGACTCTGTAATTCCCTCTTAGATAAGATGAAGGCAGTCATTCCTGCCGCAGGACAGGGTACACGCTTATACCCACAGACCCATACGAAGCCGAAGGCGATGGTTCGTCTGGCGGGGTGTCCCATCCTCGGCCATATTCTCTCCAGCCTCGCAGAAACTCGAGTCGACGAGGTCGTCCTCGTTGTTGGTGGCCCGATGCAGGATCAGATTGTCGAGTACGCCGAAGAATCGTTCGGCGACGAGTTCACTTTCCAGTTCGTCGAACAGGAGAGTGCGGAGGGACTCGGTCATAGCATCTACCAGACTGAGGAAGTTGTTCGCGGCGAACCCGCACTCATCGCGCTCGGCGATATGCTGTTCGAGAACGGGTACGGGACGTTCCTCGACGCGCACGATTCGCTCGACGACCCGGACGCGAGTATCGGCGTGAAGACCGTCGACGAACCCCAGCACTACGGCGTCGCAGAACTCTCGGAAGGCAGTCGGGTCGAGCGTCTCGTCGAGAAGCCGGACAATCCTCAGTCGAACTACGCGATTAGTGGCGTGTACATCGTGGAGAACACGGATCTCCTGTTCGACACGCTCAATCACCTGGTCGAGAACGACATTCGCGGGGCTGGCGGCGAGTACCAGCTCACGGACGCGCTCCAGCGCATGATCGAGTCCGACGCCCGCATCGACGTTTTCGAGGTCGAGGACTGGTACGACTGCGGGCGGCCCGAAACGCTTCTCGAAGCGAACCGCGTCCTCCTGGCGAAGGGTGAGACGAACGCCGCAGACTCCCTCGATAACGCGGTCGTCGTTCCGCCAGTCGACTTCGGGGACAACGTCGTGGTGGAAGAGGGCATCGTCGGCCCGAACGTGAGCGTCGACGACAACGCTCGCATCACGGACAGCATCGTTCGGAACAGCATCGTCGGTGAGAACGCCACCCTGGAGAGTGTCAATCTCGAAGGCAGCATCGTCGGCGACGGCGCGACCGTCCGGAGCGAGGCGAACCAGCTGAACGTCGGGGACAACAGCACCATCGAACTGTGAGTTCGAAACCCCATGCAGTAGTCACGGGTGGTGCGGGATTCGTCGGTAGCCATCTCGTCGACTCACTCCTCGAAGACGGCTTCGAGGTAACCTCGCTCGATAACTTCGGAAGCGGTCGGCCGAAGAACCTCGCGCACATCGAGTCCGACGCGTTCGATTCGCTCGAACACGATGTCCGCGAACCGTTTCCCGACCTCGGCGACGTGGATTACGTCTTTCACTTCGCATCCCGTGCGAGCCCAAAAGACTTCGAATCCCACGCCGTCGAAATCGCGTTGACGAACAGTGAGGGAACGCACAACGCACTCCGGTATGCTCGCGACAACGACGCTCGCGCGATTCTCGCGTCGACAAGCGAGGTCTACGGCGACCCGGAAGTACATCCCCAGCACGAGGAGTACAACGGGAGTGTGAACATCCGTGGGCCGCGTGCGCCCTACGACGAGAGCAAGCGGTTCTCGGAAGCGCTCGCGGTCGCATTCCAACAGCAGTACGACATCGACATCCGGACGGTTCGCATCTTCAATACGTACGGGCCGCGGATGCGTCCCGACGACGGCCGCGTCATCCCGAACTTCCTCTCACAGGCGCTACGTGGGGAAGACCTGACAGTGTACGGTGACGGAACACAGACCCGGAGTTTCTGCTACGTGAGCGACCTCGTGACAGGGATTCGGGAATTCGCCGACGCTGACCCCAATACCGCTTCCGGAGAAGTCCTCAATCTCGGAAGCACCGAAGAAATAGAGATCCGAACGCTCGCTAAAACTATCCTCGACGTTCTGGACGCGGATTCCGAGATCGTTCATCAGGATCTCCCGGAAGACGATCCACAAGTTCGCCGACCGGACATCACTCGCGCAAAGCAACTACTTGGCTGGGAACCGACAGTCTCCCTCGAAGCAGGCCTCGAACGAACACTCCCTCAGTTTGAGGACGAACTTGACGTGTCCGTTGACACCCGCCAGTAGAGAAGAAGAGAAACGAATTAACACAGTCGTTTACTGTGTGAACGTATGACCTCTCTAGACCGAGTTCTCGTGACTGGTGGTGCGGGTTTCGTCGGCAGCCATGCTGTCGAATACTACGCCGAACGAGGCGCGGATGTCACTGCGCTCGACAACCTCAGTCGCGTTGAGACGCTCGAAACCGCGGATGAAAGTCGAAACACGGCGGCATACAACTGGGAGCATATTTCGGAGAACTATCCTGAGGTCACTCTCGTTGAAGCAGATATCCGTGACGAAAACCGGCTGGAAGACATCGTTGAGGGACACGATGCCATCGTTCATACTGCCGGTCAGGTGGCAGTAACCGCCTCTATTCAGGATCCTCGGACTGACTTTGAGGTCAACGCAGAGGGGACGTTCAACGTCCTCGAAGCTGCACGTACGGCCGAGAGCGACCCTGCAATTGTTATCGCATCGACGAACAAGGTGTACGGTGATAACGTGAACGAGATTCCCGTACGTGAAGAGGAAACCCGGTACTGGTACGACGACCCGGAGTACGTAGAAGGTGTTCCGGAATCGCTCTCCATCGACGACTGCGAACACACACCGTACGGTGTTTCGAAACTGGCAGCCGACCTCTACGTGCAGGACTACGCGGAGCGGAACGAGGTTGACGCCGCCGCGTTCCGGATGAGTTGCATCTACGGGACGCGCCAGTTCGGAAACGAGGATCAGGGATGGGTCGCGCACTTCGCTCTCAGCACGCTCCGGGACGAACCTCTCACGATATTCGGGGATGGGAAGCAGGTTCGGGACGTGCTCTACGTGAAGGATCTCATCCGCGCATACGACGCATTCCTCTCCAACCCCAGTGGGAAGCCAGCCGTCTACAACATCGGTGGCGGGAAGAACAACACAACTAGTCTCCTGGAGTTCTTGGACCTTCTCGAAGAGAAAACAGGGAAGCGAACGGACATCAGCTTTGACGAGTGGCGTGAAGGCGACCAGAAAGTGTACGTCTCCGATATCTCCCGCGCTCGGAACAAACTCGACTGGGAACCCGAGGTTGACTTCGAGGAAGGTATCGAGCGTTTCCTTAACTGGTACGAGACGAAGTAGGCCCGAACCCACGAGATACTTGGTAGTGGCCGAGCCATCCTCAGACAGAAATGCACCTCTCCGTTATTGGCTCGGGCTACGTCGGGACGACTATCGCTGCCTGCTTCGCGGATCTCGGTCACGATGTGGTAAACGTCGATATCGACGAAGAGGTTGTCACCACTCTCAACGGAGGCAACGCCCCTATTCACGAGGAGGGGCTTCCCGAGCTGGTTTCGAGGCACGCGGGGCCGGACGGCACCGGCCGGCTCCGTGCGACGACGGACTACGAGGCCGTTCTGGATACGGACGCGACGTTCCTCTGTTTGCCGACGCCGCAGAACGACGACGGGAGCATCGACCTCTCGATCATGGAAGCGGGCGCAGAGACACTCGGAGAGACGCTCACCGAGAAAGAAGAGTTCCACACGGTTATCGTCAAGAGCACGGTCGTTCCGCGGACAACCGTCGACACGCTCACGCCGATACTCGAAGATGCTTCCAGAAAGACCGTGGGCGAGGGGCTCGGCATTGGAATGAACCCCGAGTTCCTTCGAGAAGGAACGGCGGTCGCTGATTTCCTGAATCCGGACAAGGTCGTTCTGGGCGCGGACGACGAGCGCACGCGCGACGTGATGAGTGACGTGTTCGCTCCGCTCGTCGAACACGCCGACGATCCGCCCGTGGTCGAGACGGACACGAAGACGGCGGAGATGGTCAAGTACGCGAATAACGGCTTTCTCGCGGCGAAAGTCAGCCTCATCAACGACATCGGAAACATCTGTAAGGAATTCGGAATCGACGCATACGAGGTCGCGGACGCCATCGGACTGGACGATCGCATCGGCGCGAAGTTCCTCCGGAGCGGCCTCGGCTGGGGCGGAAGTTGCTTCCCGAAGGACACGAACGCCATCATCGCCGCCGCGGAATCAGAGGGGTACGAACCCCCGATGCTGAACGCCGCCGTGGAAGTCAATGACCGCCAGCCCGAGCGCTTCCTCAACCTCCTTGACGAGCATCTCGACGTTGCGGGTCAGCGCGTCGCTGTCCTCGGGCTTGCGTTCAAACCCGGCACTGACGACGTTCGGAACTCCCGCGCGATACCCGTCATCAATGGCCTTCAGTCCCGAAACGCCGATATCGTCGCGTACGACCCCGTCGCGGTCGAGAACATGCGCGAGTACTTCCCGAACCTCGAATACGCGGCCACTGCCGGCGACGCCATTCAGGATGCGGACGCCGCGCTCGTCGTCACGGACTGGGATGAGTTCCAAGCGCTCGACGACGAGTTCGACGCGATGGCGCGCCAACTCGTCATCGACGGCCGCCACTGCATCACGCCCCGCGACGGCATGACCTACGAAGGGCTGACCTGGTAGGAAGCCCGCTCTTTCACAAACCTTATCCTCGTCTTCCTCAACCCTCAATGCAATGAGCGACGACGACGACCAGTCCGGCGAGGCCCTCCAGCGCGCTGGGGACTGGCTCAAACAGTATTATCAGTATCCTGCGCTCGCACTGGTGCTTGCGTTCATGTTCTGGGTGCGGGCGAAGTCGTGGGATGCGTTCACGCGGAGTGGTGAGGTGTACTTCTCGGGGAACGACGCGTGGTATCATTTCCGGGAGGTTCAGTACACGGTGAGTAATTGGCCGTCGACGATGCCGTTCGACCCGTGGACGAACTTCCCGTTCGGGACGTCCGTGGGGCAGTTCGGGACGTTGTTCGACCAGCTCATCGCGACGGCGGCCTTGGTACTCGGTCTCGGTAGTCCGAGCGAGAACACGGTCGCGATGACGTTGTTGTTCGCGCCGCCGGTGTTCGGGACGCTCATCGCCATCCCCACCTACTTCATCGGGAAGCGCCTCTCGGGCCGGCTCGGTGGCGTCATTTCGGCGGTTGTGCTCGGCCTCCTGCCCGGCCTCTTCCTCTCACGCTCTCTCGTCGGGTCGGCTGACCACAACGTCGCGGAGCCGTTGTTCATGTCGCTGGCGGTGCTCGCGATGATGGTCGCGCTGTCCGTCGCGGAGCGCGAACGCCCCGTCTGGGAGCAAGTCGCCGAGCGTGAGTTCGCCGCGCTCCGCAAACCGCTCGGGTGGAGTGTTCTGGCAGGTGTCGCGACCGCGTTCTACCTGTTCGTGTGGCCGCCGGGCGTCCTCCTCGTCGGTATCTTCGGCGCGTTCTTCGTCGTGCAGCTCTCCTCCGATTACTACAACGACACGAGCCCGGATCACGTCGCGTTCGTCGGCGCGGTGAGCATGACGACGACGGGCTTGCTCTCCCTGCTCTCCTTCGGGCAGACGGGCTTCAGCGCGTCCCAGCCGTCCCTCCTCCAGCCCTTGTTCGCGTTCGCGGTCGCGTTCGGCGCGGTGTTCATGGCGTGGCTCGCCCGGAAGTGGGACGCCGAGAACCTCGACGCGTCGCTGTACCCGGTGTCGGTCGGCGGCGTCATCCTCGTCGGCAGCGGACTCGTCGCGGTCGCGCTCCCGAGCCTGTTCTCGATGGTGCAGTCGAACCTCCTGCGGTTCGTCGGGTTCAGCGCCGGCGCGGCCCAGCGCACCATCAGCGAGGCCCAGCCGTTCCTCTCGCAGGCGTCCCGGTACGGCATCAGTGACTTCGCGGTCGTCTTCCTCGACTACGGCCTGACGTTCTTCATCGCGGTGCTCGCGGGCGCGTGGCTGCTGTGGCGGCCGACGTTCCGCGACCGGAACTTGAACCGGGTCGGGTTCGTCGTCGGGTCGGCGGTCGTCGTACTCGGCATCCTCGCGTTCCCGGGCGCGATGCAGGGACTCGGCGACCTCGTCAGCGTGAACTCCCAGCTCATCGGCGTCGCCGTGGTCGGCCTCGTCATCGCCGTCTCCGCCATCATGGACGACCGGCCCGCAGAACACCTCCTCATCGTCGTCTGGGGCGTGTTCCTCACGTCCGCGGCGTTCACGCAGGTGCGGTTCAACTACTACCTCGCCGTTCCCGTCGCCGTCCTGAGCGGGTTCGCGGCGGTCGAAATCCTCCGGCTGGTCGGCGCGAACGCGAGCGTCACCCAGAAACTCGAAGACGTGGACGCGAGCCAGGTGTTCGCCGTCGCGCTCGTCCTGCTCCTCCTCGTCGTCCCGCTCGCGGTGCCGTTCACGTTCCAGAGCACGACGTACGGGAACGTCTCCTCCAGCACCGCGGTCTCCACGGGCGACACCACGCCGAGTTCGTCCATGCTCGCGTGGGACGACCTCCTCGACTGGATGAACAACAACACGCCCGCCGAGGGCAACTTCGGTGACGCCGAGAACGCCGACCAGCTCGACTACTACGGCACGTACGCGAAGACGGACGACTACGAGTATCCGGATGGCGCGTACGGCGTGATGAGCTGGTGGGACTACGGCCACTGGATAACCGTTGAGGGCGAACGCATCCCGAACGCGAACCCGTTCCAGGAGGGCGCTGGCACGGCCGCGAACTACCTCCTGAGTCAGACGGAATCCGAGGCGAACGGCATCCTCGACGACCTCGGGAGCGACGGCGAGGAGACCCGGTACGTCGCGGTGGACTGGCAGATGGCGTCCCTGAGCGCGAAGTTCAGCGCGCCCACGGTGTTCGCCACCAACACCACCGCCTACGACTTCTACAGTCCCTTCTACGTCCTGAACAGCGAGGGCGCGGTTCAGCAGCAGACCCAGATTCGGAGTCAGGCGTACTACGAGAGCCTGATGGTGCGGCTCTACCGCTACCACGGCAGCCGCGTCGAAGCGACCGGCACCACGGTCATCGACTGGGATCGTAACATCCCGCTGTCCGACGGCGGCTACCTCCGCGTGTACGAACCCGACGGCGCGAACGACTCCGTGACGCGGTCGTTCGACACGCGCGCCGAAGCCGAGGCGTTCGTCGCGAACGACTCGACGAGCCAGGGCCAGCCCACCAGCCAGATCGGCGGACTCGGCGGCACGCCCGTCGAGGACGTGGAGGCCTTAGAGCACTACCGGCTCGTCGGCACGAGCGAGGATTCGGTGAGCTATCAGCAGATACTCCGCGGGTCGCAGTTCACGAACGTCCCGAGCGCGGTGAAGCTGTTCGAGAAGGTGCCGGGCGCGACCGTCCAGGGCACCGGCCCGGCGAACACGACCGTGACCGCGTCCGTGACGCTGAACGCGACGACCTACCAGGGCAACCAGCTCATCGGGAACCAGACGACGTACACCCAGCAGGTCACGACGGACGAGAACGGCGAGTTCACGATGACGCTCCCCTACTCGACGACGGGCTACGACGAGTGGGGGCCGGAGAACGGCCACACGAACGTCAGCGTTCGCGCGGCCGGCCCGTACACGTTCAGCACGCCCGCGAGCGTGAACGACTCCGCGTACACGGTGACGTACAACGCGACCGCGGACGTCTCCGAGGGCGCGGTCATCGGTGAGACCGACGAGACCGTCGAGGTCGAACTGACGAAGGAAGTCCTCGACGTGCCCGGCGGCGCGGAGAACGACACGAGCGAGAACGACAGCACGAACACGTCCAGCCTCGTCTCGCCCGGCACGCTCGACGCGTTCGAGACCGGTGACGCATCGACTACGACCCCGGTCGCGTCCGTCGATACCACCACCGGGTTCGTCGCGCGCCCCGCATAGATGTCCGCGCGCGACTGGGTCGCCGTCTACCTGAAGGGCGTCGGGATGGGGGCCGCTGACGCGGTGCCCGGCGTCTCCGGCGGCACAATCGCGCTCATCACCGGCATCTACGACCGCCTCATCGGGGCGCTCGCCGGCCTCGACCCCCGGGAGGCGTGGGCGCTCCTGCCGTTTTTGGCGCGCGTCCACCAGGACGACGCGCGCGCGGAACTCCGCGCCGGCCTCGCCGTCCTCGACGTCCCCTTCCTCGTCGTGCTCGGACTCGG
Source organism: Salarchaeum japonicum (assembly GCF_020614395.1). Taxonomy (NCBI): domain Archaea; kingdom Methanobacteriati; phylum Methanobacteriota; class Halobacteria; order Halobacteriales; family Halobacteriaceae; genus Salarchaeum; species Salarchaeum japonicum. The sequence goes on along the minus strand of NZ_CP085324.1, from coordinate 1,424,297 downwards.
CGTCGTGTCCGCCGCGGTGACGGTCGCGAACCTCGTCGAGGCGGCGCGCGCCTCCGCCCCTGCGTTGACGTACGCGTTCTTCTTCGGCCTCATCGCGGCGTCCGTGGTCGTCCTGTGGAGCGAACTCGACATCAGCACGCCGAACCGGAAGTTCGTCGCCCTGCTCGGGTTCGCGCTCGCGTTCGCCGTGAGCGGCCAGGCCTCCGCGACCCTCCCGACGGGACTCGCCACGATGTTCGTCGCCGGCGCTATCGCCATCTGCGCGATGGTACTCCCCGGCGTCTCCGGCAGCCTCCTCCTCCTCACGCTCGGCCAGTACCACGTCATCACGGGCGCGGTCGGGGCCGCGACGGACGCCGTCCTGAACGCGAACCTCGGGAACGCCACCGACCCGGTGACGACGCTCGCGGCGTTCTCGGTCGGCGCGGCGGTCGGCATCGTGTCGTTCGCGCGCGTCGTCGCGTGGGCGCTCGACGCCTACCGCGCCGCCACCCTCACCTTCCTCGTGATGCTGATGGCGGGCGCATTACGCGCGCCGGGCGAAGTCGTGCTCGACGAAACGGCCGCGTGGACGCCCGAAACCGCGCTCGCGCTGCTTGCTGTCGGCGGTGTCGGCGCGCTCGCCGTCGTCGCGCTCGAACGCGCCACCGGCGACATCACGTACTGAGCACGTCGGCGTCCGCCGGCCCGCCCGCGTCGAACTCCCGCACGAGCGAATCCAGTTCCTCCGCGTCGTCCGCGCACGGCAGGCGCTCCTCGGCCGTCCGACAGTCCGCCTCGACGCCCAATCGGTCGGTGACGTGGTCGGCGGTCGCTTCCGCCATCAACCGATACGTCGTCAGCTTCCCGCCGACGACGCTCGTCAACCCGGGCACGCCGTCGCGTTCCGCGTGGTCGAGCACGAAGAACCCGCGGCTGATGCCGCGGCCCTCGGCGACGCCGCTCGGTTCGTAGAGCGGCCGCACCCCCCAGTACGCGTGGTCTAACGCGGCGTCCGCGACCCCGGGCAGGAGGTTCGCACACTCCGCGCGCATCCGCTCGACTTCCGCCTGATTCTCCAGGTCGCCGTCGGGGTCGTCCACCTCGACGCTCGTCGTCCCCAACACGACCGTGTCCTCGTGCGGAACGACGATGTCGCCGTCCGCGGGCGGCCGACACCGGTTCAGGACGGTGTCGAGGTCGTCGTACTCGACGGTCACCATCGCGCCCTTCGTCGGCGTCATCTCCAGGTCGATGTCCGCGGTTCGCGCGAGACCGCCCGCCCACGCGCCCGCGGCGTTCACCACGTGGTCGGCCCGGATTTCCTCGTCCGGCGTGTACGCGCCGACAACGCCCTCCCCGGTGGTGAGCAAGCCCTCTATCGGCGTGTGCGTCAGAACCGTCGCGCCGTGCTCGCGCGCGCTCGCGGCCGTCGCGGCGACGAGACGCGACGGGTAGATGACCGCGTCCGGCACGTCCATCGCGCGCTCAACAGTGTCGGGGAGGCCCGGGACGAGGTCGCGGGCGTCCTCGCCGTCGTAGACGGTCGCGGGAATCGAGAGGTCGCGACACGCCGCGAGCTTCTCGTCGAAAAAGTCGGGGTCATCCCCCGCCAGCTGGACGAACAACCCCCGGGTGTCCCGTACGGCCTCGCCCGCGATGTCCTTCAGCACGCGGTTCTCCCGGATGCATTCGCGTGCGCCATCGGGGTCGTGCTCGGCGTACCGCGCGCCCGAGTGCAGGAGGCCGTGCGACCGCCCGCTCGTCCCCGCGTTCAACCCCCTGCGTTCCGCGAGCACCACGTCCACGCCGCGCATCGCGAGGTCGCGAGCCACCCCCACGCCGGTCGCGCCGCCGCCCACGACCAGTACTTCGGTGTCCATACCGACTGCTGGAACTGCCAGCACCTTAGAGGCCGCCGTCACGCGACCCGGCGAGGTCTGCGTAGATGCCGCGCACGGTCTCGCGGTGGTAGGTCGAGACCGCGAACAGCACGACGAAGTAGACGAGCGCGCCGAGCGCCACGACGCCGACAACCGGGAGCCAGCCGCCGGGGCCGACGCTGGATTTCGCCGCGAGCACGACACCGCCCATCACCGCGCCGGCTCCGAGTTGCGCGAGGAACGGCCGCGTCACGACGACGTCCACGTCGGTGAGGCGGCGGACGAGAAGCGTGTTCGCGGCGTACGCGAACGACTGCGTCACCACGGTTGCGGCGACGATTCCGAGCGGGCCGTACGCGTACCAGAGCGCGAGCCCGAGCGCGACGTTGATAGCGAGTTCGGCGGCTGACACCCATAAACCGAGGTCGGGGCGGTCGAGCCCGCCGAGCACGGCCCCGCGGGGCGCGGTCTGCGTTTCGAGCAATCGGTACGCCGCGAGACCGACGAGGAACGCGCCAGCGCCCGCGTACGCGCCGCCGAACGCCGTCACGACGATGGGTTCCGCGAGCACGAGACTCCCGACGAAGATGGGGACGGCGAGCACGCTCCCCGTCGAGAGCGCGTTCCGGAAGTCCGGCGTCCAGTCGCCGCCCGACCGGCCCGCGAGCGCCGACACCCGCCCCATCAACCCCGCCGTGATCGCGCCGGAGACGAACGTCGCCGGCATCGACACCTTCAGCGCGACCTGGTAGTCGCCCGCCGCGCTCGACGCCGCCAGCCACCCGAGGAGCAGGACGTCCATCTGGGAGAGACCGGTGCCGACGAACCCGCGCGGAATCGACCACTTCGAGAACGCCGCGACCGACCGCAGCGACTCCCGAGAGGGAAGACGCGCCCGGACGCCGAGCCACCGGTACACGACGGGAAGGACGACCAGCGCACCCGTCACGGCACCCCCAATCATTCCCCAGAGGCCGAACCCGAGGAGAACGAACACGACTTGCGCAATCGTCGTCACGGCGGTCTCGACGACGACCGCCCAGTCCGCGAGCGCGAAATTCGCACGCCCCGAGAGCAGGGTCGTGGACGACCGGTACGCCGCGAGCGGCACGAACAGCACGGGAACCGCGAGCGGCAACACCGGGTTCGCCGTCACCGCGTCCACCACGACGTACCCCATCGGCACGCCGACAAGGGCGAGCACGGCGACCGCGACCGCGAGCGACCCCACCGCCTCGTCCACCGCAAACTCCGGTTCCGTCAGCCGCTTCTTGCACGCCGTCGCCCATCCAGTCACGGGGTTCACGAAGAACGCGGCGGCGGAGAGCGCGACGTAGAACAGGCCGTAGTCGCTCGGTCCGAGGGCGCGCGCCAGCACCACCGACCCGACGAACCCCACGACCGCCGTCGCGGCCTTCCCCGCGAACCCGAACCCGGCCTGCACGCCGAACGCGGCGTCCGCGATGTCGCCCTCGTCGCTCATTCGAACACGGGTTCGAACGCGACCCTGATAGGCGTACTCGTCCGGAACGCACGCGCTCCCGTCCTGCGGACTGCCCGTCTTCGCCGCCTCTATTCTTCCCGTATCTCGGTCGCGTCGAACACGCCCGCCATCTCGGTTTCCGTGGCGGTGACGTGGAGTTCGTCGCCTTCCTCGTACTCGTCGTCCGCGACGACGGTGACGGCTTCGATGGAGTCGCGGCGGAGGAACGCGACGACGCGGTCGAGCCAGGATGGAGCGCCGCCCTTGCGAACGACGAGGACGTAGCGGTCCTCGCTGATGCGTTCGAGGTACGGCGTGAGGTCGTGGTCGTCGCGCTCCTCGGGGCCGACGACGTGCATGACTTCCGCGCTGAACGTCTCCATACGCGACCCTGGCGGGGACGATACAAGTCTGCTTCCTCTTCCTCCGCGCTTATGTGGGTTCGGCGTGCGTCTCGGCGTATGTACGTCGGGGCGATAGACCAGGGAACGACGGGCACTCGGTTTCTGGTGTTCGACCGGGACGCGTCCGTGGTCGCGGGCGCGTACGAGACCCACGAGCAGCACTATCCGGAGCCGGCCTGGGTGGAGCACGACCCGGGCGAGCTCTGGGCGAACACGCAGTCGGTGGTGGAGTCGGCGCTCGCGGACGCCGGTATCGCGCCCGCCGACCTCGCGGCTATCGGCGTGACGAACCAGCGCGAGACGACGGTGCTCTGGGACGCGGAGACCGGCGACCCGGTTCACGACGCCATCGTCTGGCAGGACCGCCGAACCACCGAACGCATCGAGGGGCTGAGCGACGACCTCAGCGCGTACGTGCAGGAGACGACGGGCCTGGAGCCGGACGCGTACTTCTCCGCGTCGAAACTGGAGTGGCTGTTGGAGAACGCAGACCCCATCGAACCGACGCGCTCGGCCACCCGGAGCGTCCGCGAGCGCGCCGAGTCGGGTGAGGTGCTGTTCGGCACAATCGATTCGTGGCTTATCTACAAGCTCACCGGTGAGCACGTCACCGATGTCACGAACGCGAGTCGGACGATGCTGTACGACATCCACGACTGCGCGTGGGACGACCGGTTGCTCGCGGAGTTCGACGTGCCGCGCGCCTGCCTCCCCGATGTCCGGCCGTCCTCCGACGACGAGTACTATGGGTACACCGACCCCGGCGGCTTCCTCGGTGCACAGGTTCCCGTGGCGGGCGCGCTCGGCGACCAGCAGGCCGCCCTCTTCGGGCAGGCGTGCTTCGACCCCGGCGACGCGAAGAACACCTACGGCACCGGCTCCTTTTTCCTCCTCAACACCGGCGAGACGCCCGTCGAGTCCACGCACGGCCTCCTCACCACAATCGGCTTCCAGCGGCGCGGCGAACCCGTGCAGTACGCGCTCGAAGGCTCCATCTTCGCGACCGGCGCGGCCATCGAGTGGCTGAACGACGTGTCACTCGTCGAGGACGCAGGCGAGACCGAGTCGCTCGCGCGCGCCGTGGACGGCACGGACGGCGTCTACGTCGTCCCCGCCTTCACCGGGTTGGGCGCGCCGCACTGGGACCCGCGCGCCCGCGGCACCATCGTCGGCCTCACCCGCGGCACCCGCCGCGAACACGTCGTGCGCGCCACGCTCGAAGCCATCGCCTACCAGACCCGTGACGTGGCGGAGGCGATGCTCGCGGACAGCGACGTGTCCCTCTCCACCCTCCGCGTGGACGGCGGCGCGGTGAAGAACGACTTCCTCTGCCAGCTCATCGCGGACGTGCTCGACACCGACATCGACCGGCCCGTCGTGGACGAGACGACGGCGCTCGGCGCGGCGTACGCCGCCGGCCTGGCCGCCGACTACTGGCGCGACCTCGACGCCCTCCGCGAGAACCGCCGCACCGACCGCGCGTTCACCCCGCGGGACGGCGACTGGGACGCCAAGTACGACCGCTGGCAGGACGCCGTCGAACGGTCGCGCGACTGGGCGACCGAGAGTCCTTAAGGACATACGGGAACGCTAGACGCGATTTACCTATACTCCCAGAAGACGCTTAAACTGGAAGGAACCACAATCAGGTACGGCGTGCGAGATCGCCTCCCCCGGGGCGTCCGCACCCGTCAACCATTGGTACATCCGCGCCCGCTCCCCCCGATCGGGCGATTTTCGCGTCAGTCGAAATCCGGCAGGTCGTCCGGGGCTTCGTACTCCGCGTCCCAGTGCACGTAGTCCGCCTTCAGCCTGTCCGACACCGTGCGTCCGAGTTCCGTGAGCGACGCGTTGATGGCGGAGACAGTGCTCCACGAGTCGAGGGCGGGGTGGAGGTCGCGTTCCTTCCAGTCCTCGGGGAGGCCGGGCGCGTGGTAGCCGACGCGGTCGGCGAAGTCGTCCCAGAAGAAGTCGAAGTTCGCGAGGAGGTCGAGGTCGAGAACGATTTCGTAGTCCTCCTCGGTGAGGTCGGTGTCGTCCGCCCACTCGACGAACGCCTCCTCCCACGCGCCCTCCCGGAGGAAGGCTTCGAGGTCGTCGCGGTGGTAGTCGTTCCCGCCCACGTCGAGGTCCTCGTAGTCCTCCACGCTCGCCTCCGTGTCGAGTTCCGGCGGGTCGGGCACCTCGCCTGTCGAGATGTCGAGGCTCATTCGTCCTCGCCCTCCAGCGCCGCGTCCCGGTACGCCTCGCCCTCCTCGCTCTCGACCGTGAGGTCGGGGACGGTGGTCGGACGGCCGTCGTCGTTCACCGCCACGTACACGAAGAAGGATTCGGTGGTCTGCTCGCGCTCGCCCGTCCGCGGGTTCTCCCGGAACGTCCGCAGGCGGACGCGCATGCTCGTCGACCCCGCCGCGTACACGTACGCCTCGATGAGCGCCGTGTCCCCCACGGGAATCGGGCGGTCGAAGTTCACCTGGTTCATGCGCGCCGTGACGACCTCCTCGCCCGCGAAGCGCATCGCGCTCATCGCGCCGATCTCGTCCATCCACTTCATCACGTTCCCGCCGTGCGCGGTGCCGTGCGTGTTCGCGTGGTTCGGCTGCACCATCTCCCGGTTCTCCACGTACGTTTCCATCACCGAAGGCATACCTCGACGTACTGGCGTCGGCGGGAAGAACGTGCCGACCCCCGACCGACACCTGTAAGGCCCGCCGGCCGACTACTCCACGCTAATGAGCGACGAGTCCCGCGAGGGGTCGGTTCACCTCGTCGGCACCGCGCACGTCTCCTCGGAGTCCGTCGAAACCGTCGAGCGCGAAATCGAGGAGCGCGACCCGGACGTGGTCGCCGTCGAACTCGACGAGGGCCGGTACCGACAGATGAAGGGCGACGCGCCCGACGACATCGACCCCAAAGACCTCCTCCGCGGGAGCATGGCGTTCCAGTTCCTCGCGTACTGGCTCCTCTCCTACGTCCAGCAACGCATGGGCGAGCGCTTCGACGTGAGCCCGGGCGCGGACATGCTCGCCGCCGTGGACACCGCGGAAGCGCTCGGCATCGACGTCGCCCTGGTAGACCGGAACATCCAGGTGACGATTCAGCGGTTCTGGACGCGCATGGGGTTCGTGGAGAAACTCCGGATGGTCGGCGGGCTCGCGTTCGGCCTCGCCGACCCGTGGACGCTCGGGCTGGCGCTCGGGTTCACCGGCGGCGGCTTGCTCGGCCTCGTGGTCGAACTGCTCGCGGGGCCGTTCGTGCTCGCGGGCGGCGGCCTGCTCGGCGTGCTCACGATGCTCGTCGAAGTCGTCGCCATCGCCGCCGCCGTCGCGCTCGTCGTCGGCACCGTCCTCGGACTGCTGTTCGCGCGCACCGGCGGCGAGGAGGAGTACGAGGAACTCGACATGGAGGACCTCACCGACACGGACGTGGTGAGCGCGATGATGGAGGAGTTCCGGCGGTTCAGCCCCCGGGGCGCGGAAGCCCTCATCGACGAACGCGACGCCTACCTCGCGCACAACATCCTCGCGCTCCGCCAGCAGGGCAAGGACGTGCTCGCCGTCATCGGCGCGGGCCACGTCGAGGGCGTCAAGGGCTACCTCGACAACCCCGAGACCCTGCCGCCGATGGAGAGCCTGCAGGGCCGCGAGGAGAAGCGGTTCTCGCTCGCGAAACTGTTCGGCTTCCTGCTCACCGTCGGCTTCCTCGTGTTCTTCCTCCTCCTGCTGATGAGCGGTATCAGCAACCAAGACCTCCTCCGCGTGTTCCTCGCGTGGGTCGTGTTCAACGGCGCGTTCGCGTTCACGCTCGCGCTCGTCGGCGGCGCACGCATCCGGAGCGCGACCGTCGGCGGCCTCGTCGCGTGGCTCACCAGCCTCAACCCCCTGCTCGCGCCCGGGTGGTTCGCGGGTTACGTCGAACTCCGGTACACGCCCGTCTCCATCGGCGACATCAGCACGCTCAACGAAATCATGGCCGACGAGGACGCCCCCATCGGCGACCTCCTCGCGCGGATGCGGGAGGTGCCGCTGTTCAAACTCATCGCCGTCGTCGCGCTCACCAACGTCGGGAGCATGATAGCGAGCTTCCTCTTCCCGTTCGTCGTCCTCCCCTACCTCGGCGGCCCCTTCGACTCCCTCGGCGAACTCACCGCCGCGATGAGAGCGGGTATCGCGAACAGCATCGACCTCATCGTCTCCCTCCTATGAACTACAGCCGACGCGAACTCAGAGACCTCGCCGTCGCCTGGCTCGCGCTCGGGCTCGCGTTCGGCCTCCTGCTCTCCCCCATCAGCGCCACCCGCCTCGACGTAGTGGTTTCGACGGAGTTCCTGCTCCTGTTCGTCGTCAGTCTCGTGACGGCGGGCGTCGGCTTCCTCGGCCACGAACTCGCGCACAAGGCCGTCGCCGTCCACTTCGGCCAGCACGCCGAGTTCCGCGCGGACTACGGGATGCTGTTGCTCGCCATCGCGGGCGGCCTCGCCGGCTTCCTGTTCGCCGCGCCCGGCGCGGTTCACCACGCTGGCCGCATCACCAGCCGTCAGCGCGGCCTCGTCGCGCTCGCCGGCCCCGTCGCGAACCTCGCGATGGCCGCCGTCTTCTTCGCGCTCACCCCGCTCTCCGCCGTCGCCGAGTACGGCGTCCTCATCAACGTCCTACTCGCGGGCTTCAACATGCTCCCGTTCGGCCCGCTCGACGGCAACACCGTCAGAAAGTGGAACCTCGGCGTCTACGTCGCAGTCGCCGCGCCCTCCATCCTGCTCGCGCTCCGCCTGCTCGGATTCGTCTAAACATCTCGGCGCGCTCGTGCATACACCGGTGGGTTTTTCGCCACGTCATACCCACCGTCGTGTATGACTGACGAGGAGGAACTCACGTACGCCGACGCCGGAGTCGACATCGACGCGAGCGAGGCCGCGACCGCCGCGCTCGTCTCCCAGGTCGGCGGGAACGACACCACCGAGTACGCCGGCCTCATCGACATCGGCGACCAGTACCTCGCGCTCGCCACTGACGGCGTCGGCACCAAACTCCTCGTCGCCGAGGCGCTCGGCGACTACAGCACGGTCGGCATCGACTGCATCGCGATGAACGTCAACGACCTCGTCGCCGCCGGCGTCACCCCCGTCGCGTTCGTGGACTACCTCGCGGTGGACGAACCCAGCGAGACGTTCTCCGAACAGATAGGCGCGGGACTCGCCCGGGGCGCGGAGGACGCCGGCGTCGCGCTCGTCGGCGGCGAGACCGCCGTGATGCCGGAAGTCGTGTCCGGTCTCGACCTCGCCGGAACGGCCGCCGGCCTCGCCACCGAGGACGAGGTGTTCCCCGGGGAGGCCGAGGCGGGCGACGTGCTCGTCGGCTTCGAGTCCTCCGGCATCCACTCGAACGGCCTCACGCTCGCCCGCGAGGCCGCGACCCGCGACGGCGACTACACCGACCCCTACCCCTACGATGGCTACGACACGGTCGGGGAGGCGCTCCTCGAACCGACCCGGCTCTACACGTACCTCCTCGACGACCTGCACGAACACGACGTGCACGCCGCCGCGCACGTCACCGGCGGCGGGTGGACGAACCTCTCCCGGATGGGCGACTACCGGTACTCGATTCTCGACCCCTTCGACGCCCAGGACGTCTTCGCGTTCGTGCAGGAGCGCGGGTCGGTCTCCGACGCGGAGATGCATCGCACGTTCAACATGGGCACGGGGTTCGTCGTCGCGCTCCCGCCCGAGGAGGCGGAGTCGCTGGCGGACGCGACGGACGGCCGCGTCATCGGCTCCGTCGAAGAGGGTGAGGGCGTTGCGGTGCGCGGCCTCACACTCGACTGAGCGCCGCCCGAACCCGCTCGCGGTACACCCAGCAGACGAGACCGGCGAGACCGAGCGCGGCGGCGATGACGATGGCGCTCGCGTAGTCGCCCGCGGCGGCGTTCGACCCGGCGAGCGCCGCGAAGAAGAACCCGGGAATCCGGCCGAGCGCCGCGGCGACGGTCATCTTCTTCAGGTCGAGGTCGGTGAGTCCGGCGACGAAACACAGCACGTCGTCCGGGAGCCCGGGAATCAGGAAGACGAGAAAGAGCGCGAGCAGGCCGTTCTCGGCGGTGACGGTCTCGAACCACTCGAAGGCGTCGTCGGCGACGATGCGCTCGACGTACGGCCGGCCGTACCGCCGGGAGAGCCAGAACGCGGCGTAACTCCCGATGCTCGCGCCGAGCACGCTGTACGCGGTACCCCAGAGCGGCCCGAAGAGGTAGCCGGAGACGAACGACAGCACCTGGCCGGGAACGGGCGCGGCGACGACCTGCATCGCCTGCAGGAGGACGAACGCGACCGGGGTCGCGCGGCCGAACGAGTCGAGGAACGCGCGGAGCTCCGCGGGCGTCGAGAACACGTCGAGGCGCGCGAACACCGCCGCGAGCACGAGGAGGGCCGCGAGAAGCCCGACGAGCGCGACGAGCGCGCTCCGCCGCGCCTCGTGCGAGCGGAACAGCCGGAGCGACCGCATTTTCAGGAGATGCGGGCCGCCACGTCGGCCTGCGTGATGATGCCGACCGAGGATCCCTCCTCGGTGACGATGACGGCCGTGTAGTGGTCGAGGAGGCTCGACACCTCTTCGAGGGTCGCGTCCGGCGAGACGGTCGGGAAGCTCTCGCTCATCACGTCGCGCACGGGCTGGTCGCCGACGTTCTCGCCCGCGTGCACGATGTCGCTCTCGCTGATGCTCCCCACGGGCACGCCGTTCGTGATGACGGGAAGCTGGCTGTACCCCGCGTCCTGCATCTTCTCGACGGCGCGCTTCACGGGGTCGTCGGGGCCGACGTGCACGACCTCGTCGTGCATCAGTGTGCGCGCCCGAACCACGTCGCCTTCCGCCTCGTTGAGGGCGTCCACGATGCGGCGGAGGGTCGAGAGGCGGGGGTCGACGTCGCCGCCCTCGATGCGGGCGATGAGGGGCTGGGAGACGCCCGCGCGGTCGGCGAGTTCGCTCTGCGTGAGTTCGAGCGCGGTCCGACGCTCCCGCAAGTCCTGGGGGGTCGGGAGGTGCATACTCGTCATTACCCGAGGTTATCAATAAAGGTTTGGCTGTCCGCGCGACGACGCGCCCGACCGCAGACGTACGCGGGCTTACGCGTCCTCGTCGGCGTCCTCGGCCTCCTCGACGACCTCAATGACTTCGAGGGGAACGTCGCGGAGCGCGCCGCCGACCTCGGACTTCGCGATGCGCGACGCGTGCTCCTCGGAGTCCGCGTTGAACACGGTGAGCTCCAGCACGAGCCCGACGAGCGCGGTGCCCGCCGCGAGGAACGCCGCGTCCAGCGGCTCCCCGCACGCGGGACAGCTCGTCAGCCCGGCTTCGACCTCGACGTAATCGAGGTCCTGTTGGTTCAGGCGCTTGCCTGCCTCGCTCACCGCGACACCGATGGCGTCGTCCGAGTTATCGACGTCACGAACCAGCCACGCTGCCTCCATCGCCACGACGTAGTTGCTCATACGTAGAGATTTCGCGCCGGGTAGTCGTGTCTTGTGGTTCGCCCCGCGGTGCGGACGTTACGCCGAGTATTCGCATAACTTAGCGCTCACCACCGCCGAAGCCAGCCCCCGCCTACCGCGTCCTGTCGCGCGAACCCAAGTCGAGTTGCACTCACCACTACCCGAGTGTAATCGCACGACTGCGCCGCCCTTCACGCCACCCGGCAGGAGTAACATCTATATAGGGGGCGGCGTTCAGGACGGCTATCGAGATGACAGCGCTCACGCGCATCACGACCGCCGCCGCGTACCAGACGACGCTCGCCCTCGGCATCGCGCTCCTCCCGCTCGCGGTGCTCACCAGCAAACTCGGCGTCACCCTCCCCATTCACCGGCTGGTCGCCCGCACCGAACACGCCTACGAGAACGCGCGCTAACAGACCGCCGCAAGGACTGGTTTTATAAGTCGGCCGCGTCTACGAACTGGTAATGTATAACCCGAGCAGAGGCTCCGACTTCGCGCGGAACACCGCGAAATTCGAGGACGCCACGCAGAACCCCTACGAACCCCAGGTCGGGGAACTCCCCCAGAACGACATGACCGAAAAAGAGGTCAACCAGATCGAATCCGAGACCACCATCGTCGGCATCGCCGCCGACGACGGCGTCATCATGGCGTCCGACCAGCGCGCGAGCCTCGGCGGCCGCGTCATCTACAACAAGGACGTCCAGAAAGTCGAAGAAATCCAGGAGAACGCCGCGCTCGCCATCTCCGGCAGCGTCGGCGGCGCACAGTCCTTCATCCGAAGCCTCCGCGCCGAAGCGAACCTCTACGAGGCCCGCCGCGGCGAGAAGATGAGCATCAACGCCCTCGCCACCATCTCCGCGAACATGCTCCGCGGCGGCCCCTTCTTCGTCGTCGTCCCCATCCTCGGCGGCGTCGACGAAGACGGCTCCCACGTCTACAGCCTCGACCCCGGCGGAAGCAGCATGCAGGACGACTACACCGCACAGGGCTCCGGCATGCCGTACGCCCTCGGCAGCCTCGAAAACAACTACGAGGACGGCCTCACCATGGACGAAGCCGAAACCGTCGCCGCCAAAGCCGTCAAGGCCGCCAGCGAACGCGACGCCGCCTCCGGCAACGGCATCCACATCACCCGCATCACCGAGAACAACGTCGACATCGTCGGCCACGAAGACTTCGACGACCTATTATAAATAGGTTGAGCGGATAATTCATCCTCACAGGGATGGATTTTCTGAAACGTAACCTAATCGGTCTTTATGCGGTTAGCGTAGGAATAGTGGGGGCCGGAGGTGCGTTAGCGCTTCATGCGTCTCTCCCTCTGTACATCGGGCCAGTCCTAACGCTCGTCATCGGTCTGTATTATCTACTGAGTTCGCAACCCTCCGAGAACGATATACGCCATCGATTATTTCCTGTTCCATCTAATCGTATTCGTGAGAGGGGGTCATCGTATATTTCGGCACGTCTTGCTCGCAAAACACCCGTTCCAGAATCGGATTTAGAGGAGGTCCTCCCGATGGCTGCCTTCGCGCTGTTCACACCACTACTCTTCCTAGTTATTGCTATCTACAGTAATGCCGGGGATCAGATACGCGGTTCAACAGCCGTCACTATCATTCAGGGATTCGGTAGTCTTCTTTTGGCAGTGGGTGAATTAAGCGGAGTCCAAGATCGCCTTTCTGAACTATACGAGTACGAAGAGACGCGGGACAAAATCGCTGAGCTTGAGCTAATCTCTTGGAGAATAATCGGGGCTCTTCTGATTGCTATTGGGTTCTTTCTCTCCCTCTTCGGTTCTACTACCCATTCATTTTCCCTTCCCCTCCCTACCTGGGCTAGTTTCCTTATCTCGGTCTTTCTTCTGATTGGATTTCCGCTGGTGGCCGGTGTGGGGCGCCTTATTTGGGTTCTAATGGGGTCAGTATACATCTACTCGGCTCTCTTTGGGATGGCAACTATCGTTGTTCTATTTAGTCCGACACTCGCGATTATCTACTTGATAGCTGCTTTGAGCGCTGGGCTCGTAATTTTACTTCTCTAAGCCGTCGCCGCGGCCGACCCAGTCGGCGAAGCTGCCTTCGAGGATGGTCTCGCGCTGGTTCTCGATGTACTCGCACTGCATCGCGTAGACGGCGTTCTGGAAGGTGTCGCCGTCGTCGAGCTGGTCGCGGACGCGGTCGCGCTTCCAGTCGGCGGGAGTGACGCCGTGGCGGGCGCGCTGGCGGAGCGGCCAGAGGTACTTCGCGGCGGCTTCCTCGCCGAGGCCGCAGTCGAGCAGGCCGCGTTCTGCGTGCTCGAACAAGTCTTCGTAAATCGCCTGCGAGTCCGTGGTCTCGTCGCCGTCCGCGGTGACGTACGTGAAGTCGGCGTCCAGGCCGTCCTCGACGGCGGCGTAGAAGTTGTCGCGGGCGTCCGCCCAGTCGAGCGCGTAGAGGTCGTGGTCGCGGCGCACCATCGACTGCAGGAGGCCCGCCAGCATCGCCTGGAACGCGACGGTGTCCCGCACGGTGGGCTGGCCGGGGAGCGGCCGGAACTCGATGCGGGCGTTCGCGGACTCCCGACTGCTCCCGCCGAGCACGGGCCGCATCCACCGCCAGTACGTGCCGTGTTTCATCCGGAAGTGCGCGAACTCGTCGTCGAACCGCCCGCCTTGCTCGACGGGCATCGGAACGATGGTGTTGTCCTCGACGATGCGGTCGACCGCCTCCTCGATGCTCTCGATATCCCGGGGGAACCGCACTTTCTCCTGTTCGCCGGGAACGTTGAGCACGGATTCGAACACGCCGACGCGGTGTTCGTCGTGGCTGTCCGCGAGAATCTCTGCCGGGGTCGCGTCGTCGTCGTAGAGGTCGGGCGGGTAGAACGGCGAGTTCACGCCGAGCGCGACGAGCGGGCCGGCGAACCGGAGCGCGTACCGGAAGTACGTCGGGAGGTCGACCGCCTGCGGAACCTGGTAGTGCGGCTGAATCGACGTGATGAGCGCCTCCGGCATCACCGTGTTCGCTTCGAGCGAGACGTGGGGTGCGTCGAGCGTCATCCCCGCCGGCTGGTCGGTGTTCGCCATCGCGTGGTACCGCGTCGAGGCGCTCATGTTCGTCGCGAGGTCGATGCCCGCGTCCGAGACGCTGTCCGTCAGGTACTCCTCCGCGGTCTCGCCCTCTGGCGGTATCGTCCACATGCCGTCGCTGACGAGGTGGAGTCCTTCGGCGTCCATCGGCTCGTAGGCGGCCTTCAGGCGCGCCTGCACCTCGGACTCCTGCGCGTCGAGGCCGTACTCGTTGAGGGGCTGGGGGCTGGTCGTCATCTCCGCGTTGTGCAGGCCGAGTTCCTTCTCGAACCCCACGAACTCGAGGAGGCGACGGGGGAGTCGGGCGAGCGACCCCTCGTCGCTCACCGCGTAGAACTCGTACTCCAGGCCGACGATGGCCTGGGGGTTGTCGAACGTCCCGGCCGCGAGTTCCTCCTTGATGACGTCGGCGTCCTCCCGGACGCGCGACTGGAACGCCTCGGCGTCCACGTCGAGGACGTCGTCGACCGCGGCTGCGAGGTCCGAGCGAGTCATGCGCGAGGGTTCGTGAGCGAGCGTATAAAAGGCGGTGGGCCTTCGGTCGGTTTAAGCACGGACGCCGTGAACGACCGCGTAATGGAGTTCGCGGAGTTCGCCGAGCGCGCGTCCGCCATCGAGGCCGAACCCGCAGACCTCGACGTCGTCTCCCTCGTCGCCGACCTGTTCGCGGCGGCGGGCGACGACCTCGCGGTGGTCGCGCGGTTCGTGCAGGGACGCGTGTTCCCGGCGTACAGCGAGACGAAACTCGACATCGGCCCGAACTACTGCTACGAGGCCATCGCGCGCGCCGCCGGCCCGAACACGGACAGAGAGGACGTGGAGGCCGCGCTCGCCGACGCGGGCGACATCGGCGCGGTCGCGGCGTCCTACGACCTCGGCGGCCAGCAGGGACTCGGCGCGTTCACGAGCGGCGGCGGCCGCGACGCCCTGACCGTCCGCGAGGTGTACGACGAACTCGCGGCGCTCGCGGCGGCCGAGGGCGCGGGCAGTCAGGACGAGAAGATAACCGTCCTCTTCGGCCTCTTCAATCGGTGTTCGAGCGAGGAGGCGCGCTACCTCGCCCGCCTCGTGCTCTCCGAGATGCGCATCGGCGTCGGCGAAGGCACCGTTCGCGACGGCATCGCCGAGGCGTTCGACGTGCCCGTCGAGTCGGTGGAGCGCGCGCTCCAGGTGTCGAACGACTACGGCCTCGTCGCCGAGACCGCGCGCGACGACGGCGAGGCGGGGTTGGACGACATCCACCTCGAAGTCGGGCGGCCCGTGCAGGCGATGCTCGCGCAGGCCGGCACCATCACGGACGCCGTCGCGGAGTGGGGGACGGTCGCGGTGGAGACGAAGTTCGACGGCGCGCGCGTCCAACTCCACTACGACGACGAGGTGTCGCTCTACTCGCGGAACATGGAGGACGTCACGGGCGCGCTTCCCGAGGTCGTAGAGTTCGCTGAAGACGAACTCGACGCCCCCGCGATTCTCGACGGCGAGGTCATCGCCACCGACGAGGACGGCGACCCCCTCCCGTTCCAGGAGATCCTGCGGCGGTTCCGCCGGAAGCACGACGTCGACCGGATGCGCGAGGAGGTCGAAGTGGAACTGCGGGCGTTCGACTGCCTCCACCACGACGGCGACGACCTGCTCGACCGGCCGCTCACCGAGCGCCACGATCGACTCGCGGACGCGCTCTCCGCGGGCGTCTCCGACCTCGCGCTCACCGACGACCCCGACGAAATCGGCGACATCGAAGCGCGCGCGCTCGAAACCGGCCACGAGGGCATCATGCTCAAGAACCCCGACTCCGCGTACTCGCCCGGAAAGCGCGGGAAGAACTGGCTGAAGCGCAAGCCCGACGTGGAGACCC
Organism: Salarchaeum japonicum; assembly: GCF_020614395.1. NCBI lineage: Archaea > Methanobacteriati > Methanobacteriota > Halobacteria > Halobacteriales > Halobacteriaceae > Salarchaeum > Salarchaeum japonicum. The sequence goes on along the minus strand of NZ_CP085324.1, from coordinate 1,408,130 downwards.
TCGACCTCGTCGTCACCGGCGCGGAGTGGGGCGAAGGCCGCAGAGCCTCCTTCCTCGGAACCTTCCTCCTCTCCGCGTGGAACAGCGAGACCGAAGCGTACGAGACGCTCGGAAAGGTCGCGACCGGCATCACGGACGCGGAACTCGCAGACCTCACCGACCGCCTGGAACCCCACATCCGGAGTCAGGACGGCCAGGACGTCGACCTCGAACCCGCGGTCGTCTTCGAGGTCGGGTACGAGGAGATACAGGAGTCCCCCACGTACTCCGCGGGCTACGCCCTCCGTTTCCCCCGCTTCCTCGGCGTGCGCGACGACAAAGACCCCGCGGACGCGGACACCATCGAGCGCGTCCGCCGGCTCGCCGACACCCAGTAGCCGGGAGAGTTACCCCGTCCGCCCCCGAACCCCGGGTATGAACAGGAGTGTAGACCGGTGGTGACGCTCGGATCACTGCTCTCACAGTACAGCGAGTGGTTCGAGAGCGCCGCCCTCTTCTGCGGGACGCTGCTCGCCGTCTCCCTGCTCGGCCACCTGGTCGTCAGGCCGATGGTGAGTCGCGTCGTCGCCGCGCGCAACCGGAACAACCCGACGCTCGTGAACGCGCTCGAACAGTACACGACCGTGTTGTTCGTCGTCGCCGCGATACCGTTGGCCACCGCCGCCGCCGGGTTCGGCGGCCTCGTCGCCGGCTCCACGATGATCGTCGCCGCCGGCACGCTCGCGGTCGGCGTCGCCGGCCAGGACGTCATCGGGAACCTCGTGAGCGGCCTCTTCCTCGTCGCCGACCCCGACTTCAACGTCGGCGACTACATCGAGTGGAACGACGAGGCGGGCACGGTCGAACGCATCGACCTCCGCGTCACCCGCGTCCGCACGCCCGCCGACGAAGTCCTCACCGTCCCGAACACCCAGCTCTCCACGAACGCCATCCGCAACCCCTTCTCCAGGGGGAAGTACCGGCTCACCGAGCGCGTGCTCGTCGGGTACGACACCGACCTCGACGCCGCCACCGAGGTCATCCTCGACGCCGCAAGCGACGACGACCGCCTCGCGAGCGAGCCCGCACCCGCCGTGCACGTCACGTCGCTCGGGGAGAACGCGATAGAGCTCTCGGCGCGCGTCTGGGTGGACGACCCGCGCTCCGCGAACGTCGCGAACGTGGACAGCGCGTTCGCCAGGCGCGTGAAACGCCGACTGCAGGCCGCGGACGTGTCGCTCGCGCCCGCGAGCCAGCAGGCGGTCAGCGGCACGCTCGACGTGTCGATGGAGGGCGAGCGATGACTCGCGGCGTCGTCGTCGACCTCGACGGTACCGTTCTCTCCGGCGACTCGCTGTTGGACGGCGCGGCGGACGCGCTCGCCGCCGTCCGCGACGCGGGCCGCGGCGTGCTCTTCCTCACGAACAACCCCACGCGGCCGCCCGCCGAGTACGCCCAGCGGCTCACAGGCCTCGGCGTGGACGCCCGCCCCGAGGAGGTGCTCACCGCGACGAGCGCGACCATCGACTACCTCCGCGAGCACCACGCCGACGAGTCCGTGTTCGCCATCGCCGAGGCGTCCGTAACTGACCAGCTCCGCGACGCCGGCGTGTCACTCGTCGCTGACGCCCGGCGCGCCGACACGGTCGTCGTCGGCTACGACCGCGAGTTCGCGTACGACGACATGGTCGCGGCGCTCCGCGCGTTCGACGCGGGCGCGGACGCGCTCGTCGGCACCGACCCCGACATCACCGTGCCGACGCCCGACGGCCCGGTTCCCGGCTCCGGCGCGATTATCGACGCGGTCGCGAACGTCGTGGAGCGCGACCCCGACGCCGTCCTCGGCAAACCCTCGGACGTGACCGCCCGCCTCGCGCTCGACCGCCTCGACCTCCCGGCCGCCGAGTGCGTGCTCGTCGGCGACCGCCTCGACACCGACATCGCGATGGGGAACCGCGTAGGGATGACGACGGTGCTCGTCCGCACCGGCGTCACCGACGACGAGACGCTCGCCGCGAGCCCCGTGCAGCCCGACTACGTCCGGGACTCGCTCGCGGACGCCCGCGACCTCCTCTAACTTTTTCCGCGCGCCGCCCGACGCTCGGGTATGGTTCGCTACCGCGACATCGCCCTCTCCTGGCTCGGCTACGCGACGATACGCGTCCGCGGCGACCGAACGGTCTACCTCGACCCCGGCCGGTACGGCGTCCTCGACGGCTACGACGCCCGGGACGGCGACGTGGTCTGCGTCACGCACGACCACCACTACGACCCGGACGGCATTCGGCGCGTCGCCAAGCCGGGCGCGACAATCGTCGTCTACGAGGGCGTGAACGCCGAGAACATCGGCCGGGACGTGACGCCGGTCGCCGACCTCGACTACGACGTGGTGCGCGTCGGCGAGTCCGAGACCGTCACGGTGGACGGCGTGCGCGTGCAGTCGCTTCCCGCGTACAACCGGCCCGACGGCCCCCGCGACAACCACCCGCCCGGGTTCGGCGTCGGCTACCTCGTCACCCTCGGCGACTCGCGCGTGCTCTGGACGGGCGACTCGGACGCGCTTTCCCACCACGACGACATCGACGCGGACGTGCTCTGCCCGCCAATCGGCGGGTCGTTCACGATGAACCGCGAGGAAGCCGCCGCGCTCGCGGAACGAATGGAACCCGACCTCGTCGTGCCCGTGCACTACGACACGTTCGACGCGCTCGAAACCGACGCCGACGCGTTCGTCACCGACGTGGCGCGACGCGAAATCGGGGTCGCGCTCTCTCCGACCCAGCAGTAATCAGATGACGCCCATCGCGTCGAGGCGCTCGGGGAGGTAGGTGTCGGTGACGAAGTCCAGGCCGCGGGAGGCGAGCGCCTGCTGTTCGGCCTTCTTGGCGATGTCGAGCTGGAGTTCTATCTGCTCGGTCCAGTACTCGGTCTGGAACCGGGGGTCTTCGAGTTCGCTTTCGAGGGCGTTCACGTCGGAGTCGCTGAGCGGGTCGGTCGGGAGGTCGTACTCCACGATGTCCTCGGGGCGGATGCCGACGAACTGCGCGTCCGGCGTCGCGAGGTACTCGGAGAGGTGCGCGGACTTGATGGAACCATATGCGACAGACCCGAAGATGCGGTAACTCCAGGGGTCGCCGTCAGTGAACACCACGACCGGGAGGTCGAGTTCGTCCCGGAGACGCTTCGTGAGCCGGCGGGTCGCCCGGGCGGGCTGGCCGCCGAGGTGGACGACGAGCGCGTCGTACTCGTCGTCGAACCCGTTCTCGACGAGCCGGTCGCGCATCCCACCGGTCTCCACGCAGAGCACGAACTCGGCGTCGTTGTCGAGGAACTCGATGGTGTCCGGGTCGTTCGGAATCTGGTAGCCGCCCTGCCCCACGTCCTCCTGGCAGTGGATGTCGCGGTCGCCCCGCCGGGTCTGCTCGCGGAGGAGGAGCGGCCCCATCACCTTCGCGCCGGACTCCTCCGGCCGCATGTGGAAGTCCTCGCGCTTGACGCCGGAGACGATTTCGAGGTCTTCGACGAGCTTGTTCGACTCGGACTGCGTGTTGAACTGGGCTTCCTCCTCGTCCCAGGACTCGCTGAGGTAGTAGAGTTCACGCAGGGTGGACGAGCGGTTCTCCTCTAACTGCTGGGCGAGAAACTCCATCGTGTACACCGCCTTCAGGAGTTTCCGCGCGCCCCGCACGCTGTTCGCGCTCCGCGTGCTCGTGCGGTCGCCGTACACCCAGACGCCGGCGTCCTCGTCGAACACGATGTTCGACTTCGAGCGCGTCGGCACGTCCATGTGGGGGATGTCGCCGTCCGCGAACTGGTCGTAGAACTCCGCCGCCATGTCGATGAGGCGCTCTCGCGCCTTCGCGTCAGTGATGTCGCTCATTGGTTCACCGTGAGTTTCTCCGCCTCCACGCCGTCCACGCTCAGTTCACACTCGGCTCCGTCGGGAACGCTCGCCGTCAACGTCGCGTCCTCGCCGCCCGACACCGTCGGCTCCCACGTCACGAAGTACTCGCCGTCCATCTCCACGACGCTCCCCGCCGAGAGGTCGGTGGGTTCCGCGTCCACGATGGCGGTCACGTCGAGGTCGGCGTTCGCGTCCGCGTGGTTCTCCACGGTCACGGTCAGCGCGCCGTCCTCGACTTCGGACTCGACGAGGACGTTGTTCATGATGCGCGCGAGCGAGTCCTCGATGACGAGGTCGTCGCGCTCGGTCATCTCGCTCACCTTCCGCGCCATCTTCGGGAGAATGTCCGCGATGACGTTCTGCTTCTCCCGGCGCTTCTGCATCGAGCGCTTCTTGTTCAGGTAGGATTTGAGGTCGCGGGCGGCCTCCCGAACCGCGAGTTCGATTTCGTCCTCGATTGCGGGGACGGACGCAAGCGCGTCCTTCGACTCGCTCGTGAAGGGCACGTTCGTGGACGCGACGTGCACCAGAATCACGCACGGCCCGCTCGGCAGGCCGCTCCCGCCCGGCTGGTCGAGACCGTAGTTCCGCCACCCGATCTGTTTGAGCGTCTGGGTCGTCGCGCACGCGCCGCGCTGGTAGACGAGCGGCACGCGGTTCGCGAACCGCATCAGTTGGACGGTGCCGTCGGCGGGGATGTCGCCGCCGTACGCGATACCGGCCTCGACGACGAACGGGTCGCCGCCGTGCACGTCCGCGTCCCGGGTCGCCGCCGCGTAGAAGTCGGCGTCGAACTCCTTGCGCAGGCCGGCCTCGATGAGGTCGGGCGTGATGGGTGCGAGACAGTTCGTCGGCGGCGCGATGACGTCCACCGTGGTCATCGCGTCGAGCAGGTCGCGGGCGGCGTCCCGGTCGGACGCGACCTCGCGCGCGAGCGGCACGTCGTCCTCGACGCGCCGCATCGCCTCCCAGAGCCGGTCGGTGATGTTCTCCCGCGAAGTCTCGCCGACGGTCGCATCGTCCACATCCTCGGTGGTTTCGGCGGCGCGCACGACGAACTGCCGGAGGTCGTCGCGAACGAGTCGGTCGCGCGGGGTGTCGTCGCCGAACTTCTCGCCGATGCGTCGCGCGAGGCCCGCCACCGTGGCGTCGTCCTTCTGAACGCTCGTCGCGTCGTCCACGAACCCGTACAGGTCGTCGTCGCGGTTCGCCGTCACCACCGCCCAGACGGCGTCCACGACGTTCTCGCGAACCGTCTCGCCGAACGTCGTCCCCGTCGTCTCGCTCGCGTCGTCCGCGGCCGCCGCGACCGCGTTCTCGATGTCGGTGAAGGAGACGCGGTCGAACTCCGCGAGTTCGTCGCTGAGCGCGTCCGCGAACGCGTCCGTGTCCGCGCCCGACTTGTTCGAAACGGCGTCCGTGACGGCGTCCCGCAAACCGCTCGCTCCGGCGGCTTCGCCGCCTCCGTCACGCGACGACTCCGTCGTCGCGACGCTCCAACTCATCTCGCGGCCGTAGTGTCGGTCGCGGAAGGCGTCGAGAATCGAGTCCGCGGTCTTCGCGCCGACGCGCGTGAACTCCTCCTGGAGGAACCCGCGGAGGCTGTGGGAGTCGGTCGCGTTCAGCATCTTGATGACCGTCCCGAGTTCCACGCCGTGCGGGTGCGGGCGGATTTCCTCGGTTTCGGCGGGGAGTTCCGCGCCCTCCGCGCGCTCGAACTTGAAGTGGTCGTTCGGCTCGCGGAGTTCGAGGCGGGCGTGCGGGTTCACGACCGCCGTGTGCTTCACGTAATCGTGGAGCTGGCTGCGCGCACGCATGTTCGCCTCCATCTCCAGTTCGATGCGCGTCCCCTGCGAGCGCTCCCACGTCGTCTCCGCCTCGTCCTGAATCACGGGCTCGTTCGAGTCCGTGTCGATGGTGAGTTCGAAGTACTTCGCCGTCTCGCTCCCTTTCGTCCGACTCGTGATTTTCGCGGGCGTTCCGGACGTGAGCTGGCTGTACAGCACGGCCGCCGAAATCCCGATACCCTGCTGGCCGCGGCTCTGCTCTCGCGCGTGGAACCGACTCCCGTACAGGAGCTTCCCGAACACCTTCGGCACTTGCTCCTTCGTGATACCGGGGCCGTTGTCCTCCACGATGAGCCGATAGTAGTCCCCGGATTCCTGGATTTCGACGTAGATGTCGGGGAGGATGCCGGCCTCCTCGGTCGCGTCGAGCGCGTTGTCCACGGCCTCCTTCACGGCCGTGACCAGCCCGCGAGCGCCCGAGTCGAACCCGAGCATGTGTTTGTTCTTCTCGAAGAACTCGGCGATGGAGATCTCCCGCTGGCTCTCCGCCAGCTCCTCCGCGATGCCCTCCTCCTCGCCGAGCGTAGACTGGAAGGACGTCATTCAGTGCCCGACCCTATCCCCTTCGCGGATAAAACACTCCCGGTAGCACGGTGAAAGTGAAAACGTGACTGTCCCGCTCAGAGCCGGAAGAATCGGAACGCCACGTCAACAACGAGAACGACGGGGAGGAGGTAGATGACGATGGCGGCGACGATACTGGCCGCGGTGGGGAACACCCCGCTCCCGCTCGTGGTGTCGAGGAAGACGAACGCGGCGAACCAGAGCGTGAGCGCGGCGTAGAGTTCGGTGCGAGTCAGTCGGCTCGCGTCGGTGGAGGACTCGGACATCACGGCACCGTACACGGTCGGCTGTGTTGACAGTTGGGGGGACTCGCGCGCGTGCGTGTGCGAGCCTTCTTAAGTGAGGAAGTACTAGACCGGGGCAAGTTCACATGAGCGACCAAAACGAGTACAGCGCCGGGCAGATCCAGGTCTTAGAGGGCTTGGAAGCGGTTCGGAAGCGGCCGGCGATGTACATCGGTTCTACCGACTCCCGCGGCCTCCATCATCTCGTCTACGAGGTCGTCGACAACGCCATCGACGAAGCGCTCGCGGGGTACTGTGACTCCATCGAAGTAACGCTCCACGAGGACGGGTCGGTGAGCGTCCACGACGACGGACGCGGCATCCCCATCGACACCCACGAGGAGTACGACCGCCCCGCGGTCGAGGTCATCCTCACCGTCCTCCACGCGGGCGGGAAGTTCGACAGCAAGTCCTACCAGGTCTCCGGTGGGTTGCACGGCGTCGGCGTCTCCGTCGTGAACGCCCTTTCGGAGCGCCTCGCCGTCGTCGTCGAGCGCGACGGCGCGCGCTGGCGGGAGAAGTTCGAGCGTGGCGAACCCGTCACCGACCTCGAACAGCTCGACGAGGTTCCCGACGACCAGACGGGCACGCTGATTCGGTTCCGGCCGGACGCGGACATCTTCGAGACGACGGAGTTCGACTTCTCCACGCTCGAATCCCGGCTCCGCGAACTCGCCTTCCTCAACAGCGGCGTCGAAATCACGCTCACGGACGAGCGCACCGACGAGGAACGCGAGGTGTCCTTCGAGTACGAGGGCGGCATCCGCGAGTTCGTCCGCTACCTCAACGAGACCCGTGACGCCCTCCACGACGACGTCATCTACCTCGAAAGCGAGGCGGAGGGGATTCAGGTCGAAATCGCGATGCAGGCGACCGACGACCTCCAGTCCTCGACGCACGCGTTCGCGAACAACATCAACACCCGCGAGGGCGGCACCCACCTCACGGGCTTCAAGACCGCGCTCACTCGCGTGGTGAACGACTACGCGAGCAGCGAGGGCTTGCTCTCCGAACTGGACGGCGAGAACCTCAAGGGCGAGGACATCCGCGAGGGGCTCACGGCGGTCATCTCCGTGAAGCACCCCGACCCCCAGTTCGAGGGACAGACGAAGACGAAACTCGGGAACTCCGAGGTTCGCGGCATCGTGGAGTCCGCGGTTCACGAGGGCGTGAGCACGTACTTCGAGGAGAACCCGGACACGGCTCGCGCGGTCATCCAGAAGGCAGTCGAGGCGGCGAAGGCGCGGAAGGCCGCGAAGAAGGCCGAGGAACTCACGCGCCGGAAGAGCGCGCTCGAATCGAGCGCGCTCCCCGGGAAGCTCGCGGACTGCCAGACGAAAGACCCGAACGACGCCGAGCTGTTCATCGTCGAGGGGGACTCCGCCGGCGGGAGCGCGAAGCAGGCGCGGAACCCCGAGTTCCAGGCCGTTCTCCCAATCCGCGGGAAGATTCTGAACGTCGAGAAACACCGCCTCGACCGCATCCTCGAAAACGAGGAGGTGCGCGCGCTCATCACCGCCGCGGGTACCGGCATCGGCGAGGAGTTCGACATCGACGACCTCCGGTACGACAAGATAATCCTCGCGACGGACGCCGATGTGGACGGCGCGCACATCCGCACGCTCCTCCTCACGTTCTTCTACCGCCACATGCGGCCGCTCCTGGAGGGCGGACACGTGTACGCGATTCAGCCGCCGCTCTACCGCGTCCGGTACCGCGGCGAGACGTACGACGCGATGACGGAGGAAGAACGCGAACGCATCATCGAGGAGAAGTGCGACGGGAACCCGACGCAGGTCCAGCGGTTCAAGGGCCTCGGGGAGATGAACCCCCAGCAGCTCTGGGACACCTCGATGAATCCCGAGAATCGGATTCTGAAGCAGTTCACGGTCGAGGACGCCGCGCAGGCGGACAAGATGTTCTCCGTGCTGATGGGTGACGCCGTCGAACCCCGCAAGCGGTTCATCCAGGAGCACGCGACCGACGCGGAGTGGGTGGACATATGAGCTCGGACGCACCTGACGCCCCGGACGAGGTCGCAGAGCGCGTGAAGAACGTGCGGGTCGAAGACGAGATGGAGCAGTCCTACATCGACTACGCGATGAGCGTCATCGCGGGTCGTGCGCTCCCCGACGCCCGCGACGGCCTGAAGCCCGTGCACCGCCGCATCCTGTACGCGATGCACGAGGCGGGCGTCACGAGCAACGCCGGCCACCGCAAGAGTTCGAGCGTCGTCGGCGAGACGATGGGTGACTACCATCCCCACGGCGACTCCGCCATCTACGACACGCTCGTGCGGATGGCGCAGGACTTCTCGATGCGGTACCCGCTCGTCGATGGGCAGGGGAACTTCGGGAGCATCGACGGCGACCCCGCCGCGGCGATGCGGTACACGGAGTCGCGGATGGCTCCCATCGCGGAGGAACTGCTCGCCGACCTGGAGAAGGACACGGTGGACTTTGAGTCGAACTACGACGACCGCACCACCGAACCCACGGTTCTCCCCGCGGCGTTCCCGAACCTCCTCGTGAACGGGAGTTCCGGTATCGCGGTCGGGATGAGCACCAACATCCCGCCGCACAACCTCGGCGAGGTGGTCGATGCGACCATCGCGCTCATCGAGGACGACTCGCTCTCGAACCTCGACCTGATGGAGCACGTGAAGGGCCCGGACTTCCCGACGGGCGCGAACATCGTCGGGCGGAACGCCATCAAGGAGGCGTACACGACGGGTCGCGGCCGCATTCGCGTGCGCGCCGAGTACGAAATCGAGGAGGGCGAGCGCGGGGATAGCATCGTCATCACGGAGATTCCGTTCCAGCAGAACAAGAGCCGGCTCGTCGAACGCATCGCGGACGACGTGAACGACGGCACGCTGGAGGGCGTGCGCGACCTCCGGGACGAATCCGACCGGAACGGCGTGCGCGTCGTCATCGAGCTGAAGTCGAACGCGAACACGGACATCGTGGAGAACCGCCTCCTCGAATCCCACCTCGAACGCACGTTCGGCGTCATCAACCTCGCGCTCGTGGACGGCGAGCCGAAGGTGCTCACGCTGAAGGAGATGCTGGCGGAGTACCTCAGTCACCGCCGGGAGGTCGTGCGCCGCCGGAGCGAACACGACCTCGCGGAGGCCGAAGACCGCGCGCACATCCTCGAAGGTCGCCTGAAGGCGCTCGACAACGCGGAGGACGTGGTCGAGACCATCCGGAACGCCGAAGACCGGGATGCCGCCCGCGAGGCCCTCGAAGCCCAGTTCGAGTTCTCCGAGGAGCAGTCCGCACACATCGTTCGGATGCAACTCGGGAGCCTCACGTCGATGGAGGCCGCGGAAATCGAGGAGGAGTACGAGGACGTGCAGGCCGAAATCGAACGCCTCGAAACGATTCTCGGCTCCCAGGCGGAACTCGATTCGGTCATCGTCGAGGAGCTCCGCGAGCTGAAGGAGGAGTACGCGGACGACCGCCGAACCTCCATCATCGAGGACGCGGGCACGGTGACGGACGAAGACCTCATCCCGCGCGAGGACGTGGTGGTGGTTCTCTCGGAGGAGGACTACATCAAGCGCGTCCCCACGGAGACGTTCAGCAGCCAGCACCGCGGCGGGAAGGGCGTCATCGGTTCCGACCTGAAGGAGGGCGACCGGGTGTCGACGGTGTTCACCGCGAACACCCACGACTACCTCCTGTGCTTCACGAACCAGGGCCAGGTCTACCAGCTCAAGACGTACGAGATACCCGAGATGTCTCGGACGGCCCGCGGGAAGTCCGCGGTGAACCTCCTCGACCTGGACGACGGCGAGGAACTCACCGCCGTCGTCAACACGGACGACTTCGGCGAGGACGAGTTCCTCACGATGGTCACGCGGAACGGCAAAGTGAAGCGCACCCCCGCCGGCGAGTACGAGGACGTGCTCTCCACGGGCATCATCGGCATCCGCCTCGAACATGGCGACGAGCTCGTGGACGTGGAGGTCACGGACGGCGAGAACGACCTCGTCGTCGCGAGCGCGCACGGCATGGCCATCCGGTTCGACGAGTCCGAAGCGCGCTCGACCGGCCGCGCGACGAAGGGCGTGAACGGCATCAAACTCCGAGAGGGCGACACCGTCGCCGGGTTGGTCGCGACCCACGAGGGCGACGACCGCGCGCTGTTCACAGTCACCGAGAACGGCTACGGGAAACGCACGCCGCTCACGGAGTACCGGCCGCAGTCCCGGTACGGCTACGGCCTCACCGACATCAAGACCGAGGAGCGCAACGGGAACGTCGTCACCGTCAAAGCCGTCACCGACGACGACCACCTCATCGCCATGAGCCAGAGCGGCCAAATCCTCCGCACCGTCGCGGGCGAAGTCTCCACCGTCGGCCGGAACACGAAGGGCGTGAAAATCATGGATCTCGACGACGGCGACCACGTCGCCTCCGTCGATGTCTACACACCCAGCGACGAGGACGAGTAACCCCTCGGCTTTTCTCGGAGACCCGCGGTTTTCCGACGATTCGTGTAACTCGCTGCGTGCGACCCGAACAATAATCGTCTAGCCGACAAATAGGATGGTATGAGTGACACGCACGTCGATGTTTCGTGGCTCCTGACCGCGAGCATCCGAATCGCGGCCATTGTCCTAACGGGATTCCTGCTCGCCCACCTATTTGCTGTCAGTGTCGACGCACTTGGGGTCGAACTCCTCTACGGTGTCGAGGACACGCTCGTCACAGTACTCGAATACACCACCCTGCTCACCGCGCTACTGTACACGATTTCCACGGGAGTACCCACCCTCCCACGAGCGGTATCGACGACTGACACGCAAACCCACCAATGACCGTTTCGACGAAGCCATCTGGATCGATTGCTACGATGCGGCGGCGGTGCGGTCGCGGCGGCGGTGCAGTTGCGGAGTTGCACCGAGTCGTACCGCGAGCGCCGCCGGCGCTCGCGGCCTTTTTTGGGGGCGATTTTTCGAGGAGCGGTTCGCGCGCAGCGCGAACCCGACGAAGAAAAAGGGCCTAGAGCGCGTCCCAGGCTTTGATGGCGCGGGTGGGGCTGGTGATTTTGGCGATCCAGCGGGCGGCGGCGCCTTTCTTCAGCATCTTGGCGGGGAGGCCGTTGAAGGTGCGGACGGGGGCGTCGATGCCGTAGACGGTGACTTCGTGGGCGATGGCGGTTTCGCCGATGCTGATGAGGGTGCCTTCGTCGTGGTACGTCCAGGTTTCGAGGGGGTGGTCGTCGATGGCGTTCGCGACGTTCTTCGCGGCGACTTCGGCGGCCTGCCAGGCGGCGAGCGCGGTGGGGGGTGCGGGGTGCTCGCCGGGCTGTTCGACGATGGCGGAGTCGCCGATGGCGAACACGCGGTCGTCGCTGGTCTGGAAGTCCTGGCCGGTGTTGAGGCGGTTGTGTTCGTTCTCCAGGCTGGTGTCGTCGAGGGCGTCGCGGCCGGTGATGCCGCCCGTCCAGACGAATACGTCGTAGTCGAGGCTGTCGCGCTCGTCGAAGTGAATTTCCTCGTCGTCGGCGGACGTGATGGGGTCGTCGGTGAGGATGTTCACGTCGGCTTCTTCGAGGTGGTGGCGGAGCGCGCCCTGGACTTCGGCGTCGCCCGGCGGGAAGATTTCGGGGAGGGCTTCGACGAGGTAGACTTCGACGGGCGCGTTGTGTTTGTCGCGGAACTCGGCGACTTCGCCGGCGCTCTGGATGCCGGAGAGGCCCGCGCCGCCGATGACGACCGTCGCGGGGTCTTCGCGCGTCGCCTCACGGGCGGCGTCCTTGACGCGTTCGTGGATGTCGAGCGCGTCGTCGAGGCTCTTGAGGGTGAGCGCGTTCTCGGCCATCCCGTCGATGCCGTAGTACGCGGTCTGGGAGCCGAGCGCGACGAGCACGTAGTCGTACGCGACGTCGTCCGCGCCGTCGAGTTCGACGACCCGGTCGTCCGTGTCGAGGCCGGTGACTTCCGCCTGCACGAACTGCGTGCTCGGCGATTTGATGTCCGTGACGGGAATCGTTATCTTCTCCCGGACGGCGGGGTCGCGGATGCAGCGGTGGGCCTCGTGGAGCACGAGGTGGTAGTCGGTGTCGGAGATCCAGACGAGGTCGGCGTCGTCCCCGAGACGGTCTTCGAGTTCGGGGATCGCGCCCGCGCCGGCGTACCCGGCACCGAGAACTGCGACGGTCGGTGACATATTCGAAGATCCGACGCCCACCGATACAAAGCCTTTGGATTAGTGTTCGGGCGGTTCCGCGGGCGCTTCCATCGACTCGATTTTGAGGATGAGGACGTTGTTCGTGTCGTCCACGCCGTCCACGATGCCTTCGATGACGAGTTTGGAGAGCGGGGTGGGGCCGACGATGACTCGGTCGCCCTCGTGGAACTCCCGGAGGCTGCCGCGCATGTGGATTTCGGCCCGGCAGAGGTCGGGGTGGTGGACGCTCGATAGGTCGATCTCCTGGACGTTCGCGTCCGCGACGCTCTCGCCCTCGTGGGTGACGGGAACCTCGGCGGCGCTCTCTATCTCCTGTACGTCGAGCGCGTTGTACGCGTTCGACGTGGGCTTGTAGCCGCCCTTCGGTCCGGGGACGCCCTCGACGAGCTGGAGGGCTTTCAGGGACTGCATCTGGTTCCGGATGGTGCCCGGGTTCCGGTTTACCTCCTCGGCGATAGCTTCCCCCTTGATGGCTTCCTCGCGCTCCGAGTAGAGGTTCACGAGCGCCGTGAGGATTGTTTTCTGGCTGGGTGTTAGCTCGATGCTCGACATGGAACCTGTTTCGCACAGCCGGCGCATAAAACCCGCGACCCACGTACGTCCAGAAATCGACGGGCTTTATCCGCCCGACCGGGTGGCTTCGCGTATGCAGGGACAGCGTGTTCTCGTGACGGGTGGCGCGGGCTTCATCGGCTCGAACCTCGCGAACCACCTCGCCGCGGAGAACGACGTGATAGCGGTGGACAACGAGTACCTCGGGACGCCCGAGAACCTCAGCGACGACGTGGAGTACGTCGAGGCGGACGTGCTGGACGACGACCTCCCGACCGACGTCGATGTCGTGTTCTTCCTCGCCGCGCTCTCCAGCCGACAGATGCTCGAAGAGAACCCCCGCGAGGGCGCTCGCGTGAACATCGAAGGGTTCGTGAACACCGTCGAACAGGCGCGCGACGACGGCTGTGAGACGTTCGTCTACGCCTCTACGTCCTCCATCTACGGCAGCCAGCAGGAGCCGTGTCCGGAGGACATGGAGATAGAGGCCTCGACGGGCTACGACGCGTCGATGCTCGGCCGGGAGCGCTACGCCGAGTACTTCTCGAACTTCCACGACCTCACGCTCGCCGGCATGCGCTTTTTCTCGGTCTACCAGGGCTACGGCGGGAACGAGGAGCACAAGGGCGAGTACGCGAACACCATCAGTCAGTTCGCCGACCAGATAGCGAGCGGCGAACCCCCGGTTCTCTGGGGCGACGGCAGTCAGACCCGTGACTTCACGCACGTCAGCGACATCGTGCGCGGCCTCGAACTCGCCGCGGAGAACGAACTCGACGGCGTCTACAACCTCGGCACGGGCGACGCCTACTCGTTCAACGAGATGGTCGAGATGATCAACGACGCACTCGGCACGGACGTGGAACCCGAGTACGAACCCGTCCCCATCGAGAACTACGTCTACCACACGAAGGCCGACCCCTCGAAGTTCAAGGACGCGACGGGCTGGGAGCCCGAAGTCGAGTTCAGCGAGGGCGTCGAACTCGTCTGCGAGCCGTACAAGAACGACTAAACCCGCGTCCCGCATTTTTTGCCGCATGACGCGTTCAGTTCGCATCATCGGCGCGCCCTCCGACTACGGCGCGAACCGACGCGGCGTCGACATGGGACCGTCCGCCATCCGGTACGCGGGCCTCGCCGACCAGATCGAGGCGACCGGCGCGAGCACGACCGACGCGGGCGACCTCGCCGTGCCGCGCGCGGAGGAGCGCGACCCCGACCGGGAGCGTCCGGCGTCGGGCCGCGCGAAGTTCCTCCGGGAGACCCGGGAGGTCGCGGAGGAACTCGCGGACGAGGTCGCTGACGCCATCGCGGACGGCGACCTCCCGCTCGCGCTCGGCGGCGACCACTCCATCGCCATCGGGAGTCTCGTCGGGAGCGCGCGCGACGCCGAGGTCGGCGCTATCTGGTTCGACGCGCACGGCGACTTCAACACGCCCGAGACCAGTCCGTCCGGGAACGTCCACGGGATGCCGCTCGCCGCCGCGCTCGGGAAGGACGGTTTCGCGGACATGGAGTGGGCGAACGCCACGGGTCTCCGCGAGGAGAACGTCGCGCTCGTCGGCCTGCGGTCGCTCGACGCGGACGAGCGCGCGGACATTTTGGAGAGCGAGATGACGGCGTTCACGATGAGCGACATCGACGAGCGCGGCCTGCTCACCGTCGTGGACGAAGCCATCGACATCGCCAGCCGGGGCGTCGAGGGCGTGCACGTCAGCCTCGACCTCGACTGGCTCGACCCGAACGAAGCGCCCGGCGTCGGAACGCCGGTTCGCGGCGGCGTCACGTACCGGGAGGCGCACGCGGCGCTCGAACGCCTCGCCGACCGCAACCGCGCCGACGACCTCCTGCGGAGCCTCGAACTCGTGGAAGTGAACCCGATTCTGGACGAACGCAACCGAACCGCGGAGATGGCGGCCGAACTCGCGGCGAGCGCGCTCGGCAAACGCATCCTCTAGGCAGGCCGTCACGCGCTTGCGCTAAGCGCAGTCCCTATACTCGTCTATCCCCTCTCCCTACCTATGACACGCGTGAGTGTGATCGGCTGCGGAAACATGGGCGGGGCGTTCGTCCGCGGACTCGCACGGACGGACGGCTACCACGTCACGGCTATCGACCTCGACGAGGACGCGCTCGCCGACGTCGAGCCGTTCGCGGCCGAGACGACCACCGACATCGCGGCGGCACGGGACGCGGACGCCGTGGTTATCGCGGTGAAGCCCGACGCCGTCCCGCACGTCCTCGACGACCTCGACCTCCGCGCGGGCCAGACGCTCGTCACGCTCGCCGCGGGCGTTTCCCGTGGGTTCGTGGACGCGCGAACGGACGCGGACGTGGTGCGGGTGATGCCGAACCTCGCGGCCGCCAGCCGCGACATGGCGGCGGCGGTCACCGAGGAGGGCGTGACCGACGATGTCCGCGACATCCTGGACGCGCTCGGCGAGTACGTCGAGGTGTCCGAGGACTTGATGGACACGGCGACGGCGGTGAACGGGAGCGGGCCGGCGTTCGCGTTCTACCTCATCGAGGCGGTGAAGGACGCGGGCGTGGACGGCGGCCTCGACCCCGAGCAGGCCGAGGTGTTGGCGGCGCAGACGTTCAAGGGCGCGGCGGAGACCGTGCTCCGGGACGACCGGAGCGTGGACGAACTCATCGACGCCGTCTGCTCGCCGAACGGCACCACCATCGAGGGGATGGAGGTTCTCTGGGACAGCGACGCCGACGCGGCCGTCCGGGCGGCGGTCGACGCGGCCGAGAAGCGCTCTCGGGAACTCGCGGGCGACTACGATGAGTGAGGAACGAACCGTCGCGCGCGTCAGCCCCGCGGACGTCGAGCGGGCGCGCGACCGGGCGGCGAACGCCGAGCGCGTCGTCGTGAAGGCGGGGACGAACTCGCTCACGGACGAGGATTCGCGGCTCGACCGCGGGAAACTCGACAAGCTCGTGGACGACATCGTCGACCTCCGCGAGCGCGGGACGGACGTGCTCCTGGTGTCGTCGGGCGCGGTCGGCGCGGGTATCGGCCGCATCGACGCCATCGAGGACACCGACCGCGAGAGTCACACGCTGGAGGAGAGTCAGGCGCTCTCCACGGTCGGGCAGAGCCACCTGATGCGGCACTACACGCGGAGCTTCGAGCGATACGACCAGAAGATAGCCCAGCTCCTCCTCACCGAACACGACCTCTCGAACCCCGAGCGGTTCACGAACGTCACGAACACCGTCGAGACCCTGCTCGACTGGGGCGTCGTCCCCATCATCAACGAGAACGACGCCGTGGCGACGGAGGAGATCCGCATCGGCGACAACGACATGCTCTCCTCGTCGGTCGCGATCGGCGTCGGCGTCGACCTCCTCGTCACGCTGACCGACGTGGACGGCGTGTACACGGGGAACCCGAAGCGGGACGCGAACGCCCATCGCATCGAGGCCGTGGGCGAGAACTACGCGGACGTGCAGGAGCTCATCGAGGAGACGGCGACCGGGTCGTTCGGCGGTATCCTGACGAAGGTCGAGCGGGCGCGCGCCGCCGCCGAGCACGGCATCCCCGCGGTCATCGCCGGCTCCGAGACGCCGAACGTCCTCGACAGAATCGCCACCGGGAAGCCCACGGGCACCGTATTCGTCCCCATCGAGAACGATGACTGAGAGCACACGCGAGAAGGTGGACGCGGCGGAGCGCGCGGCGCTCGACCTCGCGAACGTCCCCGAGGACGAACGCAACGACGCGCTCTACGCTATCGCGGACGCGCTCCGCGAGCGCACCGACGAGATACTGGACGCGAACGAGACCGACGTGACGGCGGCCGAACAGGCGCACGAGCGCGGCGAGTACTCCGCGGCGCTCGTCGACCGCCTCCGCCTCGACGAGTCGAAGGTCGAGGACATCGCGGGGATGGTGGAGTCCGTCGCCGGCCAGGACGACCCGCTCGGCCGCACGCTCTCCGCGCGCGAACTCGACGACGGCCTCGACCTCTACAAGGTTTCAGTTCCCATCGGCGTCGTCGCCACCGTCTTCGAGTCGCGGCCGGACGCCCTCGTCCAAATCGCGGCGCTCGCCCTGAAGTCCGGGAACGCCGTCATCCTGAAGGGCGGGAGCGAGGCGAGCGAGTCCAACCGCGTCCTCTACGACATCATCACCGAGGTCGCGGACGACGTGTCCCCGGGGTGGGCGCAACTCATCGAGGCCCGCGAGGACGTGGACAGACTCCTCGACATGGACGACAGCGTCGACCTCGTGATGCCCCGCGGTTCGAGCGAGTTCGTCTCCTACATCCAGGACAACACGCAGATTCCCGTGCTCGGCCACACCGAGGGAATCTGTCACGTGTTCGTGGACGAGGACGCCGACCTCGACATGGCCGCGGACGTGGCGTTCGACGCGAAAGTCCAGTACCCCGCGGTGTGTAACGCCGTCGAGACCCTGCTCGTCCACGAATCCGTCGCGTCCGAGTTCCTGCCCGGGATGGTGGAGTGCTACCGGGACGCCGGCGTGACGCTCCGCGGCGACGAACACACACGCGACATCGTGGACATCGACCCCGTGACCGAGGACGACTGGGACAGCGAGTACGGCGACCTCGAACTCGCCGTCAAGGTCGTCGCGGACGTGTACGACGCCGTCGAGCACGTGAACACGCACGGGTCGAAGCACACCGAATCAATTCTCACGGAGAACGACGAGCACGCCGCGGTGTTCATGCAGGGCATCGACGCGGCGAGCGTCTTCCACAACGCCTCCACGCGGTTCGCGGACGGCTACCGGTACGGCCTCGGCGCGGAAGTCGGCATCAGCACCGGGAAGACGCACGCCCGCGGCCCCGTCGGATTGGACGGCCTCACCACCTACAAGTACTACCTGGAGGGCGACGGCCACCTCGTCGCCACCTACTCCGGCGAGGACGCCCGCCCGTTCACGCACGAGGCGTTCGACGGCGAGTGGACGCCCGGCCGCTAGGTACCAACCACTATACGGCGCGTCCACCACAGTCCCGGGTATGGACCGCCGCCCCGCGCTTCAACTGAGTGACGACGAAGTCGACGCGTTCCTCCGCGAGAACGGCGTCGGCGTGCTCTCCCTCGCCGACGACGGCGACGCCTACGGCCTCCCGATATCCTACGGCTACGACGGCGACGACCGCATCATCTGCCTCCAGTTCGCGGACGCGCCGTGGAGCCGGAAGCGCGACTTCGTGGAGACGACGCGCACCGCCTCGTTCACGGTGTTCGAGCTAACGGAGACGCTGGAGGCGACGAGCGTCGTCGCGCAGGGCCCGCTCTCGTCCGTCGCGGACGAAGAAGCGCCGCAGGCGCTGGACGCGCTCGCTGACAACGCCGTGTTCACCGCGCTCGACGAGTCCGGCGTCCCCATCGAGGACGCCGTCCTGCGGTTGTTCTGGCTAGAACCGGAGACGCTCACGGGCCGCCACTTCGACCCGTTCGCGACGGAGTAGCGCTCACTCGGCGACGGCGGCGTCCGTGTACCGCGTCCAGATGGTGAGGAGGCTGGGGAGGACGAGGACGCTCGCGAGGAACGCGTACGCGATGGCGACGCTCGTCACGAACCCGAAGCGCTGGAGCGACGGGACGAGCGCGAGCGCGAGCACGCCGAACCCGGCGACGGTCGTGGTGGCGCTCGCGAGGAGCGCGCCGCCCGTTCCCGTGAGGGTGCGGGAGAGCGCGTCCGTGGCGTTCGTGCCGTCGTACTCGTCCACGAACCGCTCGCCGATGTGGATGGCGTAGTCCACGCCGATACCGATGCCGATGGCGGCGATGATGGCGGTCTCGGTGGTGTAGGCGAGGCCGGCGAGGTACATCGTGCCGAACAGCCACGCCTGCGCGGCGACGACGGGTGCGAGCACCACCGCGCCGAGCGTGAGCGAGCGGTAGCGCGTCCAGAAGATGACGGTGAGGAACGCGAGGATGACGCCCGCGGTGATGAGGAAGCCCTCGACGAGCGTCCGGAGCACGCCCTGCTGGACGACGTAGCTCACGACGGGCTGGCCGGTGGCGATGGTCGAAACGCCGCTCTCGGATTCCACGACCGCGGCCACCCCGCGGAGGTCGCCCGCGACCGTCTCGGGTTCCGCGCTCCCGGCGACGGAGACGGCGACGCGGAGCGCGCGGTACTCGCCGTTTTCTTGGGAGAATACGGCGGCCGCGTCGTCGGGCGCGGCGGCGTACACGGCGTCGTAGACCGCGTCGAGGTTCCGGTCGGGCACGCCGTCGCCGTCGGTGTCGGCGTCCGCGACGAGTTCCGCGACGGTGTCGTTGCGGGCGGCGACGGCGTCGATGGTTTCGAGCGGCCCGGTCGCGGCGAGACTGCCGTCCGCGAGCGTGACGGTGGAACTGGCGTTCCGGAGGTCGGCGCGACCCGCCGCGAGCGCGTCGAGCGTCCCCGCCCGCGTCACGTCTCCCCGCAGGAGCAGGATGGCGGTGGACTGCTCGCGGTCCTGGACGAACGTGTCCTGGAGGTACTCGGCGTTCTCGACGAGGCTGTAGTCGCTCGGCTGGAACGCGTCGGGGAGGGAGTCCATCCAGTCGGGCGAGTCGCGGGGGAGGAAGTCGGTCTGGTCGGTGGAGGTGTCGATGTCGGTGACGACCGCGCCGCCGGCGACGGTGAGGACGAGCGCGACGGCGAGAATCGCGCGCGGGGAGCGGCGGGCGGCGGTCGCGCCGACGCCGAGCAGGCGGCCCGCGAGGCCGCCGCGGCCGAACGGGGACGCCCGACGGTCGAGGCCGACGCGGGCGAGGAGGCCGTCGAGTTCGAGTTTGAGCGCGGGCAGGAGCAGGGCGAACACGAGGAAGGCGGCGGCGATGCCGGCCGCGCTCACGACGCCGAAGTCCCGAATCGACGCGATGGGGCTGACGGCGTTCGAGAGGAAGCCGACGGCGGTGGTGAACGTCGCCGCGCCGATGGCGACGACGACGCCTGCGAGGCCGCGCCGCATCGCCTTGCGGCGGGAGCGCGAGGGGTCGTCGTCGCGGGCTTCCCGGTACCGCATCACGACGTGGAGGGCGTAGTCGATGGAGAGGCCGACGAGGAGGAAGGGGACGGCGATGAGTATCTGGGTGAGGCCGATGCCCGCCCAGCCCATGAACCCGAACATCCAGACGAGCGTGAGCGCGACGCCGAGCAGGCCGTACAGCACGTCCGCCACGTCGCGGTAGGCGATGCCGAGGACGACGATGATGAGGAGGAAGGCGACCGGGGAGATGATGGCGAAGCTCTCGCCCGTGGCCTGCGTGCTCTCCTCGCTCACGATGCCCGCGCCGAACACGAAGCTCTCGCCGGGGAGCGCGTCGGCGGCGATGGCTTTGAGGTCGAGTTGGGCGGCGGCGACGGCGTCGGGGAGGTCGTCGCCGGTCGCGCCGGCGGTGTCCTGGAAGACGTAGACGACCCGGGCGTCGGCGGTCGTCGCGCCCGGCGTGTAGTCGGTCGGGAGGAGCGAGTAGGGGTCGGTTCCGGGGAGCGAGGCGTCGGGGTCGAGCACGCGGGCGACCGTCTCCTCGACCTCGCCCGGCGTCATCGAGTCGAGCTGGGCGATTTGGGCGTCGAGCGAGGGAGTGGCGGTGGCGTTCGCGCCGTCTTCGGCGTGGATGGCGGCGGTCGCGACGACCGACGCGAGGTCGACGAACGCGCGGTCGTCGCGGAGGGTCTGGTTCACGCTCGCGGCGGCTCTCGCCTCCCGCTGGAAGCGGAGGCTGGCGAGCAGGCTCTCCTGGGAGAGGGCGTTCTCGTCGCGGACGACGACCTGGACGGCGGTCGTGTTCTCGCCGTCGGTGCGGAAGTTCTCACGGGCGTAGTCGTACGCGTCGGCCTCCGGTGAGTCGCTGGTGAACCCCGCGATGGTGAGGCCGCCGTCGACGTTCGCTGCGCCCGCGCCGACCGCGAGCGTGGCGACGAGGAGGACGGCGACGACGACCTTGCTGTGGGCCGTGACGAACCTCGCGAAGCGGTCTGCCGGTGACATACGCCTCCCTACACCCAGAGAGAACATAAATATTGTAGTATTCTACTATATCTATCGCTCCGGGAGCGCGGTACTGAAGAACCCGCCCCGCGAACCCTCACTATCTGCCGCGAGACACCATGAGCACACGAGACGCAGTCGCCGCGCTGAAACGCCTCGGCCTCCCGAACTACCAGGCGCGCGTGTTCGTCGCCCTCCAGGAACTCGGCACGGCCACCGCCCAGGAGGTGAGCGACGCGTCCGAGGTGCCGCGCTCGCAGGTGTACGGCGCGGCCGACGCCCTCGTGGAACGCGGCCTCGCGGAGCTCGTGGAGTCCTCGCCGAAACAGTACCGCGCGGTGAGCCTCGACGCCGCCCGCACCCAACTCACCGAGCGCCTCGAACGCGAGCGCGACGCGGCTTTCGACCACCTCGAAGACCTCCGCGCCACCGCCACGAACCGCGAGACGACCGGCGCGGTCGCCACCCTCCGCGGCCGCCAACCCATCAGCGACCGCATCGCCGACCTCGTCGAGGACGCCACGGAGAGCGTGTTCCTCGTCGCGCCCGCCGAACGCTCCGTCACCGACGGCATCGAGGCCGCGCTCCGCGACCGCGCCGCCGACGGCCTCGCCGTCACCGTGTTGAGCGCGGAACCGAGCGCGCGCGAGCGGTTCGCGGACGCCCCGATTCGCGTGCTCGTGATGGACGACGACCATCCCGCCGACTTCGCGGGGCGCGCGCTGATGGTGGACGACGAAACCGTCCTGCTCGCCGCCGCCACCGACGGCGGGAGCGGCGAGGAGGCGATGTGGACCGAGCACAGCAGCATCGGCCGCATCCTCGCGCGGTTCATGCAGTCCGGCGTGGACTCCGGGATGAATCGGACATAGGCTCGCCCCTTACCGAACCGTTATTCCCGCGAAGGCCCGACTGCGGGCATGAAGCTCTCCGTCGTCGACCTCTCGCCGGTTCCGCGCGGCGGCACCGCGACCGACGCCTACGCGAACACCGTCGAAGCCGCCCAGCAGGCCGAACGCCTCGGGTTCGAGCGGTTCTGGGTCGCCGAGCATCACGGGCGCGCCGACCGCCTCGCCGGCACGACGCCCGAAGTCCTACTCGGCCACCTCGCCGCGCACACCGACAGCATCCGCCTCGGGTCGGGGGCCGTGCTCTTGAACCACTACAGTCCGTTCAAGGTCGCAGAGCAGTTCGGGGCCATCGACGGCCTCGCCCCCGGTCGCGTCGATATCGGCCTCGGGCGCGCGAACGGGTCGCCCGCCGCCGACCGCGCGCTCGGCACCGAACGCCACGTCGAGAACCCCGACGACGACCACCGCGAGAAAATCGAGGCCGTCCTGAACCACCTCTACGACGACTACCCGCCCGGCCACGCGTACGCCGACCTCCAGGTGCCGCGCTCGGGCGCACAGCCCCCGGAGCCGTGGGTGCTCGGCTCCAGCACCGCGAGCGCGACCATCGCGGGCGAACTCGGCCTCCCCTTCTGCTTCGCGTCCTTCATCCGCCCCGGGTGGGCCCCCGACGCGCTCGACGCCTACCGCGAGCACTTCGAGGCCTCGTCGCTCGCCGCGGGTATCGACAGCCCGCGGTCGATGGTCGCCGTGAACGCCGCCGCCGCCGACACGGACGAGGAGGCCGCGCGCCTGCGCGCCGTGTCGATGGCCGCCCGCAAACGCCTGCGCCGCGGCGACCTCACGGCCACGCCGACCGTCCCCGACGCCATCGACGAACTCGGTGGCGTCCCCGACCCGACGCCCGAGACGCTCCCCGAGGACGAGTGGCCGCGCGCGCTCGCCGGCACCCCCGACCGCCTCGAATCCGTCTTCTCCCAACTCACCGAGCGCCTCGGCGTCGAAGAAATCATGATTCAACACACGGTTCCCGACCACGAGACCGGGATGCGCTCCCACGAACTCCTCGCCGACCTGCTCTAAGCCGCTATCCCTCGCCGACCATGCCGTCCTCGTCGTCCCACTCGCGCTCCCTGAGTTCGTACTTCTGAATCTTCCCGGTCGCCGTCATCGGAATCGACTCCACGAACTCCACCTCCCGCACCGTCTTGTAGTCCGCGAGGCGTTCTCTGGTGTGCGCGGTGAGTTCCGCCGCGCTCACCCCCGGGTTCTCGGGCGTGCCGTCCGCGGGCACGACGAACGCCTTCGGCGTCTCCCCCCACTTCTCGGAGGGCGACGGAATCACCGCCACCTCGCCCACCGCGTCGTGTCCGAACAGGGTGTCCTCCAGTTCCACGGAGGAGATGTTCTCGCCGCCCGAGATGATGATGTCCTTCTTCCGGTCTTTGATGGAGATGAGGCCGTTCTCGTCCACGGTCGCGAGGTCGCCCGTGTGGAAGAACCCGTCCAGCCGTCCGCTGAACGCCTCCTCCGTCTGCTCGGGCTTGTTCCAGTACCGCTCCATCACCTGGTTTCCGGCCACCACCACCTCCCCGATGGTGCTGTCGTCTCTCGGCACGCGCTCGCCGTCCTCGTCCACGACGCGGAGGTCGGTCGCGAGCGGCGCGACCCCCTGGCGTTGCTGGGTGGCGTAGCGCTCCTCGCCCGAGTCGGGCAGGAGGCGTTCGGCGTCCGACGTGGCGATGAGCGGGCCGGTCTCGGTCGCGCCGTACAGCTGGAGGAACTCCCAGCCGAACTCCTCCTGCACGGCGCGAATCGTCGCGGTCGGCGGCGCGCTCCCCGCCGCGGTCACGCGAATCGGGTTCGCGCCCGTGAAGTCGGGGTCGTTCTCCTCCGCGTACTCCTGGAGGAGCGTGAGCACGGTCGGCGCACAGCAGAGGAAGGACACGTCCTCCGTCCGGATGGCGTCGAACACCGTCTCGGCGTCCACGCCGCGCGTGCAGACGTGCGTCGCGCCCCGGCCCGTGACGGCGTAGATGTGTCCCCAGCCGTTGACGTGGAACATCGGGAGCGTCCACAGGTAGGTGTCGTCGTCCGCGAGGTGGTGGTGAATCGTCGCCAACTGCGCGTGCAGGGACTCCGTACGATGCGTGCGGCAGACGCCCTTCGGGTCGCCCGTCGTGCCCGACGTGTAGTTGATGGTCGCGAGGTCGTCCTCGTGCATCTCGGGACGCTCGTAGTCGTCGGGGTCGCCGAGGAACGCCTCGAAGTCCAGCCAGTCGCCCGCCACCGACTCGGGGTCGTTCGTCACGAAGGTGTCCGCGGGCACGTCGTCGCGCACGGCCTCGACCTTCTCCGCGTACTCGTAGTCTGCGAACACCACGTCTGCGCCCGAATCGGTGAGGAGGTACTCGTAGTCGTCGGGCGTCAGCCGGTAGTTCAGCGGGACGTGAATCGCGCCCGCGCTCATCGCGCCGAACGCGGCTTCGAGGTGGTAGTGCGTGTTCGGATCGACGACGGCGACCCGGTCGCCAGGCGTGATACCGCGCGCCTGGAGCGCGGCGGCGAACGCGTCCACGCGCTCGCCGAACTCCCCGTACGTGAACCGGCTCCCGTCCGCGCCCACGACGCCCTCGCGGTCGCCGTAGTAGTCGCGTGCGCGGTCGAGGAAGTCGGTCACGAGTAACTGTTTCTTCATTCGTGAAGGATTCGACAGGGGGCGTGCAGGTAAGCCCACCAGTTCCGGCAAAAATACGGATCTACTGCGGCGGCCCCGGCGCGTCCGTCGGCGCGACCGACGCGCCGTCCCGGAGGCCGCGCTGAACGCCGACCGACGCGATGCGCTCCGCGCGCCCGCCGATGTCGCGCACGGCGTCCGCCGCGCGGACGAGCCGGTAGTCCGCGTCCGCCGCCTCGAACAACCGCCGGTCGAGGGCGTCGAGGTCGTCGCGGAGGCCGCGAACGGTCGCGAGCGCGTCGTGCGCGGCGGTCGCGTCCGCGTCCCCGAGCACGCTCCGGGTCGCGCCGTCCACCGCCTCCCGGGCGGTTCCCGCGAGCGCGACGACCTCCCGGGTGGACGCGCTCTTGGCGTCCACGTCCCCGGCGACGGACGCGAGCCGGGCCGCGTCCCCCGTGACCTCGCGGAGTTCGTGCGCCGTCGTCCGGAGTTCCGCCAGCCGCGGGCGCGTCAGCCCGAGCGCGTCCACCTCGTCCAGCCGGGAGAGCGCGCGCGAGAAGTGCCGTTCGACCATCGCGCTCAACCGACTCGCCTGACTCGTCCGGTCGTCGAACGAGACATCGCGGCCGTCCGCGAGTGCGTCCGCGGCGTCCCGACCGACGCTCCGCGCGACGAACGCCAGCTGGCGCACCGACTGCGACACCGACACCTCCGCCGGGTCGAGCACGTACCGCAACCGCAGTTCGTCGCCGCCCTCCTCCACGACGTTCAGGCCGGGGAGGCCGCGCACCGCGCGGTCGAGCGCGCGCCGCTGGCCCGTCGTCACGCCGCCGGACGCGTCGAGCGCTATCGTCCTGTATCCGGCGGTGTACGCGGCACGAACGGCCGTACCGAGGCGGTCTTCGTCCTCCGCGTGAACGGTGACGTGGCTGGTGTCGTCGTCCTCGCTCGCGCCCGGTTGGACGACGAGCACGCCGTCGAGGTGCGCGTGCAAGTCCACGGAGTCCCCGGCCGCGAGGCCGGCCGCGTCCGCCCACTCGCGGGGGAGGGAGACCGTGAGCGTGCCGCCGCCGACGGACTGGACTTTCCGGGACTCCATCAGTAGATGAGTTCGGGGTCGTTCTCGGTCATGTAGAGCGTTCGCGCCGCGACGTTCACGGCGTGGTCGCCGATGCGTTCGAGGTCGCGAACCGTCAGCAGGACGCGGGACACGTCGTCCATGAGGGTCTCGACCGTCCACGCGTCCGCGTCCGCCTCGCGTTCGATGAGGTCGCGAACCACGGTCTCGTTCGCCCGCGCGCACAGCGCGTCGATTTCGTCGTCCGCGTCCGCGATGGCGCGACACTCGACGGGGTCGGTGTCGATGTACGCGTCGAGCGCGCGTTCCACGAGGTCGCGCGCTCGCTCGCCGATGGTCGAGAGGTCGTCGGTCGGCACCGCGATGTCCGACGCGGCGAGCGAGTACTCCGCGAGGTTCACGGCGAGGTCGGCGACGCGTTCGAGGTCGGTGAGTATCTTGAAGGACGCGACGACGAACCGGAGGTCGCCCGCGACCGGCTGTTGGAGCGCGATGAGGTCGATGCAGGCGTCTTCGAGCGCGAGGTAGCGCTCGTTCACCTCGTCGTCGCCCCGGACGACCTCGCGCGCCAGGTCGTCGCCCGCGTCGCCCGCGAGGCACGCCAGCGCGTCGTCCAGCCGCCCGAGGACGAGGTCGCCCATCTCCCGCACGTCCCGCCGGAGGTCGTCGAGTTCCTCCTGGTAGCTCTCCCGAGTCATCCGAATTTCCCGCTGATGTAGTCTTCGACGCGCTGGCTCTCGGGGTTCTCGAAGATCTGGTCGGTGTCGCCGTACTCGACGAGTTCGCCGCCCGTGAGGAAGACCGCCGTCTGGTCGGAAATCCGGGCGGCCTGCTGCATGTTGTGGGTGACGATGACGACCGTGTACTGCTCGGAGAGCTCGTCGATGAGGTCTTCGATTTTGGCGGTGGCGATGGGGTCGAGCGCCGACGCCGGTTCGTCCATCAGAATCACTTCCGGATCCGTTGCCAGCGTCCGCGCGATGCAGAGGCGCTGTTGTTGGCCGCCCGAGAGCCCGAGCGCGTTGTCGTCCAGTCTGCCCGAGACCTCCTCCCAGAGCGCCGCCTGCCGGAGCGCCCGCTCCACGAGCTCGTTTTCCGCCGCCTCGTCGCTCCGCCCGAGCAACCGCGAGAACAGGCTCGTGTCCAGGTCGCCGTGCTTGCGGGGGCCGTAACTGACGTTGTCCCGAATCGACTTCGGGAACGGGTTCGGTTGCTGGAACACCATCCCCACGCGTTTGCGGAGCTCGACGAGGTTCACGCCGTCCTGGTAGAGTTCCTCGCCGTCGAGTTCCACCGACCCGTCGATTTTGGCGGCCTTGATGCGGTCGTTCATGCGGTTGAGACACCGGAGGAACGTCGATTTCCCGCAGCCCGACGGCCCGATGAGGGCGGTGACGGACTGCTCGGGGATGTCGATGGAGATGTTCTTGAGCGCGTGCTCCTCGCCGTAGTGGACGTCGAGGTCTTCGACGGCGAGCTTGGTCGCGCCGTCGAAACTGTGGTTGCGCCACTCGTCCTGTACTGCTTCGGTGGTTTCGCCGCTCGTCGTTTCGAGGGGCTGGTCGGTCGTGGGCTGTGTTGTTTCGCTCATGACTGAATCTTCCGCCGGAAGTACTGTCGCATCGCGATGCCGATGGCGTAGAAGCCGAGGACGACGACGAGCAGGACGAGCGCGGTCGCCCACTTGAACGCCTCGCCGTCCCCGACGTTGCTGGAGACGCCGACGCCCGCGGCGATGAGCGCCCAGAGCTGGTAGGGGAGCGCGCTGGTCGCCTGCAGGAGCTCGGGGTTCGTGACGAACGGCGGCGTCGCCTGGAACGCGAACCCGCCGATGACGTCGACGGTCTGGCCGCCCGGGACGAACGTCCCGCCAGCCATCGTCAACAGCAGGGGTGCGGTTTCGCCGGCGATGCGGCCGACGCCGAGGATGACGCCGGTGACGATGCCGGGTATCGACGCCGGGATGACGACGCTCTTGATGGTCTGCCACCGGGAGACGCCGAGCGCGGCGCTCGCGTCACGGTACTCGTCCGGCACGGCGAGCATCGCTTCCCGGCTCGTGATGAGCACCAGGGGGAGGAGCATGAACCCGAGCGTGAGCATCCCGGCGAGCAGGCTCTTGTTCCCGCCGAACCGCGGGACGAGGAACGCGAACCCGAACAGACCGAACACGATGCTGGGCGTGCTCCAGAGGCCGTTCGTCGCTATCTCCACCACCTGGGTGAACCGGCCGCGTTCGGCGTACTCGGTGAGGAAGACGGCCGCGCCGACGCCGAGCGGGATGGCGAACACCGACGCGCCGACGACGAGCCAGACGGTGCCGACGATGGCGGGGAGCACGCCGTTGAAGTCGTTGAGCAGGCCGACGCCGTTCATCACGAACGGCAGAGAGACCGGCCAGTCGAAGCTGAAGACGAAGCCGGGCGCGACGTCGAGGAAGGGGAGGTGGAGGAAGAACGCGATGGTGGTCGTCGGGCCGACGCCGAGTCCGACCTCGAACCCGCGCGTGAGCCCGGGGAAGCCCTTGAACGCGGTGAACGCGACGAGGCCGAACAGGACGGTGATGATGGCGAGCGCGTTCAGGTAGATGAGGAGGTACGCGCCGGCGTGCCGGCCGCGCGCGCCGAACCCGCCGTATGCTTTCGCGGACGCCCATCCGGAGACGAGCGCGCAGAACAACGCCAGGGACGGAATCACGACCGCCGCCGTGAACGACGCTTTCTGCTCCCAGCCGAGGTTCCACGCCCACGACGCGTCGATGACGCCGAGGAGGAAGACGACGCCCGCGAAGACGGTTATCGCGCCCGCGGGGAGCGTCGAGCCGATGTCTTCCCGAGTGAACGTGGTGACGGCGAACGCGACCGCGCCGACCGCGAACGCGACGGCGAGCCAGCCGACGGTGCCGAAACCGAGCGTCTGGGACGCGACGAGGCCGCCCGCGACGAACCAGACGGCGGTGAACGCGACGCCGGCGACGATGCCCGCGCTCGGCCGCGGCTGGGTCTCGACGTAGCCGAGCCGGGAGCCGACGCCGAACGCGATAACCGCGAGGCCGAGCGCGACGAGCAGGCCGCCGAGCGCGGCGAGCACGTCGATACCGAACACGGTGTCGGTGAGGCTGACGAGACCGAACAGCGCGGCGGCCGCGGTCGCGAACACGGCGGCGGCGACCCCGACCGCGACGGCGGCGACGGCGTCAGTCCCGGACGTGTCGCCCGCGACGAGCGGCGTGCGGGATTCGGTCGCCATCAGGCGTCACCCCCGAGCTTGTGCCGCATCCGCGCCTCGATGTACTGGGAGACGATGGAGATGGCGAGCACGGTCACGAAGAGGATGACGCCCGCGACGAACAGCGCGTCCATCTGGAGGCCGTCGGCCTCCCCGTAGTTCCGCGCGATGAGGGACGTGAGCGTCTCCTGGCCGTAGAAGACGTTGTAGATGGGGTCGGTGAGCCGGGGGACGCCGCGGAGCATCACGGTCGCCGCCATCGTCTCCCCGATTGCGCGCCCGACGCCGAGCAGAACGGCGGCGGACACGCCCGAAATCGCGGCGGGCAGCGTGATGCTCGTCATGGTCTGCCAGTCGGTCGTGCCGATGGCGAGCGACCCGGACTTCATCGACTCCGGCACGGCCGCGAGCGCGTCCTCCGCGACGGACACCACGGTCGGGAGCGCCATCAGGCCGACGACGATACCGACGAACAGGTAGGTGCCCTGGCCGAGGATGTCGAACTTATCGGACGCCCACGGCCCGAGGAGCGTGAACCCGATGAAGCCGTACACGATGGAGGGGATGCCGGCGAGGATTTCCACGCCGGGCTTCACGGTCTCGCGGACGGCCGGCGGCGCGATTTCGGAGAGGAAGAGCGCCGCCGCGACCCCGAGCGGGGCCGCGACCAGCGTCGCTATCACCGTGACCATCACGGTGCCGTGAATCATCGGCACCATCGAGTACCGAATCGGCGGCGACACCGCGTCCCAGTTCGGCTGGACGAACAGCCGGAGGCCGGGGACGCTCACGCCGAACACGGTGGCGCTCTCGTACCGAATCACCGGAATCGACTCGGCGAAGATGAAGACGATGATGAGCAGGAGTATCAGTATCGTCGATGCGGTCATCGCGAACGTCAGCGCGCGCGCCGTGAGCTCCTGGTGGAACACCCAGCCGTACGCCGCGCTCGCGAGGAACACGACGAACGGCACCGCCGTCAGCGCGGAGACGGCGAGGAACCCGACGAGCGCGCCGAGCAACGAAACGGTCATGATACCGACGACGGCCAGCGCGACGGGGTCGGTGTCCGCGACGAACTCCCGGCTCCGCCGGAGCGCGCGGGACGCCGCCGCCGAGACGGCCGCCACACGGTCTGTTACTGATGACATCAATGAATGAAATACGGGTGGTTGGGGGCCGCGTCAGGCCTGCTCGGGCAGTTTCGCCTTCTCGGACTCGATGTCCTTCGTCGGGAGCGGGATGTAGTTGTTCCCCTCGACGAACACCGTCTGCCCGAAGGACGTGAGGAACATGTTGATGAACGCCGCCTCCCGCAGGTCCGTGCCGTTCGGCGTGTCGTCCGTTATCTTCGTGTACTGGTGGAGGTCGCGGTTCAGCGGGTAGTCGCTGTCGAAGATGGTGTGTTCCGCGTCCCGGTCGGGCACGTACGTCGTGCCCTCGAAGTTGATGGCGATCGGCTGAACCTCGGGGCCGGTGAACGCGAGCGCCATGTACGCGATCGCGCCCTCGTTCTGCGAGACGGCCTGCGCGACCTGCTGGTTCTGGCCGAACCGCGTGTTCACGCCCGGCATCGGCGCGTCCGCGCTCCCGAGCATGTTCAGGCGGAACGACGTGTCCGTCCCCGAGCCCTCGGCGCGCCCGATGACGTAGATGTCCTGGTCGGGGCCGCCGAGTTCGCTCCAGTTCGACACCTCGTTCTGGTAGATCTGGCGGATCTCCTCGCCCGTGAGTTCGGTGACGCCCGCGTCGTAGATGTCGCTACTGACGACGACCGGCTGTCCGTCGCGGCCGACGACGTGGTCGACGACGCGCTCCTCGGCCTGTGACTCGCTCCACCCGAGTTCGGCCGTGATGGGGCCGGAGGAGTTCCCGATGTCCACGAGGCCGTCCCAGACGGACTGACAGCCGGTGCCGGAGTGGCTGAGGCCGATGGACGTCATGAACGGCGGCGTCGCCTGCTGGCCGGTCGGCTCGAAGCCGTAGAGGCTCGCGAAGTAGTCCGCGAGGCGCATGTCGGGGCTTCCGAGGTCGTCCCAGCCGGGGACGGTGGACTCCTCGTTCGACCCCCAGTACTCGCCGTCGTCGTTCGGCGGGTTCGAGTTCCAGTACGAACTCCCCGTGTTCGCGATGGGGTAGACCGTGGACGACCCCTCGGCGGTCAGCATCGACGTGTCGTTGCCGGACGACTGCGTCGTCTGCTGGGTGTTCTGGTCGCCGTTCCCGCTCTCCGTCGTCTGAGTGGTGTCGTCGCCCGAACTCTCCGTCTGACAGCCGGCGAGGCCGGCCGCGCCGACCGCGCCCGTCGCCGCGATGAACTTACGCCGTGATACGCCCGCTCCCGTGCCCGTTGAGTCCTGAGGCATCACCTGAGTGGTTGGAGTACCGTATAAAGACCCTTTATAATAGTCTACTATTCGTGCCCGTACCCGGACGTACGGCTCCGTACCCTCGATACTCGAACGAGCCGTACGTCCACCTATATAGTCGTACGTCCGCCACAGTCGGCGTAAACAGCCGGTAGCGGCGCTCTCAGTCGAAAATTATATCCTCGCGCGTCCGAGTCCGTCGAGTATGCGTGAACGCGCGGACACCGAGGGTATCGACGGGCGTCCGGTGGACGCCGCGGCCGACGCGGTCGCGGACGACACCGACCGCGACCCCGCCGTCGTTCGGGCGGCGCTCGGCGCTATCGCGGACGAGGACGGCCGCGTCACCTGGGACGGCGTGGACGCCGAACTCGCGGAGGCGTCGAAGGTCGTCGCCACCCCCGAGACGCGCGTCGAACTCGCCGCGATGGCGGTCGCGGACGCCCGGGACGCCGCCGCGGACGCCCCCGACAACGACACCGTCGCCGCCCGCCTCGACACGTACGAAGACCGCCTGAGCGCGCTCGAAGCCACCGTCACCGGCCTCGGAGAACGCCTCCAGTCCATCGTGTCGAACACGCGCGAGGGCTCGCTCGCGGACACGGCGCTCGCCCTCCACGACCTCCGGGAGGACGCGAGCACCGCGCAGTGGAACGCCGACGAACTCGCCGACGACGCCGAGTCCTTCGCGGACTGGCTCACCGACCCAGCTGTCCGCCGCGAGGAGTTCGCGGCCGACCTCGACGACACCGCGGACTCCCTGGACGCGCTCGCGGACGCCGCCGACCGCCTCGACGGCGGCGACGCGGACGCGACGACGTGGGTCGGGGCCGCCCTGCAGGCCGACGTTCTCTCGCTCGTCGTCGCAGACCTCCGCGCCGAACTCGCCGACCTCCGCGCGTGGGACGGCGGCTACGACGACGAAGCCGACCGGCTCGACGCCCTCGCAGACCGCCGCGCGGACATCGCCGCCCGCATCGACGCGAGCGCGACCAGCGAGTGGCGGGACGCCCACGGCGACCGCGTCGAGGCCTTCGCGTCCGCGGTGCGCGACCTCGAACCCCCGATAGCGTGGGGGGTCGTGCAGGACGAACTCGACGCCGCCCGTCCGTGACCCGGCGGGTGTCGCCTCTGCCCGAGACGCTTACCCGCGCGCGCCACTACCACGACGCATGAGCGAGTACGTCCCCGGGACGTGCAACATCGGAGAGCGAGAACGCCGCCGCCGCTACCGCGTCGCGTACGCCGCGTTCGCGCTCGCCGCCGCGTACGTCCTCGTCGTCGCCGTCACGTCCGTCCCCGCCGCCCTCGTCGTCGGCGCGTTCGCGCCGCTCGCGGTCGGGGTCGAGTGGTACGTGCAGGGCCGCGAATCGTTCTGCGTGCGCCTCGCGTGGCGGGGCGCGTTCTCCTTCGGCGGCGACCGCGGCACCGTGAGCGACGCGGACGCCCGCCGCCGCGACCGCCGACACGCGGTCGAACTCACCGCGCTCGCCCTCCTCGCCGCCGCCGCACTCACCGCCGCCACGTACGTCGCGGTCGCCGCGGCCTAACGCCGCCGAACCGCCACCGCGACGGCGAGGAGCGCGCTCACGAGCGCCACCGCGACGCCGAACCCGGGCGTGCTGCCCTCGGCGGTGCTCGTCGCCGTCTCCTCCGCGGTCACGGTGAACGTGCGCTCCCCGACCCGGACGGTGTGCGCGCCCGGTTCGTCGAACGTCACCGTCGTCTCGAAGGACGCCGTCCCGTTCGCGTCGAGCGCGGCCGTCCACGTCTCGACCGTCTCGCCGTCCACGACGACCGGGTAGGTCGCGTTCGCCGGGTACTCGGCAGGGTTCGACGCGTCGAGGGAGACCCGCACCGCGTCGCCCGCCGCGACCGTCGTGGCGTCCACCTCGACGGTGGCGTTCGGCGTCGCCGGTTCCCGCACCCGAATCGTCGTCGTCTCGTAGCCGTACGTCAGCGTGTACGCGCCCGGCTCGCTGAACGTCCCGCGGACGGTCACCTGCCGGGTTTCGCCGGGCGCGACGGACACCTCGGCGGCGTCGAGCGTGCGGTCGGAACCGGCGAGCGTCGCGGCGAACGTCCCGGCCTGACCGCCCTCGTTCGTCACGCCGACCGTGACTGCGGCGGTCTCGCCCGTGACGAGCGTCGGCACGCTCCCCGTCGTCGCGTTCCGGTACGGGCCGGTGACGCGCACGCCGTCACCCCCCACGGACGCGACCAGTCGCGCGACCGCGCCCTCGAACGCCTCCACGTGTTCCTCGCGACTCCACACGTCGGGCGCGGCGCGCGTCTGCGTGTACCGCTGGGCGTACGACGCCACGTCGTCAGACCCCGCCGCCGCGACCGCGGACAGGAACTCGGACTGCGTCACCGTCCCGTCCGAATCGACGTTCAACCGCCCGAGCACGTCCGCCGCCGTGTGCTCGCCGTCCGACACGAGCCGGATGCCGCGGTCGATGTTCCCGTACACCAGCGGCCCCTTCACGTAGTTCGCGTACGTCCACGTGTAGGGGTTCGCGAGCACCGCGCTCGCGTACGGCGACCGCGTGCCGCGTTCGAGGTGCTCCGCGAACGCGTCGAACCCGATGCGGCCCTGCCGGAGCGTGAGGAGCGCGCCGTAGTACTCCGCGGTCGCCTCCGTCACCCACTGGGTCGCGCTCGTCGTCGAGAAGTCCTGGCGGGTGTGGACGTACTCGTGGAGCCAGACGTTCCCGGCCGTGTCGAGCCGGCTGTCCGCGAGCACCCAGGAGTCGCTCCCGCCGTACTCCAGGCCCGCCGGCCCCCAGTCCACGCTCGTCGGCGCGGCGACCGTCAGCACGCGCTCGTCGCGCGCGCCCACCTGCAGGAGCGCGGAGGCGTTCGTGAGCGACGCCAGAATCTCGTCCGGCGACTCGGCGAGCGACGCCGAAGCAGGGACGACGAGCCGGAACTCCTGGCCGTTCCTGGTGGCGGTGTACGTCGTCTCCGGGCCGAGGTAGGCGATGGTGCCGCCGACCGCGCCCTCACCCGCGACGGTCACGTCCGAGGACAGCGTCACGCTCCCGCTCCCGTACCACGTCCACTGCGAGGAGAACTGGGGGACGGGCAGTATCGCCCACTCGCCCACGTCAACGAACGAGTACCCGCCGGACTCCTGGGCCGCGTCCGGGGTCGTGTGCACGTCGCCGGGGAGCGCCCGCGACCTCGAGATGGTCTGGTTCACGTCCACTGAGAGCGTGAACGACGGGTTCGCCGTCTCCTCGTCCCACTGGAGGCCGCTCTCCGTCTCCGCGAACCCGGTCGTCGAAACCACCGTTCCCGTCCCCGCGCGCACGTCGAGCGACGCGAGGTTCGACGGCGTGTCGTACGCCACCACCGCCGCCACCGTCCCTGGGTCGTCCGGCGTCAGGCGGAGCGTCGTCGTCCGAACGAGGTCGTTCGCCTGCTGTGTCGCGCTCGCGTCCGCCGCGGCCGCTCCCGGCCCGCTAGTACCGGCGACGCCGCCGACCGCGGCGGGCGCGACGGCCGCGAGGACGAGCGCGGCGACGAGAACCGTGGCGCGTTCCATATCCGGCCTGCGGCCGCCGCGGGCTTTACTCTGTGGGCGGATGGAAACCGACATACCGGTCGGAGCGACCTACCACCAGACAACGGATGCTCTCGCTCTCACCCGCCCGCGAGTACATGCTCGTCGTCACCGCCGCGACAGGCCTCGGCCTCCTCGCGTCCGCGGTCGTCTTCCTCCCCCGGTCGCCGTCGTGGTACGTCCGCGAGTTCTTCCGGTCCGACTGGAAGTACATCGGGGTCGCGTGGCTGGTCGCCGAGAACCTCCCGTCGCTCGCGGAGGCGAACCGCGTCGAACGGACGTTCACGGACGCCGTGTACGCCGTAGAGGGCGGAACGGTCGCCGTCCTCCAGTCCGTCGCCAGTCCGCCGCTCACGTGGACGCTCGCCGTCGTCTACCTCGTCGCGTTCCCCGTGCTCGTCCCGCTCACCTACTTCGCCCTCAAGTCGTACGCGTCCGACCGGGACGCCCGGCGGTACGCCGTCTCCTACGTCCTCGTCGTCCTGCTCGCCGTCCCGTTCTTCCTCCGGTTCCCGGTCTCCATCCCCGCGTTCTACCCGCCCGCGGGCGTCGAACCGCTCGTGTTCGTCACGCCCGAGGTGGAGGCGGGGATGCTCGCGACGGACTCGATGCTGAAGGCGTTCCCGAGCCTCCACACCGGCCTCTCCGTGCTCGCGGCGCTGTACGCGCGGAAGACGACGCGGCGGTACGCGCTCGCGGCCGGCGGCACGACAGCGCTCATCGTCGTCTCCACGTTCTACCTCGGGATGCACTGGCTCGTGGACGCCGCGGCCGCCACGCTCATCGCGGGCGTCGCGTACGCGCTCGCCCACCGGCTTCCGCCCGAGTCGGTGCTCCCGTTCCCGGGCTACCGCCGGCTCGTCGCTCGCGTCCGCGATTAGTCCGTCCGCGCGCTCGCCGCGCCGGGCCGACACGGTTCTCCCTCGCGCACGGCGGCGGCGACGCGCTCCGCGGCGACGTGCGGCGCGTCGAGCGCCGTTCGGTCGCCCGCGACGAGCACGTGGCCCGCCAGGAGTTCGCGGTTCCGCCCGAGGCCGAGCGCGTCGCTCGCGACGACGGTCGCGTCGGCGTCCGCGACGAGCCTGCCCGCGGCGTCGTACGCGTCGCCCGCGACGCCCGCGAACGGTTCGACCGTCACGCAGTCGGCGGCGAGCGCGCGCGCCGCCCGGTGGTCGGCGTCGCCCTCCACGACGGGGCCGACGGTCACGCGGAACCCCGCGTCCGCGAGCCGTCGGACGAGCGGCGCGGCGGTGCCGCCGCCGCCGAGCACGTGAACCGTTTCGGGGCGCTCGTCCGCCCGTTCGGAGAGCGGCGTCACCGCCGGGGAGCCGGTGACCGGGTTCTCGCTCACGGCGGTGCGCGCGTCGAACGCCGCCCGGAGCGTGTCCGTGGTGAGCACTTCGTCGGGCGGGCCGTACGCGAGCACGCCGCCGTCGGAGAGAACGAGCAGTTCGTCGCAGTAGCGCGCGGCGAGGTCGAGGTCGTGGATGGCGGCGAGCGCGGTGCGGCCCTCGGAGACGAGGTCGCGGACGAGGTCGAGCGTGCGAATCTGGTGGTTCACGTCCAGGCCCGCGGTCGGTTCGTCGAGGAGGAGTATCGGGGCGTCCTGCGCGAGCGCGCGGGCGAGGAGCACGCGCTTTCGTTCCCCGCCGCTCACCGCGGTGATGGAGCGTTCGGCGAACTGCGCGACCTCGGTGCGTTCCATCGCCTCCGTCACGATGTCGGGGTCGGGGTCTGCGCCGAAGCGCGCCTGATGGGGGTGACGCCCCATCTCCACCACGTCGCGGACGGTGAAGTCGAAGGAGATGGTGGTCTCCTGGGGGACGACGGCGATGCGCCTGCTCGCCGCGCGCGAGGAGAGGTCGTGGACGGCGGCGTCGCCCGCGGACACGGTGCCGGCGGCGGGACTCAGCCCGCCCGTGATGGTGCGGAGGAGCGTGGTCTTCCCCGCGCCGTTCGGGCCGACGAGGCCGACGAGCGACCCCTCGCCGATTGTGGCGCTCACGCCGTCGAGCACGCGGAGGCTGCCGAACGACTGTTCGACGTTCTGGATGTCGAGTCTCACAGTTCGTGCACCTCGCGCTTCCGGAGGAGGTAGAGGAAGAAGGGCGCGCCGAGGAAGGACGTGATGACGCCGACGGGGAGGCCGCCGCCGAACACGCCGGTGACGCCGAGCGCGCCGAGCGGGAGGCCGTCCACGCCGACGCGGGCGAGCGTGTCCGCGAGCACGAGGAAGCTCGCGCCGGCGAACGCGCTCGTCGGGAGGAGGATGCGGTGGTCGGGGCCGACGACGAGGCGGAGGACGTGCGGGACGATGAGTCCGACAAAGCCGATGACGCCGGCGTACATCACGGCCGCACCGGTGACGACGCTGGCGACGGCGAGCAGGAGGCGTTTCGTGCGTTCGACTTCGACGCCGAGCGAGTGCGCGTCCTCCTCGCTGAGCAGGAGGAGGTTGAGTTCGCGGCTGTACGCGTAGAGGACGAGGCCGCCGAGCAGGGCGACGGGGAGGACGAGCTGGACTTCCGCCCAGTCGGTGTCGGCGAGGCTTCCCATCAGCCAGTGGATGGCGCGCTGGAGGCTGTGCTGGTCGGAGCGCACCATCAGGAGGCTGACGACGGAGCCGAGGAAGGTCTGGACGGCGACGCCGGCGAGGAGGAGGGTGGCGACGGGCGTGTGGCCGTTCTGGGTGGCGATGAGGTAGACGAAGAACGCGGCGGCGAGCGCGCCGACGAAGGCCGCGGCGGGGATGCCGCCGGGGACGGTGAGCGGGAGGACGATGAGGGCGACGGCGGCGGCGGCCGCGCCGGACGAGACGCCGATGATGGAGGGGTCGGCCATCGGATTTCTGAAAAAGCCCTGCATGACGGTGCCGGCGACGGCGAGCGCGAACCCGACGGCCGCGCCGAGAACGATGCGGGGGAGGCGGAGGTTCACGACGACGAACGGGTACGGCTGGGGGACGGCGAAGTGGAAGACGTGCGCCCACGTCACGTCAAGGTAGGGGAAGCCGGACGTGAGGGATGCGCCGACGGGGACGACGACCGCGTTCAGGATGGCTTGCGCGACCTCGGCGGGCGGGATGGAGATGGGGCCGAGGGTCGCGCTCGCGACGACGCTCGCCACGGTGAGCGCGGCGAGGGCGAGCGTCGCGGAGAAGACTCTGACGCGGGCGGCGGACATACGAGAACAACCAGGTTTGGGTTAGGTAAATATTTATTGAACAAGCGTGGACGGGGTGACGTGCACAGACGCCTCTTTACCGTAGTGATGGTCGCACTGCTCGCAACCGCGGGCGTTCCGGCCTTCGGCGGCACCGTCGCCGCCCAGGACGACTCCGGAACCGCCACGTGTGGCTATCCGTTCACCGCGACGGACGCCACCGGAACCGAAGTGACGGTCGACGAAGAGCCCGAACGCGTCGTCGTCGTCGGCGCGAGCGGCACCCAGACGATGTGGGAAATCGGCGCACGGGACAAGGTCGTCGGCATCTGGAACAGCCCCTACACGACCTACCTCGACGGGGCGGAGAACGTGACGAACGTCGCGAGCGACTTCGGGTACGCGAACGTCGAGGAAGTCCTCGCCCAGGACCCCGACCTCGTCCTGCTCGCGAACATCCAGCGCAACAGCACCGCCGAGAAACTCCGGCAGAACGGCACGACCGTCTTCAAGTTCGACGCCGCGACGAGCTTCCAGGACATCTACGAGAAGACCCGGCTGACGGGCCAGCTCGTCGGGAACTGTGAGGGCGCGAACGAGACCGTGACGTGGATGCAGAACCAGGTCTCGAAGGTGCAGGCCGCGACCGAGGACGTCGAGGCGAAG
Organism: Salarchaeum japonicum; assembly: GCF_020614395.1. Classification (NCBI taxonomy): domain Archaea; kingdom Methanobacteriati; phylum Methanobacteriota; class Halobacteria; order Halobacteriales; family Halobacteriaceae; genus Salarchaeum; species Salarchaeum japonicum. The sequence goes on along the minus strand of NZ_CP085324.1, from coordinate 1,369,225 downwards.
TCCATGCACTACCCCCAGGGTAGCGGGTACGCGCCCGGTCCCGACTCCTTCATCACGGACATCATGAACACCGCCGGCGCGCACAACATCATCCTGAACGGCGACTTCTCCGGCGCGACCGCGAGCGGCGTCTCCGGCGAGTTCGTCGTCCAGCAGAACCCCGAGTGGCTGCTCGCGAGCTACACGCCCGCGCTCGTGAACGAGACGCCATCGGGGACTGAAGCCCTCGAATCCGTCGCGACGGACGCCCTCAAGCAGACGCAGGCCTACCAGAACGAGAACATCGTCGTCGTGAACAGTAATTACCTCAGCCAGCCCGCGCCCCGCGTCGTCTACCCGCTCGTGGACATCACGAAAGCCCTCCACCCCGACGCGTGGGAATCCGTGAACACCACGACCACGACGACGACGACCGCCGCGACGACGAGTTCGTCCGGCACAACCACAACGACGACGACCGCCGCGACCACCACGAGCGCCGAGGGTAGCACGCCCGGATTCGGCGTGCTCGCCGCGCTCGCCGCGCTCGCCGGCGCGCTCGTCGTCGCGCGGCGTCGCTAGGTCCAACAGGGTTTAACCGTCCCGTCGATTCTTTTCGCGTATGGTCGAGAACGTCATCTACCCCGCCTACCTCGACAGCGAGTGCTCGCGGACGGACGGACGACGGGTGCCCGAGAGCCTCGCGGTTCCCGACCCGACGGTGGACGAGATAGCGAAAGCCGTCGGACAGGTCGGATACGACGCCGTCATCGAACGCGATAAGTCCTACAGCCGAGAGAGCTGGCGCGAGCGCGGCCGCGTGCTCGTCGAGAACGCGGACGACGCCGGGAAGTCCGACCTCCTGCAGGCCGTCGGCGCGTACGTCACGGCGCTCCGCGAGTAATGCGGCGCGCAGGCACCGTCACGCGAACCGCGCAAGGACTCGCCATCGTCCGCTGTGAGGACGACGACCACCCCGACATCGGCGCGACCGTCGTCGATTCCTCCCTGGACGACGTGGGCCGCGTCGTGGACGTGTTCGGCCCCACCAGCCGCCCGTACCTCGCGGTCACGCCCGCGAGCGGCGTGCACGTCCCCGCGCTCCTCGGAGACACGCTCTACCTCCGGTAAGTCGGAACGACGAAAACCCCCGGTCGTCTCTGTGCCGACATGAAGCAGCGCACGCGCGTCCTCCTCGCGGGCGCAGCGACCGTCCTCCTGTTCTTCCTCGTGCAGGTCGGTGCGCTCGCGCTCGTCGAACCGTTCGAACGCTACCAGACCATCGAAGACCCCACGAATCCCCTCAACAGCGTCCTCTACATCGGACTGTTGCTCGTCGCGACCGCCGTGATGCTCGCCGTCATCAAGTACGGCAAACAGCAGGCCATCCGGTACGTCATCATCGCCACGGGCGCGCTCGTCGCCTACTACGTGTTCAGCGTCGTCGGCGGGAGCCTCGTCGGCGGCGGCGCGGCCGCCCTGGTCGTGCTCGGCCTGCTCGTCCACCCCGAGTGGTACGTCATCGACGCCGCCGGCGTCGTCATGGGGATGGGCGCGGCCGCCCTGTTCGGCGTGAGTTTCGGCGTGTTCCCCGCGCTCCTCCTGCTCGTCGGCCTCGCCGTCTACGACGCCATCAGCGTCTACCGCACCAAGCACATGCTCACGCTCGCGGAGGGCGTGATGAACCTCAACGTCCCAATCCTCTTCGTCGTCCCGACCCGACTCGGCTACTCCTTCCGCGACGACACCGCGTCCGAGGCTGCCGGCGACGACGACGGCGAGGACGGCGAGCGGGACGCGCTCTTCATCGGTCTCGGCGACGCGGTGATGCCCACCATCCTCGTCGCGAGCGCCGCGTTCTTCCTCGACGCCGACGCCATCCTCGGCGTCCCCATCCCCGCGCTCACCGCCGCCGCCGGCACCCTCGTCGGCCTCGTCGTCCTCCTCCGCGAGGTTCTGGAGGGCGAAGCGCACGCCGGCCTCCCCCTCCTCAACGGCGGCGCGATTCTCGGCTACCTCGTCGGCGCGCTGTTCGCCGGCGTCCCCCTCGATATCGCGCTCGGTATCGCCGACTACCTCTAGTCGGCGGCGAAGCTTTTGTGTCGGGGACGCCTACGGGGTACTATGAAGTCCCGAATCAACCGGGCGGTGAGTCGCGCGAAGTACGCAGCAATCGGCGCAGCGGTCGGTGCCGCGGTCGGCGGTCTGCTCGGCCGGAACACCGCGAGCACGGGCGGCGCGCTCGGCGGTCTCGTCGGCGCTATCGTCGGCGAGAAGAGCGTCGGCGTGAAAGAACGCGTCGAACGCGTGCGCGGCCGTAACGCCGAGGAGTAATTACTCGCCCGTCAGGGCGTCGCTCGCGGGCGAGATGTCGATTGTCGTTCCGCGTCCCGCTTCTTCCGCGCGTTCGTACAGCATGTAGGCGGCCGCGGCGGTTTCGATGCCGGTGCCGCCGGAGTCGAACACCGTGATGTCGTCGTCGCTCGTTCGTCCCGGAGCGTCGCCGACGAGCACCTCGCCCAGTTCGGCGTGGATGTGGTCTTCCGTGACGACGCCCTCGTCGAGCGCGTGCAGGAACGACCCCGCGTCTTTCGTCGCGCGGGCGCGGAGGTCGGGGACGTAGACGGCGCGCTCGATGGTCGTCGCGTCGAGTTCGCGCTTCCCGGGGTGGTACTGCCCCATCGCGGTGACGTGCGTGCCGTCTTCGAGGTGGTCGCCGTCGAACACGGGTTCGGCGGCGTTCGTCGCGGTGATGACGATGTCCGCGTCCTCGATGGCGGCGTCCGGGGACGCGACCGCCGCGACGGCGGCGTCGAGCGCGGTGTTCATCTCGCCCGCGAACGCCTCCCGGCTCTCCTTCGTCGGCGAGTACACCCAGACCGTTTCGAGGTCGCGGACTTCGGCGGTACAGCGCAACTGGCCGCGGGCCTGCGCGCCGCTCCCGATGACGGCGACGGAGGTGGCGTCGTGGCGCGCGAGCGCGTCCACGCCCACCGCGCCCGTCGCACCGGTCTTGAAGGGGTTCATGCTCGCGCCGTCCAGCAGGGCGAGCGGTTCGCCGGAGTCCGCGTCGAACAGCGGCGTCATGAACCACGCGTCGCGCTCGCTGAACCCTGCGCTGTACATGTAGCCGCCCATCGCGCCCGTGTCCGGGAGGACGGCGGCGTACGTCGTGAACATCCCGGGCGGGTCGTCGTTCACGAGTTTCGTGCGCGGTTCCGCGGGCGCGCCCTCGCCGCGCTGGCGGTAGGCGTCCCGGACGGCCTCGACGTAGTCTGCGGGTGTCGCGAGGTCGGAGACGTCGTCGCTCGCGAGGTAGCGTGCGTCTGTCACAGGTGCGGGTTCGCGCGGCGGGAGGAAAAGCGTTGAGGGAGACGGAGCAGAGCGGTTATTCCGCGTCCACGGGCGCGTTCATCGCGCCGGAGACGTTCTGCGCGGCGGGCGCGCCGGCTGCGGGCGTCGTGGTGTCGGGCGTTCGGTCGACGGGGCCGTTGACGAAGAGGGCGTGACCGACGAGGGTGACGCCGACGAGGCCGGCGGCGGTGACGGCGGTGGTGATGGAGAACCCGGAGAGGCTGAAGCCGCCGACGGTTCCGAGGAATGCGAGGGGGATGAGGCCGAGAATGACGTCGTAATACTCACTCATAATATGATGTATACTATGCGAGATAGTCATATAAGTCTTTTCCACAGGTGAAGTGTGGCTGAACGATGGCTAATCCATAACTTATGAGTCGAGGATGGTCGTCGCGGCCACCCGCCACGCGAGCAGGAACAGGGAGCCGAACGCCGCCGCGACCGCGAAGAACACCGGCGACGCGTCACCCGGGAAGAACGCCGTACTCCGCACGAGCTGGCCCAGCACGTCCGCGACGAGCCAGCCGCCGACTGTCGCGCCGGCGAGCCGGAGCCGGGAGTCCGCGACGCGCTCGCCGTACGCGCCGAGCGCCCACGACCCCACCAGCCAGCCCGCGAGGAAGGGCACCGCCGCGCCCGCGAGCTGAACCGCGAGGTCGCCCGCCTGCGACGGCTGGAAGAGGAATGGGTTGTGCTGGTACTCGCCCACGGTGACGAACGCGAGAATCGCCACGAGGTCGCCCGCGGCGAACCGTCGAACCGTCCGCCTGTCGAACTCGAACATACCGGGGCTTCGCTCGCCTCCCTATTCGCTTCTCTGCTCTCGGACGCCCGCGACGGTGTACGCGAACCCGCGCTCGACGACCCGCGGCGCGAACCCCGCGTCCGCCAGACGGTCGCGGAGGGCGTCCGGCGTGTAGAACGTCGAGTCGAACCGAATCGCGTGCTCGGCGGCTTCGAGCAGTCGCCCGCGAACCGTCGCGGGGTCGAACTCGCGGACGACGAGCACGCCGCCCGGGCGGAGGACGCGGTGGGCTTCCGCGAGCGCGCCGGGCACGTCCGGGAAGTGGTGGAGGGCGTCCACGACGACCGCCGCGTCCGCTGACGCCGACCGCACCGGGAGCGCGCCCACGTCTCCCTGTACGACCGGGAGGCCGTCGCCCGCGGCGCGTTCGAGCATCCCCCTGGAGGCGTCCACGACGGTCGCGCCGCCGAGCGCGCGGGCCGCCCGCCCGGTTCCGCCGCCGAGGTCGAGCACGCGCGCCACGTCCCGCTGCGCGTGCGCGAGGCCATCCGCGAGCGGCGCGCGCTCCGCCGCCGGCATCACGAGGTCGTAGACGGGCGCGAACGCGTCGAAGTACGGAACGTCGTGCACACCCGTGAGTCGCGGGCGTGCCACATAAGCCTCCGCCGACCCAGGTGTCGGTATGGAGTTCGACGTGCTCGGCTGGCCCGGCGACGACCCGACCGTGCGCCTCGACTGGCGGCGCTTCGCGTACGCCGGGAAGTTCGTCATGTCGAACACGGGGAAGGCCGTCGCGCGCGACGACGGCGACGTGGTGGGCGCGGTCTCCTTCAACGCCGACCGCACCGACGACGCGACGGGGTGGCTTCGGTACGTCACCGTCCGCGAGGACTACCGCGGCGAGGGCGTCGGCCCGCGGCTCTGCGCGTTCGCCACCGACCGCCTCCACGAGCGCTACGACACGGTGCGAATCGCCGTCAACAACCCCTTCGCGTACCACGCGCTCCACAAGGCCGGGTTCGGCTGGACGGGCGACACCACGGGGCTCGCGGAACTCGTGCTCGCCCACCCCGCGCCCGCGGACGCCGACTACCGGGAGGGGCTTCGACGGTACCGCGAGCGCGACCTGACCGACGCGGAATCGGCGTTCGTCGCGGAGAAACTCGACACCGGCGCGCCCCCGACCCGGGAACCGCCAGCCTGAACCGCGCGCTCCACCGACCCCCACGCATGTCCCCGATATTCCTCGTACTCGGCCTGCTCGCGCTCGCCACGGGCACCGCCGCGCTCGCGAAACCCGGCCTCGTCTTCCGGCCCGAGAACGCGATGTACGACGGCGACGACGACCTCACCGACCGCGAAGCCGTCCTCGTCCAGCGCGGCGCGGGCGCGGCGACCATCCTCGTCGGCCTCGTCCTCCTCGCCGTCGGCCTGCTCTGACGGCGCGCGTGACGAAGCCTTAACCTCGAACGCGCCCAACCACGGGGTAATGGGACTCTCCGACCTCCGGCAGCTCGCCGTCATCGAGGAGGTCGCGTTCAGCGACCTCGACGGGGACGCGGTCGCCGTGGACGCGCACAACTGGCTCTACAAGTACCTCACCACGACCGTGAAGTGGACGAGCGACGCCGTCTACACCACGAGCGACGGCACGGAAGTCGCGAACCTCCTCGGCGTCGTGAAGGGCCTCCCGAAGTTCTTCGAGAACGACCTCACGCCCGTGTTCGTCTGGGACGGCGGCGTCACCGAACTCAAGGACGCCGAAATCGAGGAGCGCCGCGAGCAACGCGAGAAGTACGAGGCACAACTCGAAGAGGCGCGCGAGGAGGGGGACGCGGTCGCGGTCGCCCGACTCGAATCCCGAACCCAGCGCCTCACCGACACCATCCACGAGACGACGCGGGAACTGCTCGACATCCTCGGCGTCCCGCAGGTCGAAGCGCCGGCGGAGGGCGAGGCGCAGGCAGCGTACATGGCGCGCACGGACGACGCCATCGACTACGCCGGGAGCGACGACTACGACACCATCCTGTTCGGCGCGCCGTACACGCTCCGCCAGCTCACCTCGAAGGGCGACCCCGAACGCATGGACTTCCAGGCGACGCTCGACGAACACGACATCACGTGGGAGCAACTCGTGGACGTCGCCATCCTCTGCGGCACGGACTTCAACGACGGCATCAGCGGCTACGGCCCCAAGACCGCACTGAACTCGGTGAAAGAGCACGGCGACCTCTGGGGCGTCCTCGACGCGGACGACGAGTACATCGAGCACGCGGACCGCATCCGCGACCTGTTTCTCGACCCGGACGTGACCGACGACTACGCGCTCGACCTGGACGTCGATCCGGACGTGAGCGCCGCGCGCGACTACGTCTGCGAGGAGTGGGAGATTCCCGCGAGCGAGGTCGAGACCGCGTTCGACCGCATCGAGGAGTCGATGGTGCAGACCGGCCTCGACCAGTGGACTTAGGCGAGCGCTAGCCCGCCGAGGAGGACGGTTCCGACGGCGACCAGCGCGAGGCCGGAGACCTGCTGGAGGGCGACCCGCCACGGCTTCGGTTCCACGTTCTCCCCGCCCCGGGTGCCGATGAGGTCGAACGCGAGGTCGATGCGTTCGAGGTCGCGCGGGAACGCGAGCGCCGGGATGCCGAGGGCGACGAGGAGAACCCCGACTACGCCGGCACCGCCGCCGACCAGGACGGGTGCGAGGGCGGAAAGGAGAAAGCACGCGCCCGCGACGCCGGCGATGGTGCCGGCGCGCCGCGACGACACGTCGAACGCGGCCTGCCAGGACTGCCACCAGACGAGCGCAGACCACGCGGCGGTCGCGGCGACGACCGCGAGCCAGACCGACGAACTCGGCGTCAGCGCGTCGGCGGCGAGCGCGCGCGCCGCGTCGATGCCCGCCGGCGTGAGCGTCGCCGTCTCCAGTTCCACGACGAGCGGCCGCGCGAGGTAGCGGAGCGCGGTCGGCGCGAGCCCGACGGCCGTGACGGCGAGCACGGCCGAGAACCGCACGCGGTCGTCGTAGTCGTCCGCGGTCGCGCCGCCGATAACGACGTGCAGGAGGCCGCTCACGACTATCCAGACCGCGAACGGTACCAGAAAGGCCGCGAACGCGAGGTCGGACGCTGCGTCCGCCGCGTAGCTGGCGAGCGGCTGTTGGACGGTCGCGGGTTCGGTCGCGCAGGTCTCGTGGTGGTACTCGTAGAAGAAGTCGCCGGGCGACTGCGCGTCCTCGCAGATGGTCTCGGACGGCCGCGCGGGGTTGTCTATCTGGACGCTGCCGGTGGTCGCGTCGGCGACGACGCCGGACGCGTACAGCACGCCCGCGGCGTTCAGCGCGCACAGCAGGACGACGACGGCGACGCCCGCGCGAACCGACACCGGCCGCGAATCGGCGAACGCCGCTCGCGGTCGGACGAGAGCGCGGAGGGCGCGAGGGAGGGAGTCGAGCACGGGCGTGTCAATCCGGGCGACTGTCAAAAATCCGTGTGGTTCGACGCAGGGGTTCCCCGACCGCGTCGTTTTTCCTCACAGCACTCCCTCCTCGTGCATGGACCTCTCCGAAATCGAGGCGCTCATCGAGTCGAACATCGAGGACGCGGACGCGGAGGTGTCGCGCACGCGCGGCCCGCACGACGACGACCACCTCGGCGCGGTCGTGGTGTCGCCCGCGTTCGAGGGACTGTCCCTGGTCGATCAGCACCAGCTCGTGTACGACGCGCTGGAGGGGAAGATGACGCGGGACATCCACGCGCTCGAACTGAAGACGTACACGCCCGACGAGTACGACGAATAGCCGACAGGTCTTTTCCACGGCGCGTGATAGTGTATCGCATGGAATCCGAAGCGTACGTGCACCGGGACGACTTCGGGGAGCACCTCGTCTCGCGCCTCCACGACCAGGTCGGCGAGACGCTGCGTTCGGTCGTCGCGTACACCACGGACGAGTACGCGCTCTGGTATCTCCGCGACGACGTGGAACACCGCTACACGCCCGACGACGTGGCGGCCGCGGTGGACGAGATGCGACTCGAAACCCTCCACCGCGAGTACATCAACGACGTGTTCGCGGAACGATGCGGCGACCTCCGGTGCAGCATCACGTACTTCACGGAGTCCGTCGAGATGAACTTCCCAATCTCGTCCGGCGAAGGCCTCGCCATCTCCGTGGACGAACACCACTTCGAGGAGCAGACCGACCTCGTGAAGAACGTCACCACGTTCCTCGACGAGGAAGCCAGCCCCGAGTTCTTCGAACCGTAGGTCGCGGCGAGCGCGCGGCGTTCCGGTGGCTTTTACGCTGTCCGCGACGACCCCCCGGGTATGGCAGACGACTACCGCGTCGAGGAGGACAGTCTCGGAGAGATGGAGGTTCCCGCGGACGCGTACTGGGGCGCACAGACCCAGCGCGCGGTGGAGAACTTCCCCATCAGCGGGGAGACGTTCAAACCGCGGTTCGTGCACGCGCTCGGCGTCGTGAAGAAGGCGGCGGCGCAGGCGAACCGCGACCTCGAAACCATTCCCGCGGACAAGGCGGACGCCATCGTCGAAGCGGCGGACGAGGTCATCGCGGGCGAGCACGACGACCAGTTCCCCGTGGACGTGTTCCAGACGGGCTCCGGTACCTCGTCGAACATGAACGCGAACGAGGTCATCGCGAACCGCGCGACCGAGATTTACGGCGGCGAAATCGGCACGCGCGAGATTCACCCGAACGACCACGTGAACTTCGGGCAGTCCTCGAACGACGTGATTCCGACGGCGATGCACGTCGCGTCCCTGTCGGCGCTCGTGGAGGACGTCCAGCCCGCGCTGGAGGCGCTCGCGGCCGAACTGGAGGCGAAGGAAGCGGAGTTCGACGGCATCGTGAAGACGGGTCGCACGCACCTGCAGGACGCGACGCCCGTCCGCCTCGGCCAGGAGTTCGGCGGGTACCGCGCGCAGATAGAGAAGGGGCTGGCGCGCGTGGAGAACGTGAAGCCGCACCTGCGCGAACTCGCGCTCGGCGGCACGGCCGTGGGCACGGGCCTGAACACGCATCCCGAGTTCCCGCAGGCGGCCGCGGACTACATCAGCGAGGAGACGGGCATCCAGTTCCGGGAGGCGGACAACCACTTCGAGGCGCAGGCCGCGCACGACGCGATGAGCGAGGCGCACGGCGCGCTCAAGACCATCGCGGGGAGCCTGAACAAGATAGCGAACGACCTCCGCCTGCTCGCGAGCGGCCCGCGGAACGGCCTCGGCGAAATCGAACAGCCGGAGAACCAGCCCGGGTCGTCCATCATGCCCGGGAAGATAAACCCGGTCGTCGCCGAAGCGGTGAATCAGGTGCACAAGCAGGTCGTCGGGAACGACGCCGCGGTCGGCGCGGGCGCGGCGGAGGGCCAGATAGACCTGAACCTCTACAAGCCCATCCTCGCGCAGAACTTCCTCGACTCCGCGACCCTCGTCGCGAACGGGAGCGAGACGTTCGCCACGAAGTTCGTCGCGAAACTCGAAGCGAACGAGGAGCACTGCGAGACCCAGGTCGAGCAGTCGATGGCGCTCGCCACCGCGCTCAACCCCGCCATCGGGTACGACAAGGCGAGCGAGGTCGCGAAGGCCGCGCTCAAGGAGGACAAGACGGTGCGGGAGGTCGTGCTCGAACGCGGCTACCTCACCGAGGAGGAGGCGGACGAAGTCCTCGACCCCGAGGCGATGACGCACCGCGTCATCCTCGGCGACGACTAGAGGGTTTTTCACGGCAGGCGTTCCCTCAACGCGTATGGAACGCCTGAATCCCCGCGTCCGAGTCGTCTGGGCGGTCGGCGCGCTCGTCACCGCCCTCGTCCTCGGCGGTATCGTCACCGGTGTCGCGCTGTTCGCGGACACCAGCGAGTTCCCGTGGTTCACGCCGCTCTACGGCGTCGGCGTCTTCCTCCTCGTCGGCGTCGTCGGCGTCGTGTTCGCCGTCCTCCGATACCGGGTCTTCCGGTTCGAGGTGCGCGACGACACGCTCTTCCTCCAGCGCGGCGTCGTCACGCGCGTGCGAACCGTGGTTCCGTACGTCCGCGTCCAGCACGTGGACACCCAGCGCGGCCCGCTCGAACGCCTCGTCGGCCTCTCCTCGGTCGTCGTCTACACCGCGGGGAGCCGCGGGGCGGACGTGTCGATTCCGGGGCTGACGCCGGAGCGCGCGGACGAACTGCAGGCGTCGCTCCGCGAACTCGCCATCGAGAGCGAACCCGAGGACGCCGTATGAGACTCCACCCGTTCAGCGTCCCGTACCGCGTCGTGGACAGGGGACTGCGGTTCGGGTGGGCGGCCGTCATCGGCGTCGCCGCGACATCCGGCGGCGCGTTCGCGGAGTTCTGGCCGTTCATCCTCGCCGGCGTCGTCGCGCTCGCCGTCCTCGGACTGGGCTACGAGTACGCGTACTACCAGCGGTTCGCGTACGAACTCACGGGCGACACGCTCGACATCGACTCGGGCGTGCTCAGCCGCCGCGAGCGCGAGATTCCGCTGCGTCGCGTGCAGAACGTGGACGTGACGCGGAACGTCCTCCAGCGCGCGCTCGGCATCGCCACCGTCAGCGTCGAGACCGCGGGCGGCGGGAGCACGGAGGCGAAACTGGAGTGCGTGAGCGCGGAGGAGGCCGAACGCCTCCAGACCGAAATCCGCCGCCTCAAAGCCGGCGAGACCGCCGACGCCGAGAGCGAGACGGCGGGGGACGTGCTGTACGAACTCGACGACCGGTCGTTGCTCGCGTACAGCTTCCTCTCCTTCGACCCCCGGGTCGCGTCCGGCATCGCCGTGCTCTTCCCACTGCTCGGCCCGGTCGTCGCGACGCTCGGATTCGGCGACGCCGTGAACGGCTTCGGGGCCGCGCTCCTCGTCGTCCTCGTCGGCGTCGCCGTCCTCCTCCTCGTCTCCGCGCTCTGGGCGGCGAGCGCCGCCGTCCGGTTCGTGCGGTTCTACGGCTTCCGTTTGCGTCGGGAGGGAGACGACCTCCGGTACGAGCGCGGCCTCCTCAAGCGCTACACGGGCACGATTCCGCTCGACAAACTCCAGTCCGTCTCCCTCACGGAGAACGTCCTGATGCGCCGCGTCGGCTACGCCACGCTCGCCGTCGAGACCGCGGGGTACGCGCCCGGCGACACGCCCTCTGGCGGCTCCGAGGCCGCCGTTCCGTTCGCCCCCCGGGAGGACGCCGTCGCGCTCGCCCGGATGCTCGAACCCTTCGAGGACATCGCGGTCGAACGCCCGCCAACCCGGGCGCGCCGCCGGTACGTCGGCCGGTACTCGATTCTCGCCGGCATAGTCGCCGCGAGCGCGTTCGCCGCCAACGCATTCTGGAGTCTCCCCTACTGGTGGCTCTCGCTCCTCCTGTTCCCGCTCGCGGTCGCCGGCGGCCACTACCGCTGGCTCCACCTCGGGCACGCCGAGGGCGACGAGTACGCCGTCACCCGGAGCGGGTTCTGGTCGCGCTCCACCACCGTCGTCCCCTACTACCGCCTCCAGACCGTCATCGAGTCCCAGTCCGTCTTCCAGCGCCGCTGGGGGCTGGCGTCCGTCGTGTACGACACCGCGGGAAGCCGCCGGCTCGCCGGCGGGGACGCCACCGCGCACGACCTCTCGGAGGACACCGCGAGCAGTCTCGTCGAACGCGCGATAGACCGCCTCCGCGCGACGCTCGGCCGCCAGTAAAAGGACACGCGTGTCCTGGGGCCGACGTGGGTGCGCCGGCCCCGCGACGGTACCGTCACAGGTTGACGGACCGCGTGCGGGCGTGTGAACCCGCATCGGGGTGTTCGACTCGGACAGGAAAAACTTACTCCCCCCGAACGGAGCCAAAGGGACTTTTTGCGCGCGGACTTCGGTTAGAACCATGTGCCGTCGGTCAGTTCTCGCCGCGGGCGCGCTCGCCGGCTGTACGACCAGCGGTGACGACCGAACGCACGTGCCGACGCCCTAGCGCGCGCCGAGGCGCTGGAAGCAGACCGCGGCACAGGCGGTGAGAACGCCGAGCACGACGAACGACTCGTCGAACAGGTCGGCGTCCGCCATCGCGCCGACGAACGCCGACCCGGTCGCGCTCACGAGGAAGAAACACGTCCGCAGGAACCCCCAGGACGCGCCCTGCGCGTCCGTCGGGAGCGCCGCGATGACCGAGGAGTTCGCGACCGGCGCGATACCCATGCGCGTCCCGAGGAGGAAGGAGAGCACCGCCCAGACCGCGAGCGAGTCCACGAACGGCACCGCGAACAGCGTGAGCGCGCCGACCGCGGCGGCCGTGACGAGCACCGGCACCGTCCCGTAGCGGTCGGAGAGCGACCCCGCCGCCAACTGGGTGAGACCGCCGCCGACGAACAACAGCGCGAACACGCCGGACGCGACGCCCTGCCCGATTCCCTCCACATCCACGAGGTACGTCGGGAGGAACGCCGTCAACCCCTGGAACGCGAACAGGTAGAACGTCAACCCCAGGACGGCGAGCAGGACGTCGCGGTCGCGCACCGCGTCCGGCACCCGCGCGAGGGCTTCGCGGAGCGTGAACGTCGGGCCGGTGTCGATGGTGGTCTCCGCGTACTCGTCGATGGGGTCGGGGAGGACGCGGTACGCGAGCGCCGCGACCGCGAGGAACAGCGGAACCGCGCCGCCGACGAGGACGCGCCAGCCGAGTTCGTCCACCGCGACGCCCGCGACCAGCGGGAGGACGGCGGAGCCGAAACTCCCCGCGGCGAGCGTGATGCCGAACGCCGCGCCCGCCCGCGTCGGGAACGCCCGGGAGAGCGCGGTGCCGCGTGCCGGCCCGTAGAACCCCGACCCGATGCCGAACGCCGCCGCGCCCACGAGGAACACCGCGAACACCGGCGCGCTCGCGAGGAACGCGAGGCTCGCCGCGCTCATCGCGAGACTCCCCGCGAGCGCCGTTCGCTCCCCGATGCGGTCGGTGATGAGGCCGGCCGGGAACTGCGTGAGCGCGTAGAACGCCCACACCACCGTCACCGCGATGCCCGCCGTCGCGTTGTCCACGACGAACGTCTCCTTCACCTGCGGAATCACCGCCGGCACCAGAAACCGCAGGCCGAGCGTGAGCAGCCATCCGGACGCGATACTCAACAATATCCAGCCGCGGCCGTCGCCACGCAACCCCCGGAGCGACTCGGTGACGCGGCGACGAACCTCTGACACGACTAGGGGGAGACGAACCGCGGATAAGAAACCCCTGAAAGACGGCGGGGTTGCCGTTACTCGACGCGCGCTAGTCGAGGTCGAAGCGGTCGGCCTGCATGACCTTGCTCCACGCCTCGACGAAGTCCTCGACGAGCTTCTCCTCGCCGTCCTCGGCCGCGTACACGTCGGCGTGCGCGCGGAGACGCGCGTTCGAGCCGAAGATGAGGTCGAAGCGCGTGGCCTCCCACACCTTCTCGCCCGTGTCGCGGTCGAAGCCCTCGAAGACCTCGTCGTCCTCGTCCACGGGCTCCCACTCGTAGTCCATGTCGAGGAGGTTCACGAAGAAGTCGTTCGTGAGCGTGCCCGGGTCGTCCGTGAAGACGCCGCGGTCGGTGTCGTCGTAGGTCGCGCCGAGCGCGCGAAGCCCGCCGACGAGCACCGTCAGCTCCGTCACGGAGAGGTTGAGGAGTTCGGCCTTATCGACCAGGCGCTCCTCCAGGGTGTCGTAGAGGTCGTTGTAGTCGCCGTCACCGAGGTAGTTCCGGAAGCCGTCCGCCTTCGGTTCGAGCGGGTCGAAGGAGTCGGCGTCCGTCTGCTCGGCGCTCGCGTCCGTGCGACCCGGCGCGAACGGCACGTCAACGTCGTAGCCCGCGTCCGCCGCGGCCTGCTCGACGGCGACGTTCCCGCCGAGGACGATGAGGTCGGCGAGCGAGACGCGCACGTCGTCGTCGCGCGACTCGTTGAACTCCGCCTGAATCTCCTCGTACGTGTCGAGCACGTCAGCGAGGCGCTCGGGCTCGTTGACCTCCCAGTTCTTCTGGGGTTCGAGGCGGATGCGCGCGCCGTTCGCGCCGCCGCGCTTGTCGCTGTCGCGGTACGTCGAAGCGGACGCCCACGCCGTCTTCACGAGCTGGGAGCGCTCGATGTCGGCGTCGAGAATCGCCGCTTCGAGCTCCTCGATTTCGTCCTCGCCGACGGTCTCGTAGTCCGCGTCCGGAACCGGATCCTGCCAGACGAACTCGCCCTCCGGCACTTCGGGGCCGAGGAAGCGCTCCTTGGGACCCATGTCGCGGTGGAGGAGTTTGTACCAGGCGCGCGCGAACGCCGCCTGGAACTCGTCGGGGTTCTCCTGGAAGTTTTCGAGCACCGCGCGGAAGTCCTCGTCGTGCTTCAGCGCCACGTCCGTCGTGAGCATCATCGGCTGCTCGGACTCGTCGAAGTCTTGCGCGTCAGGGGCCTTCTCGATGTTCTCGCGGTCGTCCTCGTCGGCGGGCCGCCACTGCCACGCGCCGCCGGGGCCCTTGTGCGGCTCCCACTCGTAGTCGAGGAGGTTGTCCACGTAGCCCGTGTCCCACATCGTCGGCGTGGCGTTCCACGGCCCCTCGATGCCGCTCGTAATCATGCCGGCCTTCTCGAAGTCGTGATCCCAGCCGAGGCCCTGCTGTTCGATGGGCGCGGACTCGGGGTCGGGGCCGACTTCGGTCTCGTCGTCGGCACCGTGCACCTTCCCGAACGTGTGGCCGCCGGCGATGAGCGCGACGGTCTCCTCGTCGTCCATCGCCATCCGACTGAACTCCTCGCGGATGTTCTTCGCGGAGCCGTCGAGGTCGGGTTCGCCGTACGGGCCCTCGGGGTTCACGTAGATGAGGCCCATCACGGTGTTCGCGAGCGGGTCTTTCAGGTTCCCGACTTCCTCGTCCTCGAAGCGCTCGGGGGACGTGGTCTCCCACTCGGTCTCGGGACCCCACTCGATGGCTTCGTTCGATTTGTACTCGTCCACGCGGCCGCCCGCGAAGCCGTACGTCTCGAAGCCCATGGATTCGAGGGCGACGTTCCCGGCGAGGACGATGAGGTCGCCCCACGAGAGCTTCCGGCCGTACTTCTGCTTGACCGGCTGGAGGAGACGACGGGCCTTGTCGAGGTTGACGTTGTCGGGCCAACTGCTCTCCGGCGGGAGGCGCTGGAGCGCGCCGGACGCGCCCGCGCGACCGTCGATGGTGCGGTAGGTGCCGGCGCTGTGCCACGCCATCCGGATGAACAGGGGGCCGTAGTGGCCGTAGTCGGCCGGCCACCAGTCCTGCGAATCCGTCATGACGTCCGCGATGTCGGACTTCACTTCGTCGAGGTCGAGCTTCTGGAACTCCTCGGCGTAGTCGAAGTCGTCGCCGTAGGGGTCGAGGTCGGCGGCGTTGTCGTCGAGGATGTCGAGTCGGAGGAGGTTCGGCCACCACTCCTGGTTCGACCACGTCATGCCGCGGTCACCTCGGCGTCGAACGTCGGTTCGTCGCGCACAGCCGTTCCGCAGTTGGATGCGTCTTCCATTGTTGTCTCCGTCACATCAATACTGAGCAGATATCTTCATAAATGCACCGATGGGATTCTCGTTTACAATCTGTGAGTTAGCGAACAGCGCACAATTCTTTCCGATACGCGAACTCGGGGGTGGCACGGCCGCCGCGGACGCGCCGGTTCCGCCATCGGATAGATCCCCTCGCGCACACTCGACTTCGGTATGTCACCGGAGCCGACCGTCCGCTCCCGCGTCCTCTGGGTCACCTCCAGCGCGGGGCCGGACGGTGGCCGCGTCGCCGACCGAACCGACCGATTCGAGGTGTTCGAGAACGGCCTCGACAACGCCGTCACTCACAACGACGCCAGCACGCCGACCGTGGACGTCACCGTCGCAGAGACCACGACCACCGCGTACGTGGACGACGACGGCACGCACGTCCCCGACCCCGACCGGCCGCACGCCGTCGAGGAAGTCGAGTGCCCGGGCGTCACGGTCGAAATCGCGGACAACGGCCCCGGCAGCCCCGAGGACGAACGCGAGGGCGTGCTCGAAACCGGCGTCTCACAGCTCAGCGAACCCGGGAGCGGGTTCGGTCTCTACCTCGTGAAACAGCTGATGGCGGCCTACGGCGGCCGCATCGAAATCCGAGAGAACGACCCGCACGGTACCGTGTTCGAACTGACGTTCCTCGCGCAACCGCCCGCGCGCTAGAGAATCCGGCTGTCGCGTTCGAGGTCGCCGACGTACGCGCGCAGGAACTCCACCTCGTCGTCCGAGAGGTGTTCGACGGCGCGCTCCGCCGCCGGCCGCACGTCGTCGAGCCGGGCTTCCAGGTCGGCGTACGCGTCCGTCTCCACGAGCCGCTGTCGGGAGTGCGTGGATTCGAGTTCGGAGAGTCGGACGAGCACGCTCACGTACTCGCGGACGGGTTCCGGGTACGCGTGCTGGCGCTTCAACGCCTCGACGGCGTCCCGCACCTCGTCTCGGTCGATGGGTTTCTGGAGGTACTCGTCGAACGGCAAGTCGGCGGACTCGACGCCGATTTCGGACGCGGTCAGCATCGCGACCCGTACGTCCGCGTTCCGGTCGCGGAGTTCGCGGAGCACGTCGTCGCCGGGAACGGTCGGCATCCGGCGGTCGAGCAGGACGACGTCGATGTCGGGCGTGTACGCGTCGAGCGCGTCGTCGCCGTCGTACGCGACCACGACCTCGTAGTCGTCCAGCCAGAGCGCGACGGCGTCCGCGAACCCCTGCTCGTCGTCCACCACGAGCACGGCACCGTCGCCGCGGGCGTCGCCGTCGCCGGCGTCGGTGCGCGTTCGGTCGTCGGTGGCGTCCTTCGACGACGGGTTCTCTCCCGTCGTCCGCCCGCCGACGCCCGGGTTCGCTCGGAGCGCCGACCCGTTCGACCCCGCCGTCGGGCCGTCCGAGCGACCCCAGGACGTCGTCCGTATCATTGTCTGCGTTATAGTTTCCAGGGGGATTAAGCTTCGGTGACGACCTCGTCGCCCACCGAGAGCGTCCGTCCGCGAGAGCCGTCGGGTACGTCCGCGATGAGCATGAGTGCGTAGAAGTGGTCGAACGCCGATTCGTCCACCCAGTCGGGGAGCGTCGCGCGCCGGCGCTCCACGAACCGCTCGCGGAACCCGGGGTCGCGCTCGCCCGTCTCCGGGTCGCGCTCCGGGACGACGCACCGCCCGCACGGCTGAACGCCCTCGAACCGCACGTCCCCCGCGCGGAACGCGGGCGCGTCAGCGCCGACGAACCGGTCTTCCCAGAACGCGGGGACGCCCGCGACCTCGACGTTCGCGCGCATCCGTCGCCGCACGCTCTCCGGGGTGAGGTCGTCGAACCAGTCCGCGACGGTTTCGACGGTCGCCGTGCTGATGACCGAGGGACCGGCCGACCGCCGATCCACGAATCCGAGTTCCGTGTCGCGCTCCACCGCGAGGTCGTAGCCGAAGACGTCGCCGAGCCACGCCGCCGCCTCCCCGGGGCGGTCTCGGAGCGGGAGCGTCGCCGTCTCACCCGCGTTCGTCTCGACCGTGAGCGTCCCCGCGTCGCGGTCGTACGTCGTCGCGAGGTCGTGGACGCGCGGCGTGCGCTTGCCGTTCACGAGGTCGCCGTTCGCGTCCACGAGTTTGTACTCGCGGTCGCCCGCGAGCGTCCCGCCCGCGGTCACCCGCACCGTCTCCACGTCCTCACCGGAGAGTGCCTTCACCGGATACCGCGTGAGTCGCGCGACCCGAGCCATACCGGAGAACGCGGCGGCCGCCGGCAAAGACCTGCCGGTCACACCCGGGGACGGAGCGGGTGCACAACGCCTATGGGTGCCTCGCGCGGACTGCGAGTGTGTCCGCTGCAGGCCGCCTCCGCCGACTCGTCGCGTCCCGCGCCGCCATCGACGCGCGAGCGCTCGCCGCGTTCCGCATCGGCCTGGGGAGCGTCGTCCTCCTCGACCTCCTCCTCCGCCTGCGGAACGTTCGCGCGTTCTACACCGACTACGGCGTCCTCCCCCGCGAAACGCTCTACGCCGAGTTCCCCGGCTTCGCGTCCGTCTCGATTCACGCGCTCTCCGGCGGCCTCGCGCTCCAACTCCTCTTGTTCGCGCTCGCCGCCGCGCTCTCCGTCTGCCTGCTCGTCGGCTACCACAGCCGGCTCGCCGCCCTCCTCTCCCTCGTCCTCCTCGTCTCCCTGCAGGCGCGCAACCCCGTCGTCCTGAACGCCGGCGACAGCCTCCTCCGCCGACTCCTCCTCTGGAGCGTCCTCCTCCCGCTCGGCCGCGCGTGGAGCGTGGACGCCGCCCGGGAGCGAGGCCGCGACCGCGCGCTCGGCCCCGTCGCGAGCGTCGCCACCGCGGGCCTGCTCGTGCAAGTCGTCGCCGTGTACGCCGTGAACGCCGCGCTCAAACTCCGGGGGGACGCCTGGCTCTCCGGCACCGCCGTCCGGTACGTGTTCAGCCTCGACCAGTTCCTCCGCCCGCTCGGCGAACTCCTCGCGGGGTATCCCGCCCTCCTCACCGCCGCCGACTACGCGTGGGTCGCGCTCCTGCTCGCGTCCCCGCTCCTCCTGCTCACGACGGGCCGCGTCCGCGGCGCGCTCGCGGCCCTGCTCTCCGTCGGCCACCTCGGGATGCTCGCGACGATGACGCTCGGCGTCTTCCCGCTCGTCACCGTCGTCGCGCTCCTCGTCTTCCAGCCCGCGGCGGTGTGGAACCGCCTCCCCGACCCCCAGCCGCGATTCGACCGCCTCGCCCGCCGCCTCCCCGACCTCCCCCGCCCGAGCACGCCCTGGGCGCTCGTGCGCCGCGGAACCCGCGTCCTCTCCGTGCTCCTCCTCGCCTTCGTGCTCGTCTGGAACGCCGCCGCGGTCGGCGTCGTCCAGACCCCCGAGAGCGCGCCCGTCCAGCCCAGCGAACGCAGCTGGGACATGTTCGCCCCCGAACCCCTCGGCACCGACGGCTGGTACGTCGCGCCCGCCACCACGACCACCGGCGAAACCGTGGACGCGTGGAACGGCGGCACCGTCTCGTACGCGAAACCGCCCGACGTGTCCGAGACCTACCCGAGCGCGCGCTGGCGGAAGTACCTCGCGACCGTCGCGCTCTTCGACGGCCGGTCGCTCGCCGACGAGTTCGCCGCCTACCTCTGCCGCGACTGGAACGCCACCCACGACTCGACGCTCGCCCAGGTGTCCGTCGTGTTCGTCGCGCAACCGACGCGACTCGACGGCCCGGAGCCTATCGAAAACCGGACGCTCGCGAACCACTCGTGCGGTCGGTGACAACTCTCCGTGGATACCTGTGCGTTTATACTCGTCCACCTACTCCCCACACCTAATGGCAAATCGAGCCCGGACTCGCTACACCGCGGACGACTTCCCGGACCCGGCATCGACGGACCACATCACACACAATCCGAGCCTCGACGACCTCCGCGCCTTCTCCGAGCACCTCGAAACGACCACGGAATACGGGTCGCCGTCGTACGTCAGCGACTACCGCTCGCGGAGTTCCGAGCAGACCCGGAACGCCGTCGACCACGAGTTCGACGACGACGATTACGTCGCGTTCGAGAGCGCGCTCGACTTCGTGGAGGACGCGTCGAACGACGTGGTCGCCGTCGACCGCGTCGTCGGCCGCCACCCCGACACGTCGTTCGTCTGCCGGCTCTTCATCCCGAAGGAGTACGGCCGTATCGCGCTCTCCTGGGCGAAACTCCTCGAACCCGCGCCCGAGAACGCCGACCCCGACTTCGTGACGGTGCAGGTGCCCGAGCGCGACGAGACCACCATCCGCATCCTCCCCGAGGCGGGCGTCACCGCCGTCCTCGGGAGCGACTACACGGGCGAGGCGAAGAAGTCCTTCCTCCGGCTCTACATGTACCGCGCGAAACAGCAGGGCGGGCTCGGCCTGCACGCGGGGTCGAAGCGCGTCCACCTCGACGACGACGCGGGCGAGCGCGACGTCGGCCAGCTCTTCCTCGGCCTGTCCGGGACGGGGAAGTCCACGCTGACGAGCCACGGGCTCTGGCTCGACGACCCCGAGGGCGCGGAGATGCTGCAGGACGACGTGTGTGCGCTCCTGCCGAACGGCACCGTCACCGGGAGCGAGGGGAAAGGGCTCTACATCAAGACCATCGGCCTCGAAGCCGACGAACAGCCGGAACTGCACGGCGCGGCGACCTCCGAGACCGCCGTATTGGAGAACGTCGCCGTGGACGACGACGGCGCGGTTCACTTCGACGAACCGCGGTACGGCTCGAACAGCCGCGCCGTCGTCCTGCGCGACGAACTGGAGAGCGCCGCGGACGACATCGATCTCCCCTCGGTCGATCAGGTGTTCTTCATCACCCGGAACCCCCTGATGCCGCCGGTCGCGAAACTCGACGAAGACCAGGCGGCGGCCGCGTTCATGCTCGGCGAGTCCGTCGAGACGAGCGCCGGCGACCCCTCGCGCGCGGGTGAGTCCATCCGCGTCGTCGGCACCAACCCATTCATCATGGGGTCGAAAGGCGAAGAAGGGAATCGGTTCCGCGACCTCATCAGCGACCTCGGCGTGGACTGCTTCGTCCTGAACACGGGCGTCGTCGGCACGGACACGCCCGCGGACGTGGGCGTCGAGGAGACCGTCGCGCTCCTCGAAGCCGTCGCGCGCGGCACCGTCTCCTGGACGACGAACGACGACCTCGACCTCACCGTCCCGAGCGAGGTTCCCGGGATGGACATCGAGTCGTTCTCCGTCGCGGAGCGCACCGCGGACTTCGAGGACGCCCACGCGGCGCTCACCGAGGAACGCCGCGAGTACCTCGAATCCTTCGTTGATCTCGACGACGACATCGTGGACGCGACCTACTGAGACCTCCCGAGAGTTATTTTCACGAACGCCGAATAGAGTTATAGTCCCGCGAGCGCTCCGAACGAGTGGGTGCACGCGCACCTGCTCCCGTTTGTCATCCACATAGTCCGGCCCACTCCCGGGCCGCTTTCGCTACTCCTCGACCAGCGGGAAGCGCGCGAGCCGCGCCGCCGCGATGGAGGTCAGGCCGCGCGAGGTGACGGAGTCGCCGCCGCGGACGTTGTGCGCGAGCTCCAGTCCCGTAACGTCCGCCACCGGAATCAGGCGGACTTCGGTGCCGTCGGGGCCGACCTCGAAAATCAGGTAGGACTGCGGGAACGAGCACGTCGTCGGCGACATCACCTCTCGAATCCCGTCGATGGTCGCGACCGCGGGCAGGTGGAGGTGGCCGGTGAGAACCACGGGGTCAGTCCCGGCGGAAAGCGCCTCCACGAGGTCGTCGGTGTTCCGCGTAATCGGAGGAATCTCCATCTCCTCTTCGACCTCGTCGCGGTGCGAGCGCAACTGGTCGTACGTCGGCGGGAGGTTGTGGTGCATCAGCACGAACACGGTCTCCTCCTCGGCGAGCACGTCCCGGAGGAAGTCCAGCTGGTCTTCGGGCACGTCGCCCTCGTGGGAGTCGAGCAGGCGGTCGTCGCCGCCCGAACTGTTGAGGCCGACGACGGTCACGTCGCCCACGTCCACGCGGAACGGGAGGCTCCCGGGCGTGTACTGCTCGACGAACCGGTCAAGCGACGGCGTGTCGTGTTCGTCCCCGTCCTTCCGCACATCGTGGTTCCCGGGGACGGCGTAGAACGGCACGTCGAGCGATTCCAGGATGCCGTCCACCGTCTCGTAGTTCCACAGTTCGCCGTCCTTCGTCAGGTCGCCCGGAGAGAGGACGGCGTCGAGGTCGCGGCCCGCCATGTCCTCGACGGCGGCGCGGAAGTGCGTCTCCGTGTGCTCGAAGAGCTTCGACGTGCCCGCCGCCTCCGTGGAGACGTGTGGGTCGGCGACGACGGCGAACCGCGTCGTCGTGTCGCTCCGCGGTCGTGCGAACCGTGCCATCAGACTACCGGCGTGCGTATCAGTCATCGAAGAATATCTCGGGGTTGTCGAATTCGACCGTTCCGTAGTGCGTTTCGTCGAGCGCGCGGACGTGCGCGCGGAGCGTTCCCTCGCTGCGAGCGTGCTCGCGGAGTCCGGCGGCGGCGTCCCGGGGGAACGCGCCCACGAGGAGCACAGCGTCCGCCGCGTCCTCGTTTCGCACTTCGACGACGAGGTAGCGCGTCCCGCCCGCGGACTCCGCGTACACGACGTAATCGGTGACGCCCTCCGTGACGAGCGCCTCGAAGTCTTCGCCCTCCTCGCTCGGGACGATGAACGCCAGCCCCACGGTGTCGGTTCCCTCGACCTCGGGGCCGACTGGCGCGAGGTGTCCGGCGCGAACCGTCGTCGCGTCCCAGCCCTCCTCGACGAGGGCGTCGGCGCGCTGTTCGGCCTCGCTCAGGGTTCGTCCCCAGGCGCTCGTCTCCCGGATGTCGTTCGCATCCGGTGAATCGTCAGCCATCAGTACGTGGGTCGTGTCTCCCCCACTCGAATCTTCCGCCATTCCCGCCCGCACCGATACCATCCCGGCAATACCAGTATATAGTACTACATAGAGAACTGTATCTTATATATAATGGGTGGGAAAGAGTCAAGTGATTTGTTTTCCGTCTATTACACGATGTCGGGAGACACCACCCGTCGAGGCTTCTTGACCGCTGCAGGAACCGGCGTAGCAGCCGCTATCGCCGGCTGTTCCAGTTCCAGCGAAGACACCACCGAAAACACGTCGAGCGACGACGGCAGCACGTCCGGAGGCGGACGGCTCGAAATGATGGCGACAGGCTCCATCCAGACCCTCGACCCGATCAACGCCAAGGGGTCCGGCGCTGGGTACAACCAGTACGGCGAACCCCTCATGTACTTCCCGGACGGCCTCTACCCGCCGGAGGCCGCGCTCGTCGAGGACTACAGCATGTCCGAGGACGGGCTCACGTACACGTTCAACCTCAAGCAAGACCTCACCTTCCACGACGGCAGCGAGTTCACCGCGCAGGACGCCGTCTACACGTACCGCCGCATGGCCGAGTCGCCCAACTCCCGTAACAAGGACGACATCATCGGCCAGACGATGACCATCGACCACGAGAAGGACGCGAGCATCGCCGCGCCCGAGGACGAGGAGACGCTCGACGACATCGTCCCGCAGAGTCTCGCGGTTCGCGCGCCCGACGACTACACGTTCGAGTTCGACCTCGCCTCGCCCTTCGAGTACACGCTCTTCCAGATCGCGGGCGGGAACTGGGCGATGCTTCCCGAGAACGCCGTCGGCGACATCGAGGGCTACGACGGCGAGTACTCCTACAACGAGTTCTTCAGCACCGCGAACGGCGGCCCGGAGTACGCGGGTCTCGGCGCGTTCCAGGTCGACTCCTGGACGAAGGGGAGCGAAATCACGCTCTCCTCGTTCGAGAATTACTGGAACGGCGAACCCGAACTCGACGAGATCCGGTTCACCGTCGTCACCAGCGGGAACACGCGACTCAACCGCTTCAAGGGCGAGAACGCGCACATCCTCGAAGGGATGCCGACCGCCTCGTTCAACCCCGACAACGTCTCCATCGAGGAGACGAAGGGGAGCCGCGAAGTCGGGACGTACACCTTCGACGACGGCATGGAGGTCAACTACGGTCAGATTCCCGCGCTCACGACCGAGTACCTCGTGTTCAACACGCTCGAAGTCCCGATCCCGGTTCGGAAGGCGTTCGCGTACGCGCTGAACCAGCACGACGTGGCCGAGAACGTCTACAAGGGAACCGCGACGCCCGCCTACCACATCACGCCGCCGGACCCCTACCCGACCTTCGAGGAGGGGGTTACGTCCCGCGAAACGTACACCCGGCACGCCGAGGAAGGCTATCAGTCCAACACCGACTGGGCGGAGAACGGATACCCGTACGGCTACGGCGAAACCATGCTCGGCGAGGCGACTCAAGTGATGGAGGACGCCGGCTACGGGCCGAACGACATGTACTCCGTCACCGCGACCACGATTTCGGGCAACGACGCGTACACCCAGGTGCTCACCACCCTCCAGTCGAAGCTCCGCGCCGCCCACATCGACATGGAGATCACGGAAGCGAACTTCGGCACCATCATCAGCCAGGCCATCAACGGCAGCATGGAAGTGTTCGCGCTCGGTGACGGCATGGAGTACCCCGGTCCGCAGAACTTCCTCCGCTACCTTCACGGGAAGAACCCGAGCGGACAGTTCACCCGCTGGGGCGCGGAGGGGAGCTACTACGACGAAGAACTCCGCCAGTTCGCCCGCGACACGTGGGACGAACAGTACGCCGGCGACGACGCGACGCCGGAGACGCGAAACGAGGCCTTCCAGACTATCGAGGAGGTCAACTGGGAGTCCGTGCAGGAACTCCCGCTCGTCAACCCCATCAGTCAGCGCTTCTGGCATCAGGGCGTCGACGTGGACATGTACGGCGTGATGGAGAACCAGACGTTCGACGACGTCACCATCCAGTAGCGCGGCCGAGGCGAATCCCCGCCTTTCAAGCGACGCGAATTCCCAATATTTCGATACCCTATATGCATTCATACGGCGCGACCGACGCCCGCTCTGGTGTCCGCGGGGTCGGTCCAGCACCGCATACGACACGACGGAGGGTAGACCGTGAGTAGACTCAAGTACCTCGGAAAGCGGGTGCTGATGATGATTCCCGTCGTCTGGCTCGGTGCGTCGATGACGTGGTTCATCATCTTCATGGGCCCCATCGACCCCGCTTCGCGCCTCCTGAGCGAGGGCCAGACGCGGAACCCCGCCGCGTACGAACGCGCACAGGAACAACTCGGACTGAACCAACCGCCGCTCCAGCACTACATGGACTGGATGTGGAACCTCGTCACGTTCGACCTCGGGCAGACGTGGTTGCTCTACCAGGGGTCGAACGTGAACGCGCTCATCCTCGACTTCCTCCCGCGCACGCTCTTCCTCGGGTTCTGGAGCGTGCTCGTCGCCGTGCTCGTCGGCGTGCCGCTCGGGTTCTACGCGGGGATGCGGTCGAACACCGTCATGGACTACGTCGCGTCCATGGGCGGCATCGTCTGGCGGGCGATGCCGAACTTCTGGCTCGCCATCATGCTCCTCGTCGTCCTCCAGAACTCGGAGGCGTACTTCTTCGGGTTCAACTGGCAGACCTTCGGCGTGAACCTCGACGCGCTCACCGGCGCGCCCGACATGTCCCGGCTCACGAGCGTCGAGGGATTCCTCGCCGCGACGAAGAAGGTGTTACCGGCGGCGCTCGTCCTCGGGTCTGCGTCGATGGGGAACGAGATGCGTATCGGCCGCACCGCAGTCCTCGAAGTGAAGAACCAGGAGTACGTCGACCTCGCGCGAGCGAAGGGCGTCTCCGACCGCGCCATCGTCTGGAAGCACATCTTCCGGAACGCCCTCATCCCCCTGGTGCCCGTCATCACGAGCGAGGCGTTCCTCCTCATCGGCGGGAGCGTCCTCGTCGAAACCGTCTTCGGTATCAACGGCATCGGCTGGCTGTTCTACCGGGCCGCCATTCAGGGCGACCTCCCGCTCGTCGGTTCGTTGATGTACATCTTCATCCTCATGATCGTCGGAGTAAACCTACTGCAGGACGTCCTGTACACGTTCATCGACCCGCGCGTCGGACTGGAGGGGAACTAGCATGTCGGAGACAGCCACCTCGTCCGGCACCGGGAGCGGAAGCACGCTCACCGACACGCGGTTCCTCGCGTGGGCGGTCGCCGGTCTCGCGCTGTTCGCCGTGGAAGCCCCCGCGCTCATCTCGTTCGTCACGGGCTTTCTCGCGGACGCCGTCGCGGCGTTCCCGACCTCGTACGCCACGACGGCCGCGGACTTCTTCGCCGGCATCGAACGCGCCGTAATCGACCTCCCAACCCTCCTCTCCCGCGACGTCGTGCCGAACCAGGGGTACTGGAACGGCGACCGCTGGGTCGGCACCTTCCTCGGTCTCTCGCCCGCCGCGTCCTGGGCGATTCGGGTCGCCCTCGTGTACGCGTACGCGTTCGCGTGCCTGGGCTGGCTCGCCGTCGGCTACCAGCTCTACCGACGGCGGTACCGCACCGCGGACTGGACGCCGCGCGACGACGTGGTAGACCGGTTCCGCGGGCACTCGTGGGGGAAGTTCGGATTGGTCGTCGTCTTCCTCTTCGTGACGATGGCCGTCTTCGCGCCGACGCTCGGCCCGACGACGGTCGACCAGAACATGCGGAACTCCTACTCGTACGAGATGCAGTACTGGAACGCCGACGCTCAGGAGGTTCAGACCACGCTCGTCGGCGAGGCGAACCGGAACTCGCAGTCCGCCGGCGACTCCGCGAACGTCGGGCCGTTCTCCTACGACGACTACGGCCGATACCATCCGTTCGGCACGATGCCGACCGGCAGGGACTTGTTCACGTTCATCGTCGTGGGCTCCAGGATATCTCTCATCATCGGCGTGCTCTCCGTCGCGTTGAGCGCGCTCCTCGCGACCTCGCTCGCGCTCCTCGCGGCGTACTACAAGGGCCGCGTCGACCTGAGCCTCGTCCTCCTCTCGGACGCGGTGATGGCGATGCCACAGTTACTACTGTTAATCATGCTGAGCACGGTGCTCGCCGACACGTGGATAGGCGGCATCTACAGCGGCGGATTCGTGCTCGCGCTCATCTTCGCGGGAACGGGCTGGACCTACATGTGGCGGTCCGTCCGCGGGCCCGCGCTCCAGGTCTCGGAACGCTCCTGGATAGACGCCGCGCGGAGTTTCGGGCAGACACCAACCACCATCATGCGACAACACATGCTTCCGTACGTCACCGGCTACCTGCTCATCTACGGTTCGATGACGCTCGGCGGCGCTATCATCTCCATCGCCGGCCTCTCCTACCTCGGTCTCGGCGTCGCGCCGCCGACCCCGGAGTGGGGGCGCGCCATCAACCTCGGACAGAACTACGTCTCGACCGGGTCGTGGCACATCTCGCTCATCCCCGGTATCCTCATCACCATCGTCGTCACGGGCTTCAACGCGCTCGGCGACGGCATCCGTGACGCCATCGACCCGCAGTCCGACAGCGCGACCGGCGAAGCCGCCGGCCGCGGGGGTGGCGCATGAGCGAGACACAGCGCGTGACGGACGCGCCCCTGCTGTCCGTGCGCGACCTCCGGACGGTGTTCCACACGGAACGCGAGGACATCCACGCCGTTGACGGCGTGTCCTTCGACATCTACGAGGGCGAGTCCGTCGGCCTCGTCGGCGAGTCCGGGAGCGGGAAGTCCGTCACCGCCCGCTCCATCCTCGGGCTCGTGGACGAACCCGGCCACATCGAGGGCGGCGAAATCATGTTCCGCGGGGACAACCTCGTGGAGGACGGCTGGGACGCCCACCGCGGCGACATCGCCATCGTCTTCCAGGACCCGAGTAACGCCCTCAACCCCGTCTACACGGTCGGGAACCAGATTCGGGAGGCGCTCTCCATCCACCAGGGACTCTCCGGGTCGGAGGCGCGCGAGGAGGCGGTGAACCTCCTCGAAACCGTCGGCATCCCGGACGCCGACCGCCGCGTGGACGAGTACCCGCACGAACTCTCCGGGGGAATGCAGCAGCGCGCGGTCATCGCCATCGCGCTCGCGTGCGACCCGGACGTGCTCGTCTGCGACGAGCCGACGACGGCGCTCGACGTGACGATTCAGGCGCAGATTCTCGACCTCCTCGACGACCTGCGGCGCGAGGAAGGCCTCGCGCTGTTGTTCATCACGCACGACATGGGCGTCATCGAAGAGGCGACAGACCGCGTGAACGTCATCTACGCGGGCGAAGTCGTCGAACACGCCTCGACGGAGACGCTGTTCGAGAACCCGAAACACCCCTACACGCAGGCGCTCCTGGAGAGCATCCCGGGCCGCACCGACCCCGGGCAGGAACTCCCGACGATTCCGGGAGAGGTGCCGACGCCGACCGCGCCCGCGACGGACTGCCGGTTCGCGCCGCGGTGTCCGAAGGCGTTCGACGCCTGCACGCAAGTGCACCCCGAACCCGTGGACATCGAGGAGACGGAGACCGAGCACGAGGCCGCCTGCCTGCTCTACCCCGACGACCGCCCGCGCGAGGAGGTCGTCGAACGACACCAGTCGAAGACGGAGGACGACCGATGACGCAGAACACGCTCGACGCACGCGACGCCGGAACCGAAGCACCGCTCGTGTCGGTTCGCGACCTGAAGACGTACTACGCGGACGACTCCATCATCGCCTCCAAACCGCCCGTGAAGGCCGTGGACGGCGTGTCCTTCGACATCTATCGCGGGGAGACGCTCGGGCTCGTCGGCGAGTCCGGCTGCGGGAAGTCCACGCTCGGCCGGACGATGCTCGGCCTCGAAACCGCGACGGACGGGGACGTGGTCGTGGACGGCACGAACGTCGCCGACCTCTCCGGCCGCGAACGCCGCGAGTGGGCGCGGAACGCCGGCATGGTGTTCCAGGACCCCGAGGAGAGCCTGAACGACCGGATGACCATCGGCGAAATCGTCCGCGAACCCCTGGACGCGCACAGCGTCGGCACGCCCGACGAGCGCCGCGAACGCGTCCGCGACCTCCTGACGACGGTGGGATTGCAGCCGGAGCACTACTACCGCTACCCCCACCAGTTCTCGGGCGGCCAGAAACAGCGCATCGGTATCGCCCGCGCGCTCGCACTGGAACCCGACTTCCTCGTGCTGGACGAACCCACGTCCGCGCTGGACGTGTCCGTGCAGGCCCGCATCATCAACCTCCTGAACGAGCTTCAGGACGACCTCGGGCTCACCTACCTGTTCATCAGTCACGACCTCTCCGTGATGAAACACATCGCCGACCGAATCGCGGTGATGTACCTCGGGAACGTCGCGGAACTCGGCCCCGCCCGCGACGTGTTCGACGACCCCCAGCACCCCTACACGGTCAGCCTGCTGTCCGCGGTGCCCGGCCGACACGGGACGGACGTGGAGCGCGTCGCGCTCCCCGGCACGCCGCCGAGTCCGCGCGACCCCCCGAGCGGGTGTCCGTTCAACACGCGGTGTCCCGCGAAGATTCGGCCCGCGAAACACGACGACCTCTCCGTGGACGCCTGGGACGCCATCGAGGCGTTCCGCGAGGTTCTGCGCGGCCGCGCGCTCGGCCAGGACGGCGTGCTCGCGGAAGTAAAGCGCCGCCTCGGGTTCGTGGACGCCGACGTGACCGAGAGCGTTGACGACCTGTTCTCGAACGTCGAAATCGACGGGGACGCCTGGGCGGTCATCGAGCAATCTATCGACCTCGCCGAGGACGCCCGGTACGCGGACGCGGAAGCCCTGCTCGCGGACGAGTTCGGCGGCGTCTGCGAGGAGCGCGACCCCGAGAACGAACTCGGCGACGGCCGCGTGAGCCGCTGTCACCGCCACCGCGACGAGTACGAGGACGTCGCGCCCGTCGTCGAGCGGCGGCGCGCCGACGACTGAAGCCCGCAGTTTTACACGCCCCACGGCCGTACTCCGCCCATGACCGGTTCCGTACGTCGGTACGCGGCGGGTGCCGCCGTCTCCCTCGTCGGCGTTCTCACGCTCCTCGTACCGCTCTACGACATCTGGGACGACGTCACGGATCTCTCCTGGGGGGTTGCGACCACGTTCGTCGAGAACTCGCCGCTCATCGCGCTCTCCCTCGGCCTCATCGCGGCCGGCGTCTGGCTCGTCCGCCAGGAGTGGAGCGACGACGACCTGATTCGGGTGGCGTTCTGGAACGTCGGCGGCGCGGCCGCCGTCTTCCTGCTGTACGCGTGGGTGATGGCGCTCCAGTTCTGGGCGATGGGCGAACTGAAACCCGTCGTGCTCGCGCTCGACGGCGTCCTGTTCGGCGCTGTCGCGGCGTTCGCGGTCGGCGTCTACCACACCCGGCAGCGCCGCACGATGACCGTGCTCAGAGACCGCGAGCGCAACCTCCGCGAACTCCACGACGTCATCTCCGACGACACCGCGGCGTTCGACGACAAACTCGACCGCTTGCTCGACATCGGCCGCGACCTGTTCGACGCGGAGTTCGCGTCGTTCGCGCACGTCGACCCCGAGACGAACGAGTACCGCCTCGAAGCGGTGAAGTCGGACGACATCGACCTCGCGGAGGGCGACGTGGTGCCGTACTCGCAGACGCACTGCCAGGAGATGATTCAGGAGGACGAGACCGTTCAGTTCGCCGTGCGGCCGTACGACGCCGGCGAAAAACCGTACGGGACGGACGAGGGGTTCGAGATGTACGTCGGGACGCCCGTCTACGTCGGGGACGCCGTGTACGGGTCGCTGTGCTTCCTCGACCGCGAGCAGTCGGACGCGTTCGCGGACTGGGAGCTGACGATGGTGGAACTGATGGGGAACTGGATCGGGTACGAACTCGACCGCGAGCGCTACATCGAGGCGCAACGCGAACACCTCCAGGAGCGCGAGCAACGCTTCGAGTCCGTGGTGGACGCGGTCGACGAGTACGCCATCTTCATGCTCGACGACGAGGGGCGCGTGAAGAGTTGGAACGAGGGCGCGCAGAACATCAAGGGCTACGAGCCGTCCGACATCATCGGCGAACACATCCGGACGTTCTACCGCGAGGAGGACGCGCAAGCCGGGAAACCCGAGCGGTTGCTCTCGCAGGCCGCGGAGGAGGGACAGGTGCACGACGAGGGCTGGCGGGTGCGCAAGGACGGCACCCAGTTCTGGGGCGACGTGACCATCAGCGCGCGCTACGACGACGGCGAACTCCAGGGGTACACGAAGGTGACGCGGGACATGACGGACGAGCGGTCGTACGAGCGCGCGCTCGAACACGAACGCGAGCGCCTCGAATTCATGAACCGCATCCTCCGACACAACCTCCTGAACGGCCTGAACCTCGTGAACGCGCGCGCCCAACACCTCGAAACGACCGCCGACCTCGACGCGGACGACCGCGAACACCTCGACATCGTCCGGGAGCGCGTACAGGACATGTCCGACCTCATCGACACGATGCGGACGTTCATGGACGCCATCGTCTCCGACAGCGACCACGACCTCCAGAAGATGGCGCTCCGCGAACGCCTCACCGGGAAGGTCGAACTCGCGCGCGGGACGTACGACGAGGCGACGTTCGACGTGCACGACCTCCCGGACGAGGACGTGCTCGTGTACGGCGACGAACTGCTCGGGGAGGTGTTCGAGAACATCCTCTCGAACGCGGTGGTGCACAACGACGCCGCGACGCCGCACGTCGAGGTGTGGACGACGACCGGGACGACGACGATTCCCGTGGACGCGGACACGGGCGACCCGCTCTCGGAGTCCGCCGACCCGATGCGGCGGGACGTGGAGCACCGCGAGCACGACGCGGTCACGGTGCACATCGCGGACAACGGCCCCGGCATCCCGGACGAGGAGAAGCGCGCGGTGCTGGAGAAGGGCGTCTCCGAGTTGAGCGAACCCGGGAACGGCTTCGGTCTCTACCTCGTGAAGGAGATGCTGGACGCCTACGGCGGGTCGGTGGACATCCGGGACAACGACCCCGAGGGGACGGTGTTCGCGGTGACGTTCCTGCGGGCTGACTGACCTATCGGAAGTCCTTTTATAATTGCGCCTGATACTCCTGCAATGGCCGACTCTGCAGGCGGCGAACACACCGTCCTCGTCGTGGACGACGAAGCCGAGTTCGCGGACTCGGTGGCGCTCTGGCTTCGCGAGCACTGGACGGTCGAAGTGGCGACGAGCGGCGAGGACGCGCTCGACGCGTACACGCCCGACGTGGACGCCGTCCTGCTCGACCGCCGGATGCCCCGGATGTCCGGCGACGAAGTCCTCCACGAGATACGCGACCGAGAAGGGAACGCCCGCGTGGCGATGATGACGGCGGTGCAACCGGACTGGGACATCGTCGAGATGGAGTTCGACCTCTACGTGAAGAAACCCGTGACGAAGGAGGAAGTCATCGAGACGACGCAGAAACTCCTCTCGCGCGCCGAGTACGCCCGCGAACTTCAGGCATTGTTCGCGCTGAGCGAGAAGGTCGGCGCGCTCCGCGCGAAGTACTCCGCGCACGAACTCGAAAACGACGACCGGTTCCAGCGGTTGCAGGACGAACTGGAGCGCGTGCAGGCGAAGGCGAACGACCGCCTCGGCGAACTCGACGAGGACGAGTTCAAGGAAGTGATGACGCTCATCGAGGACTAGCGGTAGAGCGAGTAGAGGATGGCGAGGAACCCGAGGAGCGTGAGCGTGCTCTGTGCGAGCACGCCGTAGAGGAAGTCGAGCGGCGTCACGAGGTCGATGACGCCGCCGAGTACCGCGCCGACGGTGATGGCGGTGAAGCCGACGCAGAGCGCGCCCAAGGCGGTGTTCTTCGTCTCCGTGTACGCGCGGTAGGAGAGGTGGGCGATAGCCGCGCCCGCGAGCAACGTCAGTGCCTTCGTGGCGACGATGAGGGTTTCGACGGAGTTCATGTCTGTTTTCTCACTTCGTTCCAGAGCGTGGCGAGCCGGTCTTCGGGCCCGCCCTCCGGCCGGGACAGCGACACCTCGAACTCGCGCTCCTCGGTGAGCGCGACGGCCACCTCGTCGAACCCCAGCCGGTACTTGGTCGCGTGGTGGCCGTCCTCCCGGAGTTCCGTGCCCTCGACGAGCAGGGACGCCTCCGAGAGGAGTTCGAGTTTGCGGTACGTCGTCGAGGTGGGGATGTCGCAGGCGTCCGCGAGTTCGCCCGCCGTCATCGGCTCGTCGAGCGCGCGCACGATGCGGCGGCAGTCCGGGTCGCCGAGCGCGTCCAGTATCGCCTGGAGCTCGGACTCGCTCCCGTCTGACTGCGACTCCCGCGCCATACCCGATGTTCCTCGTTCTCCCTACAAAGAATCGCCGCTTCCCGCGCCGATTCTCACGCGCCGGGAATCACGCCTTCAGTTGCGCCTCGAAGTTCTCCCGGAGTTTCTCCAGTTTCGGCGGAATCGTCGCCTGACAGTACGCGTCGTCGGGGTTCTTCTCGAAGTAGTTCTGGTGGTACTCCGCCGCCTCGTAGAACGCGTCGAGCGGTTCGACCTCGGTGACGATGCCGTCGTACTTCCCCTCGTCCTCCAGCGTCTCGATGAACGACTCGGCGAGTTCCTGCTGGTCGTCGCTGTGCGTGAAGATGGCGGAGCGGTACTGGGTGCCGATGTCGTTGCCCTGCCGGTTCAGGGTCGTCGGGTCGTGAACCTTGAAGAACACTTCGAGGAGCTCCGGATAGCTCACCACGTCGGGGTCGTAGGTGAGCTGGACGACCTCCGCGTGCCCGGTGTCGCCCGTGCAGACCGCCTCGTACGTCGGGTTTTCGACGTGCCCGCCCGCGTACCCCGAGGTCACGTCCGTCACGCCCTCGATGCGCTCGAACGCCGCTTCCACACACCAGAAACACCCGCCGCCGAACGTCGCCTTGGTCATACCCGTCGTTGGGGTTCTATCGGCTTAGGGGATTCGCCACCGGTAGCCGTTAGTGACTGACGACCCAAGCCCGAGTATGGCAGTCGGTCGCCGCCTCGTGATGGCGCTCGTCGGCGTGCTGGTGTTCGCGGTGTACGCCGCGGCGGCGGCGCTCGCGTACTGGGTGCTCGCGGGCGTCGTGCGCGCGGACGTGTCGCTCGCCTCGACGCTCGCAATCGTCGTCGTCGCGACGGTCGTGTTCGCGTACGCGAGCTATCGCTTCGGCACTCGGCGCGTCCTCCAGGAACTCGACGCCCGCCCGCTCGCCCGGGGCTCGTCGCCGGCGGCGTACGACCGCCTCGACCGCCTCACCGACCGGATGGACGTGGGGACGCCGACCATCTACGTCGCGCGGATGCCGATGCCGAACGCCATCAGTCTCGGCGGCCCCGGCGACGGCGCTATCGTGTTCGACCGCGCGCTCTTCCGCATCCTCACGCCCGTCGAGTTCGAGGGCGTGCTCGCGCACGAACTCGCGCACCTCGAAAGCCGGGACAGCCTCGTGCAGACCGTCGCGTACAGCCTCTCCCGAACCGTCGTGAGCCTCCTCGCCGTCGTCCTCCTCCCCGTGACGTTGCTCGCCGCGGGCGTCAGTCGGTTGCTCGCGTGGCTCCGCGGCCAGCCGTTCGAGTCCTCGGGGTTCGACGTGCACCAGCGCATCGGCGCGCTCGTTCTCGCCGTCTTCCTCGCGCTCACCCTGCTCGTGCGCGCGCACTCGCGCTCCCGGGAGTTCGCCGCGGACGAACGCGCTGTCGAGGTGACGGGCCGCCCGGGCGCGCTCGCCGCCGCGCTCCGGAAGATAGAGCGCGCGAGCGAACCCGCTGGCGGCATCCTCAGCCCGCTCTACGTCCACACCGACGAGACCGACGACGAACGCTGGTTCAGCACGCATCCCTCGATGGAAGAACGCATCGACCGCATCCGAGAACTGACCGAGTAACTCGCCGCCTCACCAAGCCCTTTTCCGCTCCCACCCGATTTCGCGGTATGGTCGAGAACCAGAGCGACACGTTCGACATCGGCGGCGACCTCACCGTGCACCGACTCGGGTTCGGCGCGATGCGCGTCACGGGCGAGGACATCATCGGCCGGCCCGACGACGAGCAGGCCGCGCGCGAAGTCCTCCGGCACGCCCGCGACATCGGCGTGGACTTCATCGACACCGCCGACTCGTACGGTCCCGGCGTCTCCGAGCGCCTCATCCGCGAAGCCCTCCACCCCTACGAGGACGTGGTCGTCGCGACCAAGGGCGGCCTCCTCCGGAACCGCGACGGCGACTGGCTCCCCCAGGGCGACCCCGACTACCTCCGGAACGCCCACCTCGCGAGCCTCGACCGCCTCGGCGTGGACTCCATCGACCTCTACCAGTACCACCGCCCCGACCCCGACGCGGACTTCGAGGCGTCGATTCACGCGCTCGCGGAACTGAAGGACGAGGGCGTCATCGAGCACGTCGGCGTCAGTAACGTCTCCGTCGAACAGCTGGAGACCGCGCGCGACATCGTGGACGTGGCGACCGTGCAGAACAACTACAACGTCGCGAACCGCGAACACCAGGACGTCCTCGACGCCTGCGAGGAGTACGGCATCGGCTTCATCCCCTACTTCCCCATCGGCGCGGGCGACCTCGACGAGAAGGAGGCCGCCGTCCGAGAGATAGCCGACGCGCACGACGCCTCCGTCTACCAGATAGCGCTCGCGTGGCTCCTCCACACGTCGGACGTGACGCTCCCGATTCCGGGCACGTCCAGCATCGACCACCTCGAAGAGAACGTCGCCGCGTCCGCCATCGACCTCACGGACGACGAACTCGCCCGCCTCGACGCGTAAGCCACCCAACTGTTTTCTTTCTTCCCGTGGACGCCCCCGTATGGACACCGTCCAGGCCGCCGAGTCCCGGTTCGCCGACGTGCCGAACTACGACTACGACCCCGAGTTCGTGGACACCGGAGACGTCGAGATGGCGTACGTGGACACGGGCGCGGGCGAGGAGACGTTCCTCTGCCTGCACGGCGAACCGACCTGGGGCTTCCTCTATCGGAAGATGATTCCCACGCTCGAATCCCGCGGGCGCGTCGTCGTCCCCGACCTCCCCGGGTTCGGGCGCTCCGAGAAGTTCGCCGACCGCGACGACTACACGTACGACCGGCTCTACGACGCCCTCGAAACCTTCCTCCTCGAACTCGACCTCCGGGACGTAACGCTCGTCTGCCAGGACTGGGGCGGCCTGCTCGGGCTGCCCGTCGCCGCGAACAACCCCGAGCGGTTCGCGCGCCTCGTCCCGATGAACACCGGTCTTCCCGACGGCACGGGCGGGATGCCCGAGGTCTGGCACGAGTTCCTGGAGACCGTGGAGACCGCGCCCGACCTCGACATCGGCCAGTTGGTCGCGGGCGGCTGTGCGAGCGACCTCGATGACGCCGTCCTGGACGCCTACCGCGCGCCCTTCCCGACCGAGGAGCACCTCGCCGGCGCGCGCACGCTCCCCGGACTGGTGCCGCTTGACCCCGACGACGAGGCCGCCGCCCCCCTCGCGGACGCCCGCGAGCGCTTCGCGGACTGGGAGAAACCCGTCTTCGTGCTGTTCGCCGAGAGCGACCCCATCACGCGGCCCGCGCGCGACGACCTCGCCGGCGTGTTCCCGACCGCGGACGACCAGCCGGAGACGTGGATATCCGGAGCGGCGCACTTCCTCCAGGAGGACGCGGGCGAGACGGTGGCGGAGGAGATCGTCGCGTTCGTCGACCGAACCTAGACCGAGACGTAGAACACGAGGATGGCGACGGTGAGCGTGGCGACGCCGACGGCGAGGAAGCCGTAGGGAGCCTCGTCGTCCTCCCGGCGGGCTTCGAGGAAGTTGTCGAGACAGCGCTCGGAGAGGAGGACGGCGAGCGACCCGGCGAGGATGAGGGAGACGGCGAGCGCGAGCTGGCCCGGCGTTTCGAGGGGGTTCCCGCGGCCGGCGTGCCGGGCGAGCGCGACGGCGGCGACGCTGGTCAGGGAGAACAGGACGTACTTCACTGATTCCTTGCGGAGGAACCCGCGCAGGCTCCGCGTCACGGTGTCTACAGTACTCGACCTGTCCGCTATAAGTATTCGGGAGGGTGCGGCGGCCGAACAGCCGGTGTGGGGCGGAGGTGTGTGAGGTCTCCGCGCGGCCGTCCGGTGCGGTGATTCGCCGATACGACCCCGGCGTCCCACCGCCCGGGTCGCATCACCCAATCATGGTAGGGGGCCCAACCCCTGCATCCATCCCTATGTACCCTATAGATATAGTTAGTGGCCGATTAAGCCGGGGATAGGCCGGGCCTACCGGTCGGGTTCCGGAACGGTCACGTCGGGGAGCCCGGCCTCGATTTCGTCGCGGCGGTTCTCGAACCGGCCGGGGAGGACGAGGCGGCCGCCGAGGTCGGCGAGCGGTTCGTCGCTGTCGTACCCGGGGTCGCTGGTCGCGAGTTCGAACAGGACGCCGCCGTGCTCGCGGAAGTAGACGGAGCGGAACCAGTGGCGGTCTATCTGCTGGGTGGGCGAGAGGCCGCGCGACCGAACCGCCTCCCGCATCGCGGACTGGTCGTCTTCGGTCGGCGTCTGGAACGCGACGTGGTGGACGGTGCCGTGGCCCTGTCGGCCGCCCGCGATGGTCGGCAACACGTCCACGTACGTCCCGACGGGACCCGCGGCGGCGAACCGCGTGCGTTCGTCGCCGGGCGTGTCGTCGGGCGACTGCTCGCTCCCGACCTGCTCCAGGCCCATCGTCTCCAGGAGTTCCATCGTCGGTTCCGTGTCCGCTATCCAGAGCGTCACCGAGTGGAACCCGCGAATCGCGTGCTCCGCGGGCACGAACTCGGTCCACGGCACGACGGGGTCGTCGTCCGCTATCTCGGTTTCCACGAGTTCCACCGGAAGCCCGTCCGGATCCTCGAACGGGAGCACCGTCTCGCCGAACCGCTCGACGCGCTCCTCGTACGGCACGCCGTACTCGTCGAAGCGCGCCTCCCAGTAGTCGAGACTTCCCTCGGGTACGCGGAACGCCGTGCGGGACACCTGCCCCGACCCGACCTTCCCCTGGCGCATGTCCTCCCAGGGGAAGAACGTCATGCTGGTGCCCGGCGTTCCCTCCGCGTCGGCGAAGAAGAAGTGGTACGTCCCGGGGTCGTCCTGGTTGATGGACTGCTTCACCAGCCTGAGCCCCATCGTCTCCACCCAGAAGTCGAGGTTCTCCTGGGGGTCGCCAGCGATACACGTCACGTGGTGGATGCCCGGCGTGGGCGGCGGACTGCTCATACCCCTGATTAGGACTCCGCGGACTTGAGTGCGCGCTAACACTCGCGTCACCGGGTGGCGTGCGTGCCGACGGAACGCACTTCTTCTAGCGACCCCG
Source organism: Salarchaeum japonicum (assembly GCF_020614395.1). NCBI lineage: Archaea > Methanobacteriati > Methanobacteriota > Halobacteria > Halobacteriales > Halobacteriaceae > Salarchaeum > Salarchaeum japonicum. The sequence continues at coordinate 1,331,401 of NZ_CP085324.1, read as the reverse complement.
AATAGGAGTATGACCGAACGCAGTTCGGACGACCTGCTCGTCGTCCTCGTCGGTATCGCCGCGCTCGTCGTCCTCCCGCTCGTCTTCATGGCGTTCGGGATGGTCGGAATAGGGATGATGGACGGCGCGTGGGGGATGCACGGAACCGGCGGCGGCTGGGTCTTCCTGCCGGCGCTCGCCTCGCTCGCCCTCCTGTTCGGCGGCGGCTACCTCGTCTACCGCCTGCTCGCCGCGGACGACACCGACCGGGCGCTGGAGGAACTCCGGCTCGCGTACGCCCGCGGCGACCTCACCCGCGAGGAGTACGAAGACCGCAGGGACGACCTAAAGTAGGGCGGGCGGGACTGGACGCTTTTTTATCGTTCGCACGCACACGACCCAGTAATGAGTGAGTTCGACTACGAGTCCCTCGGCCTGGTCGCGGGACTCGAAATCCACCAGCAACTGGACACCGCGGAGAAGCTGTTCTGCGGGTGTCCGACGACGCGCCGCGAACCCGAGGAGGCCGTGCGTTCGTTCACGCGCTACCTCCACCCGACGAAGAGCGAGCTCGGCGAGATGGACGAGGCCGCCCTGGAGGAGTCCCAGGTCGAGCGCGAGTTCGAGTACCTCGCGTTCGACTCGACGTGTCTCGTGGAGGAGGACGACGAACCGCCCCACCGGCTGGACGAGGAGGCGCTCGACACCGCGCTCGAAATCTCCCAGCTCCTCGACGCGACCGTGGTGGACGAGGCGCACGTGATGCGGAAGGTCGTCATCGACGGGTCGAACACGAGCGGGTTCCAGCGCTCCACGCTCCTCTCCCAGGAGGGCGAAATCGAGACGAGCGAGGGCGCAGTGGGTATCGAGGACGTGATGCTCGAAGAGGAGTCCGCCCAGCGCGTCGAGGAGACCGACTCCGGGGTTCGGTACGGCCTCGACCGCCTCGGGATTCCGCTCGTCGAAATCGGCACGAAACCCGACATCCGGAGCCCCGAGCAGGCCCGGGAGGCCGCCGAGCGAATCGGCATGCTCCTCCGCTCGACGGGCAAGGTGAAGCGCGGCCTCGGGACGATTCGCCAGGACGTGAACGTCTCCATCGCGGACGGCGCGCGCGTCGAGATGAAGGGCGTGCAGAGCCTCGACGACATCGAAGACCTCGTCCGCCTCGAAGTAAAGCGCCAGGTTCGCCTGCTGGACATCGCGGAGTCGCTCCAGTCCCGGGACGCCTCCGTGGGCGACGTGCAGAACGTCACGGACACGTTCGAGACCACGGACTCCTCGGTGATTCGGGGCGCGCTCGACGCCGGCGGCCGCGTGTTCGCGGTTCCCCTCTACGGGTTCGACGGCCTCGTCGGGCGGGAACTCCAGCCCGACCGCCGGCTCGGCACCGAGTTCTCCGACCACGCGAAGCGCCACGGCGCGGGCGGCATCTTCCACACGGACGAACTGCCCGCGTACGGCGTCACCGACGAGGAGGTCGCGGCGCTCCGGGAGACCGTGGACGCCGGGCCGGAGGACGCGGTCGCCATCGTCGCGGCGGACGCGGACGTGGCGGAGGGCGCTATCGAGGCCGTCGCGGAGCGCGCGCGGGTCGCCATCGAGGGCGTGCCCGAGGAGACGCGGGGCGCGAACGAGGGCGGCACCACCGAGTACCTCCGCCCGCTCCCCGGCGCGGCCCGGATGTACCCCGAGACGGACGTTCCCCCGGTCTCGCCCGACCCGAGCGAGGTCGAGCCGCCCGAACTCCTCACGGAGAAGGTCGAGCGATACACCGACGACTACGGCCTGAACGAGGACGTGGCGGAGCAGGTCGCGTACGGCCGGCGCTGGCGGCTGTTCGAGGAGGCCGTCGAGATGGGCGTGGACGCGAACCTCGCGGCGCGCACGCTCGAATCCACCGTGACGAAACTCCGGCGTGACGACGTGCCCACCGACCACCTCACCGCCGAGCACTTCCGCGGCACCTTCGAACTCGTCGTCGCCGACGAACTCACGCAGGAGGGCGTCCCCGAACTCCTCGCCGCGCTCGCCGAATCCCCCGACTCCGACCCCGCCGAACTGGCGGACGAACTCGGCCTCGGCTCCGTCGGCGAGGAGGAGGTTCGCGAGACCATCGTCGAAATCGTGGAGCGAAACGAAGCCCAGATAGAAGAGCAGGGCATGGGCGCGTTCTCCGCGCTGATGGGCGAGTGCATGGGCGCGCTCCGCGGGAAGGCGGACGGCGAACTCGTCTCCGACGTGCTTCGCGAGGAAGTCCAGAAGCGCGCCTAATCGTCGCCGTCAGCGAGTTTTTCGAGGAGCGTGTCGAGGGAGTACGACTGGAGGGCGCGCTGTGCGTCCCGGAGTTCGTTGATGACGAACGTGCTGTTGGTTCTATCGACCTCGTCGATGGCTTCGAACTCGCCGATGAGGCGTTCCACGTCGTCCGAGTCCGGGAGGTGTGCGACGACGACGAAGTCCGTCTCGCCCATCGTGAAGAAGCACTGCGTGACGCCCTCGATGCCGAGGATTTCCTCGCCGACCTCGTCGTAGGGGCCGCTGTAGTCCGCGAGCACCTCCACGACGACGGTGACGTCGAGGCCGAGCGCGTCGAGGTCGATGTCGTAGAGGTCGTTCGTGATGACGCCGGCCTCCCGGAGGTTGTTGAGCCGGTAGTGGATGGTGGAGACGGGGATGTCGGTCTCCTCGTGGAGGCGTTCCGGACTCCCGGTGCCGAGGTCGCTGATGGCCTTGAGGAGTCGCACGTCGCGTTCGTCCATACGGTCGCTGTCGGCGGTGACCGGCAAGTAACCACCGACCACGAGACCTGGCGCTCGCTCCAACTCCCACCGACTGTCCTGAACTATCATCCCGGAACACCGCGTACTGTTGTAGATGAGTTTAAGAAGTTCCGTCTGTGATGTAGTTATATATGAAAACGAAAGGGATTCTGGGGGCGGGCTCCGAAACCGCGCTCCTCTTCTGCCTCCTCGCGCTCGCCTGGGGCACGTCGTTCGTCGCCATCGAAGTCGGACTGCACCACGTCCCGCCCCTCCTCTTCGCGGGCCTCCGCTACGTCATCGCCGGCGTCGTCCTCCTCGGCGTCGCGCTCGCCACCGCCGACCGCCGCGTCCCCCGCACCCGCGACGAGTGGCTGCACGTCGGCGTCGTCGCCGTCCTCGTCGTCGGCGCGTACCACGGCTTCCTCTACCTCGGCGAACAGCACGTCACCGGCGCGGTCGCCGCCGTCGTCATCAGCCTCACGCCCGTCCTCACCGCGCCGCTCGCAAGCGCCCTCCTCCCCGACGACTCCATCGGCCTCGTCGAAGCCGCCGGCCTCGCGTTCGGCGTCGCCGGCGTGGCCGTCATCGCACTCCCCGGCGCGGGCGTCGGCTCCACCAGCGTCCTCGGCGTCCTCCTCGTCTTCTGCGGCGCGCTCAGCTTCGCGCTCGGCAGCGTCGCCTCCCGCCCACTCGACGCCGGCCTCCCCGTCCAGACCACGCAGGCGTGGGCGATGCTCCTCGGCTCGGCCGCCCTCCTCCTCGTCGGCGTCCTGCGCGGCGAATCCCTCGCCGGCGTCTCGTGGAACGCCACCAGCGTCGGCAGCCTCCTCTACCTCTCGCTCGTCGCCGGTGCCGGCGGCTACCTCCTCTACTTCGTCCTCCTCGAACGCGCCAGCCCCACCGAAATCAACCTCGTCGGGTACGCCGAACCCGCGGTCGCGACGCTCGTCACCTGGCTCGCGTTCGGCCACGTCGTCGAAGAAACCACCGTCGTCGGGTTCGCCGCCATCCTCCTCGGGTTCGCGCTCCTCAAGCGCCGCGCGTTACTCTCGGTCGCCCGCGCCACGACCCGCGCCGCGCAGCGAGCCTAGGTCGAACGTGAGCGGAATCCGCTGCGATATCTCGTGCGCGATGAGCACGAGCACGACCGCGAACGCCGCGTCGAGCAGCCAGTGGATGCCGAGGTAGAACGTGGACACCACGATACAGCCCGCGGCGACCGTCACCGTCCACGCGTACAGGCGGTCGCCGGTCTTCCACGCGAAGATGGCGGCGAGCGTCGAGAGGCCCGTGTGGAGGCTGGGGAACGACTTCATCAGGGTGTCCGTCGCGAACGTCCCCGCCATCACGATGGAGTTCAGGTCGTACAACAGCGGCCGAACCGACACCAGCGAGTACCCCGTCACCTTCACCGGCACGAACACGAAGAACGGCGCGGCGAGCAGGACGAGACACGCGTACGCCGCCGCGTACCGGTAGGCCTGCTCGCGGTCGTGCGCCTTCAGCTTGAAGTACGTGAACAGGACGACGAACGGGAAGCCCACGAGGTAGACGAACACGAACAGCATCGTGAGCGGGCGCGCCGTCACCGTCTGGAACACGCCGACCGTCGCGCCCTCCATCGCGTAGATGGTGTCCGTGAACGCCGTCTCGACGTGGTACTTCGCGAGCTCGTTCACGCCGAACGTCAACACCCACGCCACCCCGAGATACTTCCAGTCCGTCCGCAGGAACTCCCGAACCTCGCGCTTCAATCGTAAGTCCGGGAGGAAGACGTACGCGCCGAGCGCGAACGCGCCCAAGGAGGCGATGGCGACGTACGCCATGTATTGTGTCTGTGGGGAGAGGGCAGAAGGCATCGTTACTCCAACATACGTATCTATACACAAAAACGTTTAGTCGTCAGCCTTCCTCTGAGCACGGCGCAGGATACCACGGAGCGTGTTCACCTCGCGTCCGGTCGGGTGCGCGCGCCCGAGGATGCGCCGCATCATCCGGAGCGTCTTCGGTTTCTTCTCGCCCGGGTAGTCGAGGTCGTCGAGGAACTCCCCGAAGTGGTCGTAGAACGCCTCGATTTCCGCCTCGTCCGCGCGCTGGGTGGACACGTCGGGGAGCTGGCTGTCGTCGCGCGCGAGGTCCTGGAGTTCGTACAGCGCGACGGTCGCCGCCTGCCCGAGGTTGAGCGAGGGGTAGTCCGCGCTCGCGGGAATCGACGCCACCTCGTCGATGCGTTCGAGCTCCTCGTTCACGAGGCCGACGCGCTCCCGCCCGAACACCAGACAGGTCTGCGTCTCCACGTCCGACAGCGACGCGACGAGCTCGTCGGGCGTGCGGAACGGGAATCGCGTGTGCTTTCGCGCGTCCTCGTTCGTGATGGACGTGAACCCCACCGTGTGGAAGTTCTCCACGAGGTAGTCGAACGTCACGATTTCGGCGTTCGGCAGTACGTCCTCCCGGGCTTGCCCGGCGAACCCGTACGCCTCGCTATCCCGGTGCAAGTCCGGCGGATTGACGAGGTAGAGGTCTTCGAACCCGAAGTTCTTCATCGCTCGCGCGATGGTGCCGACGTTCCCCGACGTCTCCGCGTCCACGACCGCGACGACCGGCTTCATGGCGCACGGTAGCCGGCGGTCGCGTAAAAACCGCGTGACACGCCGGAAGCGCCGACTCTTTGACGGTGGCACTCGCCCCATCCGGTATGCGAACTGTCGACGCCGCCGGCCTCGGAATCGGGGACGACCACCCGCCCCGCATCATGGGCGTGCTGAACGTCTCCGCGGAGTCACCGTACTCGCCGAGCGTGTACGACGACCCCGCCGAAGCCGCGGCGTACGTCGAGGACGAACTGCTCGCGGAGGGCGCGGACATCATCGACATCGGCCTGGAGTCCGCGAACAAGAAGTTCGACGTCCTGAGCGCGGAACAGGAACTCGACCGGCTCGACATCGCGCTCGAAACCATCGAGCGCGTCGAGGGCGACGCGGTCTTCTCGATAGAGACCAGGTATCACGAGGTCGCGGACGCGGCGCTCGCGGGCGGGTTCGACATGGTGAACGACATCTGCGGGTTCGCCGACCCCGAGATGCCGGGCGTGTGCGAGGCGCACGACGCCGCGGTGGCGAAGATGGCGAGTCCGCCCGACCTCGAACGCCCCGGCGCGGTCGAGTCCGTCGACGACATCTACGACGCGCTCGGCCTGAACGGCTTCACGGACAAGACCCTCATCGACCCCGCGTTCGGCGGGTGGTCGGAGGGAAAGACGCTCGCAGACGACCGGGAGACGTTCGAGCGCCTGCGGGAGTTCCGCGCGCTCGGCCGCCCGATTCTCGTCTCAATCAATCGGAAGAACTTCCTCCGCGACCTCGCCGGTCGGAGCACCGAAGAAGCGCTCCCCGTCAGCCTCGCCGCCACCTCGATGGCCGTCGAGCGCGGCGCGCACGTGATTCGGACGCACGACGTGGCCGAGACCCGGGACGCCGCCGTCATCGGGGACGCGTTCACCCGCGAGCGCACCCGCACGCCCACCGTGGAGGAACTGGACGTGACGACCGTCCGGGAGGCCGAACGCCACCTCGACGAACACGAGGGCGCGACGGCGGACGCAGCGAGGAGCGTGTCGCGCGCGTTCAGCGTGCGCGGCCTCACCGACGCCGACCGCGACACCCTCGTCGCCGCCGCGTCCGCCGCCGGCGCGGTCGCGTCCGGGGACGAAACCGTCTTCCTCGCCGGCACAGTCGCGAGCCTCGAAACCGTCGCGGACGCGGTCGAGGACGGCGCTGGCCGACTCCCCGAAGTCGCCGCCGGCATCCGGAACACCCTGACGTAACGAGAAAGCTTATACCTGCGGCGGGAAAATCCGCGAGCGGAGGCTGACCCCCCGCGTGGGTAGGGGTACACACTGCGGCGGGGTCGGCTCGGACTCCCCGAATTTCTACACCGACGAGCGATTGCCACATGGACTACGATACCTGGAACTCCGTCTACGAGCGCGTACTCACCGATTTCGACTTCAGCCGCGAGGCCGACGAACGCGCCCGCGACCGCATCAGCGAGTACGCGCGGCCGTTCGACCGCGACCGCCTCGACGCGCGCGGTGACACCGTCGCCGTCGCCGGCGCGGGGCCGTCCCTCTCCGACGACCTCGACCTCGCCCGGGACGCCGACCGCGTGTTCGCCGCGTCCACCGCCACCGACATCCTCGCCGACGCCGGCATCCGGGTGGACGCGATGGTCACCGACCTCGACAAGAACCCCGCCACCGCCCGCGACCGCACGCTGCGGGGAGACCCGGTCGTCGCGCACGCCCACGGCGACAACATTCCCGCCATCGCGGAGTGGCTCCCCGAGTTCGACGCCGACCACGTGCTCTGCACGACGCAGGCCGAACCCCGTGACTCCGTGTACGACTTCGGCGGGTTCACGGACGGCGACCGCGCCGCCTTCCTCGCCGACGAACTCGGCGCGACCGAACTCGTCTTCCCGGGCTGGGACTTCGACGACCCCACCGTGGACGCGATGAAGGCGAAGAAACTCGACTGGGCGGAGCGACTGCTCTACTGGCTCGAAACCCGAAGGGGCGAGACGTTCGACGTGCTCGACGGCCGCCGCGACGGCCTCGAACTCCCCTAGGGTTCGAGGACGACCTTCCCCTGCGTCTCGCGGTTTTCGAGGGCTTCGTGGGCTTCCTTGGCGTTTTCGAGGTCGAACGTCTGCCCGACGACGACTTCGAGTTCGCCGTCGGCGAGCATGCCGGAGAGTTCGGGGACGGCCTCGTAGACGCGCTCGGGGTCGCGCGCCATCGCCTGGCCGAGGTGGAAGCCGATGACGGACTTGTTCCCAAAGAGGAGGCTCGCGGTGTCGATTTCGCCGGGCGTGCCGGACGCGGCTCCGTACGCGACGACGCGTCCGAAGTGGCTGAGCGTCTCGACGCTCTTCGCGCTGGTCTCCCCGCCGATGCCGTCGAGGACGAGGTCGACGCCCGCGCCGTCGGTCAGGTCGTCGATCTCCTCGACGAAGTCGGTCTCCGTGTAGTCGATGGTGTGGTCGCAGCCCAGGCGCTGGGCGAGGTCGCGCTTCGCCTGGGTGCTCGCGGTGCCGAACACTTCAGCGCCGTAGTCGCTCGCGAGCTGGACGGCGGCGGTGCCGACGCCGCCCGCCGCGGCGTGCACGAGCACGCGCTCGTCGGCTTCGAGGCCGCCCCACTCGTGGAGGCAGTGGTGGGCGGTGAGGAACTGGACGGGGAATCCGGCGGCCTCCGCGAACGACATCGATTCCGGCACGTCGAACAGCGCCATCGCGTTCGCGGTGACGTACTCGGCGTACGCGTTCTCGCCCGTCATCGCGACGACGCGCTCGCCGGGTTCGCGCGCCACGCCCTCGCCGACGGCGTCGATGACGCCCGCGGCCTCCATTCCGGGCGTGTACGGCGGCGTGGGGCCGCCCTGGTAGTGGCCGCGGCGCTGCATCACGTCGGCGAAGTTCACGCCGACCGCCTCCACGTCGATGCGGACTTCGCCCGGCCCGGGGTCGGGCGTCTCGCGGTCTTCGACGCTGATGACGCTACTGTCGCCGAATTCGTTGACGCGTACGGCTCGCATACCCGAGACCACGGGTGCCGTCCGGAAAAACTACCGATTCTCGGGGGCGACCGCCGCGAGCGTTTCGTCTATCTGGTCGCGGTCTGCGCTCCGCGGCAGTCCCACGTCTATCTCGTTCAGGCCGTCGATGGCCTCCCACTCCGCGAGTTTCTCCGCGACCTCGTCGGGCGTTCCCGCGCAGACGAGGTCGTCGAGGAGTTCCTCGCGGACGAGCGAGAGCGCGTGTTCGCGGTCGTCGTCGTTCCACGCGTCGTGCACTTCGTTCGCCACGTCCTCGTAGCCCTGGCGGACGAGCGCGTCCCGGTAGAACGTCCCCATCCCGCCGATGTAGAACCCGACGTGCTGGGTGGCGAGGCGGCGCGCCTCCTCGCCGTCCTCCAGCGCGCAACACGTGAGGAGGAGCGACACCTGCACGTCGCTCACGTCGCGGTCGCCGAGGTCAGCGCCGCGTTCGAGGTCGCCGAGGCGCTCTTCGAGGCCGTCCTGGGTGAGCATGAGGCCGTGCCAGCCGTTCGCGAACCGGCCCGCGAGTTCCACGGCTTTCGGCCCCATCCCGGTCACGTCGATGGGCGGCGGGGTCTCCGGCGGGTCACAGCGCAGGCGGAACCCGCGGAGGTCGAAGACGTCGCCGTCGTAGTTCACGGGGTCGCCCGAAACGACGTTTCGGACGATATCGACGTACTCGCGGGTGCGGCGGAGCGGGCGCTCGAAGTCCACGCCGTGCCAGTTCTCGATGACGGCGGGGCCGCTCGGGCCGAGTCCGAGGCGGAACCGGCCGTTCGAGGCTTCCTGGAGGGTGGCGGCGGTCTGGCCGACGAGCGCGGGCGAGCGCGAGTAGGTGTTGAGGATGCTCGTGCCGATACCGACCTCGCTCGTGCGCTCGGCGATGAGCGAGAGCGTGGTGACGGCGTCGCGTCCCCACGTCTCGGGGAGCCACGCGCGCTCGAACCCGAGTTCTTCGGTTCGGACGCCGAGTTCGACGAGGGCGTCGAGGCTGGGCTGTGCGGCGACGGGGAGGTGGACGGAGCGGTGCGTCATCGACTGCCACCGGCGAGATTTACCATACCTCAACTATCGAGGGGGATACCTTAACGATTGATACCGAGAATCGCGTCCGTGGTCGCGACCCGCGCGAACTCGCCGTCGAGGTGCGCGAGCGCGAGCCGGTGGACGGTCTCGGGGTCGAATCGCTCGCCGTCGAGCGACCGGTCGAACGTCGCCGTCGCGTCCCGCGCGACCGTCACCGCGAATCCCCGGTTCTCCGCCATGCGCGCCGTCGTGGAGACGCAGTGGTCCGTCGTGAGGCCGGCGAGCACGAGCGACTCGATGCCGCGCTCGCGCAGCCACTCGCCGAGGCCGGTATCCACGAACGCGCCGTTCACGCGCTTCACGAATTCCACTTCCCCGTCGCGGGGTTCGAGGCCGGGCTTGTACGCGAACCCGGGGTCGCCGCGCCTCAGCGGGGAGTCGGGTTCGGTGGAGTCGTGGCGGACGTGCACGACCGGGTCGTCGCGCTCGCGCCACGCGTCCAGGAGTCTGCGCGCGTTCGCCTCCGCGTCGGGGTTGTTCCGGTCGCCCCAGCCCGGGTCGTCGAACCCCGTCTGGAAGTCCACGAGGACGAGCGCGGTCACTGCCCGACCTCACGCGCGATACCGGGGTCGATGCTGGGCGCGACCTTCGGGTGGTCGCGCGACACCGTTATCGGGCACTCGTCGGGGGCTTCGGCGTCGTCCTCGCGGAGCATGTACTGCGGCCACTCCCGGTCGCCCTCGACGCCCCAGTCCCCAAGGTCGGCGTGCGGGCAGACGCCGTCGTAGGCCTCCAGGTTGTCCTGAATCACGTCCCGGGCGCGTTGGCCGGTCTCGGTGTCGGCGGTGACGCCCATCGACTCGAACAGGCCGCGGGGCTGGAACGTGATTTCGAGGCCGACCGGACAGTACCGGCTCCGGTAGGTGTCGTAGAAGGGCGCGCGACAGGTCGGGAACATCGGCTCGCCCGCGAACGAGAACTCCCAGTAGGGGTCGTCGGGGTCGGTCGGGATGGACTCCGGCCACGGTTCGGGGTCGTGGACGTGGAGGAACTGGAGGACGTGCCAGAGCGCGTCGTGGTAGTCCGCCTCCGAGAACGAGCGCTCGGGTGGCGCGAAGAAGGCGACGAGGGACGCGCGGTCGCTGTACTCCTCGTAGCGCTCGACGTATTCGACGAGCGTGTCCCGCAGGGAGAGGAGGGCGTCCACGTCGGTGAGGGACGGCACGACGGTGTAGAGGGGGTCGCCCGCGCGCACCGACTCCCGGCCGAAGTAACACGGGAACCCTTCGCCCTCGTGGGTGCCCGTGAGGCTCTCGTGGAACGTCTCCCAGTGGTCGCGCGCCCACGACGGATACCCGTCGTTCGCGCGTGCTCGCATCGTCTCCTGGTCGAGCAACACGCCCATCCCGGGTTCGTTCATGCCTGAATTTCTCGTTCCGAACCCCGATAGAGTTTTCGAGACCGGCAGTCGTTCTCACCCCGCGGGAACGCACACCTAATACATCCTCCCAGTACCTTAGGAATCACAACGTATCCGGTCGATTTATGCAGAACTGTTTTACCACACATCCTCCCAGAAAGGGACGTACAATGATTGGACGTACGTCTACAAAAAACGCGGAACACGAGGATGAAAACGCCAGTAGTGGCGTGAAAAACACCGTTTCGTGTTCCACAACTGGCGTATCGGTTTCGAGTGCTGGCGTCTCGTCCGGCTACGCGGACGTGGTGAGCGCGTTCGGTGGCGCGCCATGACGGAGGAGAACGTCGTCGAACCCGGGGAGACGGCGGCGATTCCGCTCCGCGGAAGCGGCATCGCCATCTACGACCCCGAAGAACCGGGCGCGTGGATTCAATCCGACCACGCGGTCGAACTGGCGGACGGCGAAAAACCCGACGACGTGGAGTCCCCGAACCCCGAGTGGGAGTGGTAGCCTAGGACTGGTCGCGTTCGACGAGCTCGTACTTCTGGACTTTTCCGGTGGTGGTGCGCGGGAGTTCCTGCACGAACTCCACCTCCCGTGGGTGCTTGTACTCTGCGAGGTTGTCGAGACAGTACTGCTTGAGTTCCTCCTCGGTCACGTCGCTCTCGGGCGCTTTCACCACGAACGCCTTCACCGTCTCCCCCCGGCGGTCGTCCGGAATGCCGACGACGGCCGCGTCCGCGACGCCCGGATGCTCGAAGAGCAACTCCTCGACCTCGCGCGGGTAGACGTTGTAGCCCGCGGTGTTGATCATGTGCTTCTTCCGGTCGACGATGTAGTAGTAGTCGTCCTCGTCGTAGTACCCGATGTCGCCGGTGTGGAACCAGCGCTTCCCGTCCGCCTCCGTGAACGCCTCCGCGTTCGCGTCCGGGAGGTTGTAGTAGCCCTTCATGACGTTCGGGCCGGCGATGACGAGCTCGCCCGTCACGTCGTCCAGCGCGTCGTCGTCCTCGTCCACGGGGCCTTCCTCGACGGGGTCGAGCGCGTTGAAGTCGCCGTCGACAATCCGGGAGTCGATGCCGTCCAGGGGCGTGCCGATACTGCCGACGCGCCGCCCCACGTCGGGCCGGTTGAAGTGCGTGACCGGACTCGTCTCGGTGAGCCCGTACCCCTCGTAGATTTTCGGCTCGAACAGCTCCTCGAACTTCCGCAGAACTTCGACGGGGATGCCGGATCCGCCGACGCCGCACATCCGCACCGAGGAGAAGTCGAACTCGTCCGTGTTCGGCTGATTGATGAGGTCGTTGTACATCGCGGGCACGCCGTGGAACAGCGTGATGTCCTCCGCGGCGACGAGGTCGGTGGCCTCCTGGGCGTCCCACTCCGGGAGCGGGTAGTACGCGCCGCCGTTGAACAGCGTCGCGTTCATCGTGACGGTCATCCCGTAGATGTGGAACAGGGGGAGCGCGCCGAACGACTTGTCCTCGTCGTTCACGCCGCCCGGCGCGAGCGACGCGGCCTGCGACGCGTTCGACCCGAGGTTCTCGTGCGTGAGCTGAACGCCCTTCGGCTGTCCCGTCGTCCCCGACGTGTACGGCTGGCAGGCGTCGTCGTCCGCGTCCCGGGGAACCACGTCGAGCGTGTCCTCGGCGAGGAACTCGTCGAACGGCGTCGCCGCGTCGTGCTCGCCGCCGACGGAGACGACGTGCTCCACGTCGGTGTCGTCCACGACTTCCTCCACGAACGGCACGAGGTCGGCGAGCGCGACGACGACCTTCGCCCCCGAGTCGTCGAGCAAGTGACTGATTTCGCGCGACTTGTACTGGGGGTTCATCGGCACGACCACGCCGCCCGCGCGGAGCGTGCCGTGGAACGTCGTCACGAACTGCGGGAGGTTCGGCAGGTACACCGCGACGCGGTCGTCCTCGCCGAGCCCCCGCTCGTCGAGCGCCGCCGCGAACTGACCGGTTCGCTGCCAGAACGCGCCGTAACTGATTTCCTGCCCCCGGAAGCCGATGGCCGTCGCGTCGGGGTCGTCTTTTACCGCTGTTTCGACGTTCGTCACAAGATTTGCCATTGGTACTACCAGAAGCCACGGTGGTTGCTCACAAGAAACTTACCCCGGAGACCGACGGAAAGCTAGAGGTGTCCGGCGCGCAATTCCCGAGGTATGACGTACGAGAACGTCTCGGTGCGCCGCGAGAACGGAGTCGCCTACCTCACGATGGAGGGCGCGAACGCCCTGAACGCGCTCGACGACGCCACCACCGACGGTCTCATGGCCGCGGTCACGGACGCCGTGGAGGACGACGACGTGCGCTGTCTCGTCCTCACGGGCGACGGCGACGCGTTCGGCGCGGGAGCCGACCTCGCGGGGTTCGACGGCGACGAGTCCGACGCCCCGGAACTCCGCCGGCTCGCGTCCGCGCTCCACGACGTCGTTCTCCAGCTCCACCAGGCACCGAAACCCGTCGTCACCGCGGTGAACGGCGTCGCCGCCGGAGCCGGGTTCAGCCTCGCGCTCGTCGGCGACATCGTAGTCGTCTCCGAGGACGCCGCGCTCTCCTACGCCTACCCCCGGATCGGCCTCACCGGCGACGGCGGTTCGACGTTCTTCCTCCCGCGGCTCGTCGGCCTCCGCAAAGCGAAGGAGATAGCGCTCCTCGACGGCGACCTCACGCCCGACGAAGCCGTCGACCTCGGCATCGCCACCGAAGCCGTCCCCGCGGGCGAGTTCGACGACCGCGTGACCGAACTCGCGGAACGCCTCGCACGAGGGCCGACGAAGGCGTTCGGCGCGACCAAGCGCCTCATGACGGCGTCCTTCGAGCACTCGCTACCCGAGCAACTCGCGGTGGAGACGGAGGCGATGGCGGACGCCACGCACACGGAGGACTACGCGCGCGGCCACGCCGCCTTCTTCGAGAAATCCGACCCCGATTTCGTCGGGAAGTGACGCCAAGGGTTTAGGTGGCCGGCGGCCTCCTCCACTGCATGGACGAAGCGGCGTTCCTCCAGACCCACATCGACCAGCACGGCTTCCTCTCCTTCCTCGGCCTCACCGTCGAGGACTTAGAACCCGGACGGCTCCGCCTCCGGGTGCCGTACGACGAGAAACTCACGAACACCGGCCCGGGCGCGAACGGCCAGGTGCACGGCGGCGTCGCCGCCACCATCGCGGACACCGCGGGCGGTCTCGCCGTCCGCTCGACGCTCGACGAACCGACCCAGACCGGGGTCGCCACCATCGACCTCAACATCTCCTACCTCCGCCCCGCCGCGGGCGACCTCGTCTGCACCGCGAACGTCGTCCGCACGGGCAGCACCGTCGGCGTCGCCGAGATGACCATCGAGTCCGAAACGCCCGATGGAAAACTGAAGGAGGTCGCCGTGGGCCGGGGGTCGTTCCGTATCTTCGACTAGGCCGGTAGGCTTTCGGCGCGCCCGCGACACTCGCCCGTATGCAGGTCTTCTGGCACCGCCGCGACCTCCGCGCGCACGACAACCTCGGACTCGCGGCCGCCGCCGACGAGGGCGACGTGCTGCCCGTGTTCGTGTTCGACGACGCCGTCCTCGACCACGCCAGCCCCGTCCGCGTCGCCTTCCTCCGCGACGCCCTGCGCGACCTCCGCGCGTGGTACCGGGAGCGCGGGAGCGACCTCGTCGTCCGCCGCGGCGACCCGTCGGGCGTGCTTCCCGCCCTCGCCCACGAGCACGACGCCGACCGCGTCGTCTGGAACCACGACTACACCGGCCTCGCGCAGGAGCGCGACGAACTCGTCCGGGAGGCGCTCGACGCCCAGGACACGCCCCACGCGCAGTTCCACGACGCCGTCCACCACGAACCCGGGACGATTCGGACGAACGCCGGCGACCCGTACTCGGTGTACACGTACTTCTGGAAGAAGTGGCGCGACCGCGAGAAGGCGAGTCCCGCCGACCCGCCCGCCGCGGACGCGCTCGCCGACGCGTCGGGGGACGAACTGCCGTCGCTCGACGAGTTGGGGTTCGACGAACCGGAAGCGGACTACCCCGCGGCCGGGCACGACGCGGCCGTCGAGCGCCTCGACGCCTTCTGTGAGAACGATATCTTCGAGTACGACGTGGGCCGCGAGTACCCCGCAGAGGAGGGGACGAGCCGGCTCTCCCAGGACTTGAAGTACGGGACGCTCGGCGTGCGGGAGGCGTACGCCCGCACCGAGGCGGCGATGGCGGACGCGGAGGACGAGGACGAGGAGACGGGCGTGGAGGAGTTCCAGAGCCAGCTCGCGTGGCGCGAGTTCTACCAGCAAGTCCTCTACTTCCACCCCGAGGTCGTGCGGGAGAACTACAACGAGTACGAGAACCCCATCGAGTGGCGGGACGACCCGGACGAAATCGCGGCGTGGAAGGCCGGCGAGACCGGGTTTCCCATCGTGGACGCCGGGATGCGCCAACTCCGCGAGGAGGCGTACGTCCACAACCGCGTGCGGATGATCGTCGCCTCCTTCCTCACGAAAGACCTCCTGGTGGACTGGCGGGTCGGCTACGACCACTACCGCGACTACCTCGTCGACCACGACACCGCGAACGACAACGGCGGCTGGCAGTGGGCGGCCTCGACGGGCACGGACGCCCAGCCCTACTTCCGCATCTTCAACCCCTGGACGCAACAGGCGGACTACGACCCGGACGCCGAGTACATCCGCGAGCACGTCCCCGAACTCGCGGACGCGGACGCCGAGCAGATTCACGGCTGGAACGACCTCAGCGAGGACGAACGCGAGTCGGTCGCGCCCGACTACCCCGCGCCCATCGTGGAGCACGCGGAGCGCCGCGAGCGCGCGCTGGAGATGTTCGAGGCGGCGCGCGGCGAGGACTAACCGCCCGCGGAGCCAGTTTTATGTGACGGGATGCGAACACGAATCCGTGAGGGAAGTTATCGCATGTCACTAGGCGAGGCACGACGCCCCGAGACGACGCGCGAACGGTACAGTCAGATGGCCGACGCGGCGAACCCCGCGTTCACCGCGGGCGCAATCGCGGTTCCGCTCCTCCTACCCGTGCTGGGATACCTCTCGGGCGACCACCGCGTGATGTTCACCGTCCACCTCTTCCTCGGCGCGTTCTGGTTCGGCACGTCCGTCCTTGGCGCGGTCGTCCTCGGGCCCGTCATGGGCGGTCTGCCGGACGAGGCGAACGAGGCGTTCGCGGAGCGCTTCGTCCCGAAGATGAACGTCCTCATGGAACCCGTCTCCGTCGGCGTCGTCGGCTCCGGCATCGGCCTCGCCGCCATGATGAACATGTGGCAGGCCCCGACGACGACGCTCTGGATAGCGCTCGCGCTCGCCGTCGCCCTGCTCGCGCTCGGGTTCGGGCCGCTCCACTGGTTCACGACCGAGATGTTCGACGAACTCGCGGCCGACGACACCGACTACGACCGGCTCGCCGACCTGAACCAGAAGTACGGGATGCTGAGCCTCGTGGAACTCGCCCTGATGGTCGCCGTCGTCGCCACGATGTCCGGACTGCGCTGGGGAATCTGAAACCACACACGTATCCGTCCGGCTCCGCTCTCTCGGGTATGGCAATCGAAACCGGCGACACGGTCACGTTCGAGTACACGGGCCGTCTCGACGACGGCACCGTCTTCGACACCTCCCGCGAATCCGTCGCGACCGAGGAAGGACTCGCCGACGAACAGCCGAACCGCGAGTACGACCCGCTCACCGCCGAAGTCGGCGCGGGCCAGGTCATCGAGGGCATGGAGGACGGCCTCGTCGGCCTCGACGCGGGCGAGACCGCGACGCTCACGATTCCGCCCGAGGAAGCCTACGGCGAGTGGAGCGAGGAACGCGTCCAGGAGTTCGAGACCGAGGAACTCACCGAGGCGCTCGGCCAGCGCCCCGAGGAAGGCCTCTACCTCGAAGCGCAGAACGGCCAGCCCGGCGAAATCACGCACGTGGACGACGACGTGACGAAGGTCGACTTCAACCCCCGGCTCGCCGGCGAAACCCTCGAATTCGAAATCGAAGTCGTCGACGTCGAGTAATCGACTCTCAGTTTTCGAAGAGCGTCGGCACGTCCGCGATACTGTCGAGGACGTGCGTCGGCGTGATGTCCGTCGTTTCGATGTCCGCGCGGTCGCTGACGCCCGTGAGGACGAGCGCGGTGTCCATGCCCGCGCGGTCGCCCATCAGTACGTCCGTGTGGAGGTTGTCCCCGACCATCAGGCACTCGTCGAGCGGGACGCCGAGGATGTCGGCGGCCACGTCCGCCATGCGCGTGCTGGGCTTCCCGACGACGAGCGGGTCGTGGTCGGTCATCTCTTCAACGGCGGCGACGAACGCGCCCGCGCCCGGCATCGGCCCGTCCTCGTGCGGCGTCGTGCTGTCGCGGTTCGTGGCGACGAAGTCCGTCCCGGGGCCGAACGCGCGGAGCGCGCCCGTCAGGCGATCCATCGACACGCGCTCGTCGTACCCGACGACGACCACGTCCGCCGTCCCGGACTCGGAGACGGTGAGGCCGGCGGCGGCGAGTTCGTCCGCGACCACGTCCTGTCCCATCACGTGCACGGACGCGTTCGGCCGGTACTCCGCGAGGTACTCGGCGGTCGCCCACGCCGCGGTCACGACCTCGCCCGCGTCCGGGTCGATGCCGAGCGCGTCGAGGCGCGCGTGGAAGTCGTCCCGGCGGACGCCCGTGTTGTTCGTCACGAACACGAGCGGCACGCCGCGCTCGCGGAGCGCGCGAACCGCGTCGGCGACACCGGGAACGGGGTCGCGGCCGCGCCAGACGGTGCCGTCGAGGTCGACGAAGACGCCGGAGTACGTCACACTCGCTCGAAGACGCAGCACGCCCGAAAACCCTTCGTGGGCCGTGATACCATGGAACGCCTCAAGGTTTAACAGTTATCCGAGCGTTGTATCTGTTGGTGATACACGATGACTGACTACGAACTTCCCCCGCTTCCCTACGAGTACGACGCGCTCGAACCGCACATCAGCGAACAGGTGCTCACGTGGCATCACGACACCCACCACCAGGGCTACGTGAACGGCTGGAACAGCGCCGAAGAAACGCTCGAAGCGAACCGCGAGGACGGCGACTTCTCCAGCTCCGCGGGCGCGATTCGGAACGTCACCCACAACGGCAGTGGACACATCCTCCACTCCATCTTCTGGGAGAACATGAGCGAGGACGGCGGCGGCGAACCCGCCGGCGCGCTCGCCGCCCGCATCGAGGAGGACTTCGGCGGCTTCGACGCCTGGAAGGGCGAATTCGAAGCCGCGGCGTCCGCCGCCGGCGGCTGGGCGCTCCTCGTCTACGACTCCCACTCCGACCAGCTGCGTAACCTCGTCGTGGACAAGCACGACCAGGGCGCGCTCTGGGGCAGCCACCCCATCCTCGCGCTCGACGTCTGGGAGCACTCCTACTACTACGACTACGGCCCGGACCGCGGCGACTTCATCAGCAACTTCTTCGACGTCGTCGACTGGGACGACGTCGCGGACAAGTACGAGGACGTCGTCGCGACGTTCGAATAATCCGGGGAACCCACCAGTTTTCTTTCGCGCGCTACGCCGGCAGGAGTTCCGACAGCGGGTAGTCCGCGAGTTCGTCGCTCACGCACTCCGTCAGGTCGGCGAAGTCGTAGCCGCCCTCGCGGCGGTCGAAACTACACAGGACGCCGACGCGCTCGCCGTCCCGGGACGCGAACGTCCGGTACTGCTCGAACGTGTCGAACCCGCGGAGCGTGTAGTAGAACTCGGCGTAGTGGAGGTTGTCGTAGGTCTCCCGGGTGACGAACCCGTATCGTTCGTTGTCGATGTAGCGCTCCACGTCCGCGTCGGCGAGTTCGTCCGCGACGTCCTCGCGAACGAAGAGTGGTTCCTGGGTGTCGCCGTCGAACACCCAGAGGTCGCGGAGCGCGTCCCCGCCGAACTCCTCTACGACCGCGTACAGCGCTTCCTTCCCCGGCGTGGACTGTCGTGTGCCATCTAACTCCATCGCAAGATACCGGGTGTTAGAGACTCCCCCACATAACGTTTCGTCATCGGTGCGTCTTGCGCCGTCGAGTCCGTGGGTTTTTGCCGGCCGCGGGCGCACCCCTCGGTATGCCTCGGCCGAAGTCCGACTTCGACACGTTCCACCCCTGTGACTTCTACGAACCGGACGAACTCCTCGACGACGACGAGATGTACACCGTCTACGAGATAGCGCGCCTGCTCCAGGGTCTCGACCCGGACGCCGCGCTCGACGAGGGGACGGAGGAAATCCTGCTGGACTGGGCGATTCCGTGGGTGATGCGGAACAGTGACGCGCTCGTCATCGCGGAACCGGAGAGCGAGGACGAACCCGGCTACTACGGACTGAAGGAGTAACCCTAGGTGGTGACCATCCACCCGGGGTCGCGCCCGGTGCGCTCGATGAGGTCAGACCGGCACGCCGGACAGACGTCCGGCGTTCGCGTTTCGCTTCGGGGGACGTAGACCGCGCCGCCGCACTCGACGCACGCGTCCGCGACGACTGTCGTGCAGTCGGCGCAGACGTTGAAGTCGTCGACCGTGAGGTCGCGCAGGGGTTCGAGTTGTTTATCGAGGAGATACTCGTCGATGACCGCCTGACAGTTCTGGCACGGTTGCATAGCGATGCACGCTACCGCATGCTACCGAGTGACATATGTCTGTCGCCCGCGCGAAACCCTGCCGTCCTATCGCGTTTTCGCGCCCTGACGGGCGAGTCGAACGTCCTCGACGGGGTTCCGGGTGACGCTCGGCCCGTGCCCGCAGTGCATCACGTCGAGCCCCTCCGAGAGCCGTGATTCGAGGCGTTCGATGGACTCGACGAGCAGGCCGCGGTCGCCTTCTTCGAGGTCGGTGCGGCCGAACCCGCCGTTCGCGAACACGAGGTCGCCCGCGAACAGCGTCCGGTCGGTGTAGAGACAGACGTGGTCGTTCTTGTGCCCGGGCGTGTGCAACACCGTGTAGGCGTCGTCGCCCATCCGAACTTCGCCCTCGTCCGCGAGTTCGTGGTCGATACCGGGCTGGTCGGCGTCGAACCCCCACGCTTCGACGCCGAACGCCGACTTCACGTCGTCGAGGTTGCCGACGTGGTCTGTGTGCGTGTGCGTCACGACCACCGCGTCGAGGCCGTCCGTCCGTTCCTCGATGCGGCCCACCACGTCGTAGTTCGCGCCCGCGTCCACGAGGACGGTGCGCTCGCCCTCGACGAGAAACGCGTTACTGGTGAATGCGTCGATGCCGGCGGAGAGGTTCTCGACCATACCGCCCTCTCGGGGATGCGCCCGGAAATACCCTTAGACCGGCGCGCTCACGAGCACGAGTTTGGAGTACTCGTCGCGGTTCTGAATCTGACGTTCCTCCTCGGGGCTGATGCGGAGCGCCTCGTCCGCCTCCAGGCTGACGGTGTGGTCGCCGAAGTCGACGTCCACGCCGCCCGTCGCGACGTAGTAAATCTCCTCCTGGTCGTCGTCCACGTGCGCGTGACTCATCGTCTCCTCGCCGGCTTCGAGCGCGAGCACGGTGAACCCGAGCGTCTCCGTGTCGAGGTCGTCCCGGAGCATCCACATCTCGCCCTTCACGTCGTCCGGAAGCACCGATTCCGCGTCGCTCACGTGCGATTTCGTGTGCGGCATACGTGGTGGTGTGGCCGCCGGCCGGAAAAACGTACTCGCCGACTCCGCGCCACCCCAGGCTTTTCCCGCGGGAGGCCGTCACGGCACGTATGAGTGACTCACAGGCGCGCTTCGAGGTGTACGAGGACGACGCGGGTCAGTGGCGGTGGCGGCTCGTCCACCGGAACGGCAACATCCTCGCGGACTCCGGCGAGGGCTACGCGTCGAAACAGAAGGCCAAACAGGGCCTTGAGAGCGTGAAGGAGAACGCGCCCGGCGCGCCCGTCGAGGAGTAGTTATTCGACGCCGAGCGCGGTCGTGATGCGGTCGCGGTAGGGGACGAGCCACTCCTCGCGGTCGCGCGGCCTCCCCTCGCCGATATCGACGGTCGTCTCGACGGTGCCCGGCTGGCCGCCGAGCACGACGACGCGGTCGGAGAGGTAGGCGGCTTCCTCCACGTCGTGCGTGACGAGGACGACCGTGAGGTCGCTGTCCCGCCAGAGGTCGAGCAGGAAGTCCTGTTGTTCGTACTTCGTGAGCGCGTCGAGCGCGGAGAACGGTTCGTCCAGCAACATCACGGTCGGGTCGTACGCGAGGCCGCGCGCGAGCGAGACGCGCTGGGCCATCCCGCCGGAGAGTTCGCTCGGGCGCGCGTCCTCGAACCCGGAGAGGCCGACGCGGTCGAGGAGCGCGTCCACGCGTTCGCGCGCCGCCTCGCTGTCCGGGTCTACGTCCCGCGGCAGGCCGACCGCGACGTTCTCCCGCACCGTCTTCCACGGCAACAGACGGGGCTCCTGGAACACCATCCCGACGCGGTGACCGCCCTCCGTGCGCACGTCCGTCCCGTCCACGGTCGCCGTCCCCCGGAAGTCGTCTTCGAGGCCGGCGAGGACGCGGAGGAGCGTGCTCTTCCCACAGCCGGAGTGACCGACGACGGACACGAACTCGCCGGGCGCGACCGACAGGGAGACGTCGCGGAGCGCCACGGTGTCGCCGTAGGCCTTCGTCAGGTCTTCGACGGCGACCGCCGACGAAGACTCACCAGTCGACGACACGTTTCTCCACCTCCTTGACGGCGAGGTCGGTGAGGTTCCCGAACAGCGCGAACAGCAGGATTGCGCCGATAATCATGTCGGGCCGGGAGAGCACGCGGCCGTTCTTCATGAGGAAGCCGAGACCCTGGCTCGCGCCGATGAGTTCCGCGGCGACGACGAACATCCACGCGAGGCCGACGCCGCTCCGCACGCCGACGAACAGACTGGGGAGCGCCGCCGGAAACACCACCGACTTGAGGGTCTCGAACCGCGTGAGGTCGTACACTTCAGCGACCTCCCGGCGCGCCTCGTCCACGGCGTGCAGGCCCGTGGAGAGGTTGAGGTAGACGGGGAAGAACGCGCCGACGGCGATGAGGAGGACTTTCGCCACCTCGCCGATGCCGAACCAGAGCAGGAACAGCGGCACCCACGCGAGCGACGGGATGTTCTTCAGGCTCTGGAAGAGCGGGTCGAGGAGCGCGCTCGCCGTCCGCGAGATGCCGGTGAGCGTGCCGAGGAGGACGGCGAGCGTCATCCCGACGACGCACCCGAAGAAGACGCGCTGGACGGTGACGGAGACGTGCGTGGCGAGCTGTCCCGACGCCGCGAGCGAGTACAGCGTCTCCAGCACTGCCAGGGGTTTCGGGAGCTGGTAGGGCGGGAAGACGCCCGTCACGACCGCGACGTGCCAGCCGACCACGAGGAACGCCGGCACGACGAGGCCGAGTATCCAGCGCGCGCGGTCGAGCGACACGTCCGCGAGGCCGTACGTCCGCGTGCTCATCCGTTCACCACCGACTCGGAGATGGACGGCCGGACGAGTTCGTCGATGGCCGCCTGGAGGTCGACGCTCGAATCGACGAAGCCCTTCTCCTGGAGGATGGGCGCGAGGTCGGAGAGCAGGGAGCGGTGCTGGTCGCCCGGGATGGGCGCGGAGAGGTCGGTGCGGTCGGTGAACACCTTCCGCGCGACCGGCTTCGACATCTCCGAGGCGCTCGCGAGGATGGACACCGTCTCCTCGGGGTTCTCGATGGCCCACTCCCGGCCGCGCTCGTACGCCCGGAGCACGCGGTTCACGTCCTCGGGGTGGTTCTGGAGGAAGCCTTCGAGGAAGTTCAGGGTGCCGTTCGTGTTGAACTCGGGCCGCCGGAAGAACAGCTCCACGTCGTGTTCGAGCTGGAGTTCGGCCATGTGGGGGTCGAGGCCCGCCCACGCGTCCACTTCGTCCTGGAGGAGGGCGTCCTGGCCCTCGGGGTGCTGGAGGTCGACGATGTCCACGTCGCTCTCGCTGAGGCCCGCGGTGTCGAGCGCCTGCAGGAGGAAGAAGTGGGGGTCGGTGCCGAGCGTCGCGGCGACGGACTTCCCTTCGAGGTCGGCGACCTCCGAGATGTCGCTGCTCGATTTCGCGACGAGCGCGGTCCACTCGGGCCGCGAGTAGATGTAGCCCGTGCGGATGGGGACGCCGTTCGAGCGCGCCATCAGCGCCGCGATGCCCGCAGTGGATGCTGCCTGCGCCTCCCCGCTCTGGGAGTACTGGTTCGCCTGGTTGCTCCCGAGGCTCAACACCCACTCGACGCTCGCGTCGCTGTCTTCGAACTCCTCGCCCACCCAGCCCTTCTCCCGGAGCACGAGGCTCACGGGGTTGTAGTAGGCGTAGTCGAGGGTGACGGTGCGCGACCCGCCGACGATTCCGCTTCCGATGCAGCCAGCCGTCAACGACGCGGCGGCCGCACCCGTCGCGCCGAGGAACGCTCGTCGATTCATCGTACCCACCGTACGGCTAGCGGTGTCAAAACACGAACTACCGCGTCAGCCGTTACGCCGGTCTCGTTCCGCCCGTGAACGGCCGTTCCGTCCGCCCGCGCCCGACAGCCCGCCGGACGACCCGGTTCCGGCGCTCGCGGAGCGCACGCGACACCTGCAATACCTGCCGGACGACCCCGTTCCGTCCGCGAGAATCCCTAGACATTTGGTTCGCTGGCACCGAGTCCGGGGTATGTCTCGGGTCACCGCCGCGGTCTGCGCGCTCCTCGTCGCGAGCGCCCTGATCGTCGGCGTGACGCCCGCGAGCGGCCTCGGGGACGCGGACAGCGTCGGCACCGCCGACGACCCCTCGTTTTCGAGCGTTCACTTCACCATCACCGTCGCGGCGGACGGGTCGGCGCAGTGGACGTTCCAGTACCGGACGCCGCTCGAAAACGACTCCCAGCGCGCGGACTTCCGCGAGTTCGCGGCTCGCTTCGAGAACGAGACGCTCCCGCTCTACGAGAACTTCCAGGACAGGGCGGGGGCGCTGGTCGCGGACGGGGAGAACGTCTCCGAGCGGTCGATGAACGCCACGGCGTTCTCGCGGTCGGCGCGCGTCACGGGACTGAACGACAACCTCGGCGTGGTCGAGATGTCGTTCACGTGGACGAACTTCGCTCGCGTGCAGGCTGACCGGGTGGTCGTCGGCGACCTGTTCGAGGGCGGGCTGTACGTCGGGGAGAGCCAGCGCCTCGTCCTCGAAGCCGGCGAGGGCGTGCGGTTCGCGTCCGTCAGCCCGGAACCGGACTCGATGGCGGGCGAGACGGTCGCGGAGAGCGACTCCGTGACGTGGTTCGGGCCGACCGAGTTCGCGGACGAACGCCCGCAAGCGACGTTCACCACCGCACCGCTCCCGACGAACACGACGACCGCGACGACCGACGGCACGACCACCGGTGGCGGGCCGCCGGAGACCGAGTCGTCCGGCGGGTTCCCGTGGGCGCTCTACGCCCTGCTCGCCGTCGTGCTCGCGCTCGCCGTCGTCGCCGGCGTCGTCGGGTGGCGCTCCCGGCGCGACGACTCGACCGACGGCGGCGACGAGACGGGTGGCGGAACCGGCGCACCGACGGAGCCCGCGGTGCCGGACGAGGAACTGCAGTCGGACGAAGACCGCGTGCGCGGCCTGATCGAAGACCACGGCGGCCGCATGCGGCAGGTGCAGATAGTCGAGGAGACGGACTGGTCGAAGTCCAAGGTGAGCATGTTGCTCTCCGAGATGGAGGAGGAGGGCGAACTCAGCCGCATCCGCATCGGCCGCGAGAACGTCGTCAGCCTCCCCGGCCACGAACCCGGCGGCGACCGCGACGAGTAGCCCACGCCCGCCCCAACCTTATTTTAATCGCGTGGAAGCGTGTAGGACATCCGTCAGTCTATATACGCGGGCGTGCTGTGACGGGGTATGGCTTCGTCGCCGCTGAACGACATCGTCTCGTTCAGCCCGGACAACCGCACGATACGCGTGCTCCTCGTCGACGACGACGAGGCGACCGTGGAGTTATCGACGCGGTTCCTCGAACGCGAACTCGACGACGTGACGATTACGGGAGTGAGCGACCCCAGTGAGGTTCGCGACCACATTCAGGAACGCGAGTACGACTGCATCGTGAGCGACTACGACATGCCCGAGTCGAACGGTCTCGACCTCCTGCACTCGCTCCGCGCGGACGACTGCCAGGTTCCGTTCGTGCTGTTCACGGGGAAGGGCAACGAGGAGATAGCGAGCCGCGCCATCTCCGCGGGCGTGGACGAGTACCTCCAGAAGGACGGCGCGGACGTCTACCCCGTGCTCGCGAACAAGATAGAGACGCTCGTCGAGAAGCACTGGGCGGAGTCCCAGGTTCGACAGGGCTTCCTCGCCATCGAGTCCGCGCAGGAGGGCATCGGCATCATCGACGCGGACGGCACGTACCGCTACCTGAACCCGGCGTACGCCGAGGTGTACGAGCGGACGCGGGAGGAACTCGTCGGCACGCACTGGTCTGCGCTGTACAGCCGAGAGGAGCGCGCGCGGTTCGAGACCGACATCCTGCCCGAACTCGAAGCGACGGGGTCGTGGCGGGGGCGCGCGACAGGCGTGACGAAATCCGGCCGCACCGTTCCGGAGCGACTCGTGTTGACGCAGTTGGCTGACGGCGGGCACGTCTGCGTCGTCGAAGACCTCACCGAGGAGGAGGACTTGCTCGAAGACCTCGCGATTCGCGACCGCGCGCTCGACGCCACGTCCGTCGGCGTCGTCATCACCGACCCCACTCGGGAGGACAACCCCATCGTGTACGTGAACGAGGGGTTCACGGAGATGACGGGCTACGGGCGCGAGGAGGCGATGGGTCGGAACTGTCGGTTCCTCCAGGGCCCGGAGACCGACCCCTCGACGGTTCGCGAACTCCGGGAGGCGGTCGAGAACGAGGAGACGGTGATGACGGAGATTCTGAACTACACGAAGTCCGGCGAGCCGTTCTGGAACCTCGTGGAGGTGTCGCCGGTGCGGGACGACGCGGGCGAGACGGTGAACTTCGTCGGGTTCCAGCGCCAGATAACGAAGCGCAAGGAGCGCACCATCGCCATCGAAGAGCAACTGGAGTGGCTGCACGACTTCGGGCAGGTGCTCTCGCACGACCTGAAGACGCCGCTCACGGTGTTGAAGGGGAACATCGAGCTGGCGCGCGACGGCGACGAATCCCGGTTGGACGACGCGCGGCGCGCCGCCGACAGGCTGAGCGCGCTCATCAGCG
This sequence comes from Salarchaeum japonicum, assembly GCF_020614395.1. Classification (NCBI taxonomy): domain Archaea; kingdom Methanobacteriati; phylum Methanobacteriota; class Halobacteria; order Halobacteriales; family Halobacteriaceae; genus Salarchaeum; species Salarchaeum japonicum. Next base: position 1,305,419 of record NZ_CP085324.1, on the reverse strand, counting down.
ACCTCTCGAACGTGATGCGGCAGGGCGACCTCGTGACGGACGTGGAACCCGTGGACATCGCGAACGTGTTCCGGTCGTGGGACGCGTTCGAGACCGAACCCGCGTCCCTCACGGTCGTGGAGTCGAAGCGCGTGCTGGCGGACGAACGCGCGCTCGTCCGACTCGCGGACAACCTCGTGAAGAACACGGTCGAACACGCGGACGCGGACACCGCGATGCGGGTCGGCGCGCTCCCCGGCGGCTTCTACTACGAGGACGACGGCCCCGGCATCCCCGTCGAGGAACGCGAGCGCGTGTTCAAACCCGGGTACACCACCAAGGAGGACGGCACCGGGTTCGGGATGGTGAGCATCAAACAGATAGCGCTCGCGCACGGCTGGACGGTCTCCATCGGGGAGAGCGACTCCGGCGGCGCGCGCTTCGAGTTCACGGGCGTCGAGTCGCCCGAGGACTAGACGCTCTTGATGACGGCCGTGACGCCGAGGGTCTCCAGGACGACCCAGACGACGAACAGGGCGTAGCCGGCGAGCAGGGCGACCGATTCGATCGTTGTCAGGGAGAGGTCGGTGCGGAGCGCCGTGAACAGGGCTATCGTGGCGAGCGTGAGCACCGCGAACATCGGCACGGCGACCGCGAAGTTCACGGGCACCGCGCCGACGATGAGCACGCCGACGGGGACGGCGACGAGGAGGTCGAACGTGTTCGACCCGAAGACGTTCCCGAGGCTGGTCGCGCCGTTCCCCTCGCGCGCGGACTGCACGCTCACGAGCGTGTCCGGGAGGCTGGTCGCCGCCGCGACCACCGTCACGCCGAGCAGGAACTCGGGGACGCCGAACGTCTGCCCGAGCGACTCCACGGAGTGCACGAGTTGCTCGACGGCGACGAGGATGACGAGCAAGCCCGCGGCGAGCGTCCCCCACGCCCGCGCCGCCGAAATATCGGCGTCACCGGGCTGGTTCGCGTCGCTCACGTCCTGCCACTGGATGAAGAGGTAGAGCCCGTAGAGGAGGAGGGGAATCATCGCGAGCGGCCGCGTCAACTCGCCGTCCAGCGTCGTGCCCGGAATGGGCGCGTAGATGACCGCGAGCGCGAGCGTCACGACGAGCGCGGACACCGCGAGCATGTAGAACTGGGCTTCCTTGTACACGATAGCGCGGCTCGCGGACAGGTCGTCGTCCGCCGCCAACCCCGAGAGCGACGGAATCACGAGCACGTTGAAGATAGCGGACCCGACCACCGCCCCGATACCGATGTCGAACGCGCCCGCGAGCGCCGCGAACACCACGCTCGCCAGCTCGGGGAAACTCGACCCGACCGCGACCACCACCGACCCCTGCACGACCGCCGGCAGACCGTAGTACGCCGCGAGGTTCTCCGCGGACTCCTCCAGCCACCCGCTCCCCACCCAGACGAGCGCCGTCGCGACCATGAGAACGAGCACGTTCGCCGCCGGCGAGGACGGCACCAGACCCCAGAGGACCATCACCCGCGAACTCGCACGCCCACCCGAATCAAGCCACCGAAACCCGCCACCCACTCCGAATGCCACCATCCCACAGACCCATCCCGAAAAGTGAGGTTTAAATATCGCCGTCTCCTCGAATCGAGTGAAGCGGGAGCGACCCGCCGACGAACGCACCAGTGCTCTGTTGGTGTAGTCCGGCCAATCATCTTGCCCTCTCACGGCAAGGACCAGGGTTCAAATCCCTGACGGAGCACTCCTTTCACGGTACCTTCTGAGACAATAGCCGTTGCTGGGGAATATCCAGTGGTGTGCGGGCGTTTCAGGACGCCGTAGAAAATACGAGTTGCTCGGTGACTGGGCTGATACGAGTGAGTGAATCGAGCGCGTTAACCCTATCCCGGACAGTCGTGTATAGTCACGTCATATGAACTTCTGTGATGCGTGTGGGTCGCTAATGCACACTGAAGACGACACGTGGGTGTGTCGCTCCTGCGGACACGAGGAGTCGCGGGACGCGCAGGCGGAGGCGGCGATGACGACCCAAGACGGGCAACGGGACGACGGTGCGCCCGCGGTCGCCGACGCGACTCAGAACGACTCGGAGACGGTAGAGGAGGCGTGTCCGGCTGACGATTGCGACAGCGACCAGGCCTACTACGAGATTATGCCGAAGCCGGGCGGCTCCTACGAGGTTCGCCTGTTCACGTGCGTCGAGTGCGGCACCAAATGGCGCGAATCCTAACCCGGTGGTCTGGTGAGTCGTCGGAACTAGTTCTCTAGCCACTCCCAGGCGGCCTCTCGATCGTCTGCGTCGAAGTGCTCGATGTCGATGCTAGACACGAGGTCGCCGGCGTCGGTCGCCCACTCGACGAGCGTGCTGTCCCCGACGACCGCGTACTTCTCGATGTCGTCGCCGTGCTCCAGCCAGAATCCGAGGTCTTCGTCGAGCGCGTCGAGTTCGGGCGTCGGCACCGACGGCATCGCGACGAGCACCCGCACCGACCCCTCCGCTCGAATCGTTTCTTCGAGCTCCGCAAGCATCGCGTCCAGGTCGTCCTCGTTGAGTTCGTCTCGGACTTCGTACCCCAGTACGTTCCCGTGGCTTCGGTCGAGTTTCTCGTACATATGTGAGGACGAGGACGCCGACCCGAAAACAGTTCTGGCGGCCCCTGCGGGTCCGCACGGTCGAGGGCGAGGCATTATTGTGGGTCGGAGCGAGCGGATGCTATGACGTAGTTGGTTCGGCGATCGCCTCGATGATTATCGTCGTCAGGTCGTCCGGACTATCGGGTTCGTAGACTCGCTACGATACGACCACCCACTCGTCGCCCCCGTCCGTGTTCGACACATCACTACGTTCTGCCATATATTGTTGGTATCACAGTAGTCTCGGCTAGCGTGTTGTTCCTGCTGGCTGTCCAACGCGGTTCCTGCGCGTTCGAGAACCGCGAAGACCTGTTCTGCGTGGATCGCCCACGTACTGGTCTCGGTTTCCTCGTCGAAACGAATCACTTCGTGCTCGCCGAGCTTCGGGATTGTGCGTGGTAGAGTGAGAGATACACGCGGTCGCGAACCGTCTCGTGGACGGCTGCCTCCTCGACATCCGACTCCCACGCCGCCAGCTTCGTACCAGCGACTAAGCGTGCTTGCAATACGTGCATCCACAGCAAGATGGAAGCTCCCCGGAGTTCTCAGGGCGTGGTTCGCAGTCTCAGCGTCGTATAGGACTCAAGCTACGCGAGAGGTGGGGTGTGTCGCTCGTTGCGACGATGAGTGCGTTCAGTCATCGCTCGGAGGTGATGTGTGCTCAAGGGTCTCGTTGGAGGTTTTCTCGTCGCTGTTCGTACTCCTCGTCGGTTAGTTCGCCGCGTGCGTAGGCGAGTCGGAGTTCTTCGAGCGCCTGGTCTGACTCCTCCCCGTCTCCGGTTAGTGTCCGATAGAGGAGGTAGCCACCACCGACGAGAGCGGCCAGGAAGAGGAGCTGCATCACGAATCCAACGATGAGCACCCAGCCCGGCATCGTTCCGTCGTCCCACATGTGACCACCCCACATACCGCCCATCATCGGACCGACCCCCATCATCCCGAAGCCCATGAGGAACAACGGGACGATGAATACGGCACCGATGATAATGAGGAGGAGCGTAACAAGTCGCGTATCGTCTGAATTTGTGGGCATATTGTGATCCCTCCGTGAGTTTGGGTTCTCAGATTATACTACGCACTACCTATTCAATGCGGTTGCGCCTTTGATTTACGTGTTCTACCCACCACTATTCTTTTGAATACCTACTCACTACGGCCCTGGCCCGAATTATCTGAAGGAAAACTGCAATAGATGATCCCTTCGAACTGATACCTATGGTAGCGACGATGATTGATGGCATCCTCGAAGCGCTACGTATCGGTGTGGGCTTCCTCTGGACGGCGGCGTGGGCGATCATTATGGGCCTCACGATCACGAGCCTCGTCCAGGTCTACGTCTCGAAGGAGCGGATGGCCCAGGTCCTCGGCGACGGTGATCTGAGCGGGCTCACCAAGGCGACTGCGTTCGGCGCGGCCAGTAGTGGCTGTAGTTTCGGCGCTGTCGCCATCGGGAAGGGCTTGTTCAAGAAGGGAGCCCACGCGGTGAACTTCCTCGCGTTCATGTTCGCGTCAACGAATCTCATCGTCGAACTCGGATTGATGATCCTGATTCTGCTCGGCTGGGAGTTCCTCGTCGCAGAGTTACTCGGCGGACTCATCCTCATTGCCGTGATGGCCGTCATCGTTCATCTCACGCTCCCCGAGAATCTCTTCGAGGAGGTGCGAGAGACCCTCAACGAGCGCGATCACGGGGCGGGCGTCACCGAGGATCCGACCTGCGGGATGGAAGGCAAAGACGAGTACACGCTCACGACTGACGGCGGTGAGACGCTCAAGTTCTGCTCGGAGGGGTGTATGGAGACCTACCGCCAGGAGATGTCGAGCCGCGGCGGGTGGCGTGACGAGTTACTGTCGTGGGGCGGCTGGTACAAAGTCGGGAACCAGTACCGCAACGAGTGGTCGATGATTTGGAAGGACGTCATCGCCGGCTTCCTCATCTCGGGGTTCGTCATCGTCTTCGTCCCCCAGTCGGTCTGGAACACCCTGTTCATCCAGGGCGACGGGCTGCTCGTGACCGCCGAGAACGCGATTATGGGCGTCGCCATCGCCGTCCTCAGCTTCGTCGGTAGCATGGGTAATGTCCCGTTCGCCGTCGCACTCTGGGGCGGCGGCATCAGCTTCGCTGGCGTCATCGCGTTCGTCTACGCCGACCTCATCACGATTCCCGTGCTGAACGTCTACCGGAAGTACTACGGCTGGAAGGTGATGCTGTACATTCTCGGCGTCTTCTTCGTCACGATGGCGTTCACCGGCTTCCTCATGGAACTGCTGTTCGACGCCCTCAACATCGTCCCTGATCTGGCGGGCGGCGAGACTGCGACCGAGCAAACGTACTTCGAGCTCAACTACACGTTCTACCTCAACCTCATTGCGTTCGCGCTTTCCGGCTTTCTCCTGTACGTGTATCGTCGCGGCCTCGGTGCGCCTGGCCAGTACCGTGACCCCGTCTGTGGGATGCGGACTGACGACAGCGAGCCATCGGCGACCCACGACGGTGAGACGTACTACTTCTGCTCGCAGACCTGCAAGGAGACGTTCGAGGAGGACCCGGACGAATACGCCACCGGGCATCCGATGGTGATGGAGGGCCACGACCACTAACGTCTGTTTCGTCGAAGATTCCTCGCTGTACAGAGTATTATCCGGGGTTCTCATTTCGGCTCCACCGATTCCCAGCGCATCTCACACGTGGTGAGTCCCTCCAAAGGGCCGGGGTAGCGCTCGACGAGCGTCTCGCCACCGACATCGTAGTTCTCGATGTACTGGTCGAGGCCCAGGATGCGGCCCGCGGCGAACGCGGCGACCGCGAGGAACACGAGCATGTACGCGAAGTCCCCGTTGATGAACCCGTGACCCACATCCCATTTCCCGAAGTAGAACAACAGCATCATGAGCGCGCCGAAGAACGCCGCGAGGCGGACTTCTGGAAAGAGTTCGTTTCGAGACACTCCAAGTATCGATCTTCCAGACGGGTTTCGTTGCGGCACTTGTCACGGCAGCGGGGATGCCATCCATCCTGTACGCCCTCTACGCCCCCAATCCCTGCTCCAAAACGGTGCCCGTCGGTGGAGAGCGCTTCGTCAGTTCTGGAGGGGTACCGGGATGCTCTACGTCGTTTTGACGGGAAGGCGGACAGTGACGTCGGAGAGTGGCAGAGGACGCTCTCCGACCACATCAGTCTCGGAGCCGCCCCGATTGACGCCCGTTCAGCGACTATGTCAGTTCGAAGTGACCTCCACGTTGAAACCCCCACGGAGCCAATTATCGAGTAATGGACGACGACTCCCAACGCGCGACTGACGGGACTGACCATACGTATCACGGCGAAGACACACATAGTGGCCACGACGAGTCGCATACTGAGGGGCGGAGTGAACAGTCGCTCCTCGAAACAGAGGCTGAGCCCCAGCCTCCCCACGAAGAAGATCACGACACACACAGCCAGCACGGTGGCCATGACGGTCACGGTGGGATGCACGAAGGCCACGAGCAGATGTTCCGCCGGCGTTTCTTCGTCTCGACACTCCTCTCAATCCCCGTCCTCCTCTACAGCCCAACGCTTCAGGAGTGGCTTAGCTTCTCCGTTCCGGCGTTTCCTGGCAGTGAATGGGTCAACCCCGTTTTCGCAGTGATCGTATTCGCCTACGGTGGCATCCCCTTCCTGAAGATGGCTATCCCCGAGCTGAAAGACCGTGCGCCGGGGATGATGACGCTCATCTCCATGGCGATCTCCGTCGCGTTCGTCTACAGTTTGGCGAGCGTGGTCTTCCCGGCGCAGTCGGCGTTCTTCTGGGAGCTCGTGACGCTCATCGACATCATGCTGTTGGGCCACTGGATCGAGATGCGGTCGGTCCGGCGAGCCTCCAGCGCACTTGACGAACTGGCGAAGCTGATGCCCGATACCGCCGAACGCATCACCGATGGCGGCGACACCGAGTCCGTGCCAGTGAGCGACCTCTCCGAGGGCGACCTCGTACTCGTCCGACCGGGCGCGAGCATTCCTGCCGACGGAACGATCGAGGAGGGGGACTCCGAGGTCAACGAGTCGATGATCACGGGCGAGTCACAGCCGGTCTCGAAAGAACCCGGTGACGAGGTCATCGGCGGGACGATTAACGGCGACGGCAGCCTCCGGGTGCGCGTCGGCGCAACGGGCGAGGAGACGACGCTCGCCGGTATCATGCGGCTCGTCGAGGACGCCCAGCAGAGCACGTCCAAAACGCAAGTACTGGCTGACCGCGCGGCCGGCTGGCTGTTCTACGCCGCGCTCGGCGCTGCACTCGTCACCGCAATCGCGTGGACGGTCGCGGTCTCGTTCGATGCGACCGTCATCGAGCGCGTCGTTACCGTGCTCGTCATCGCCTGCCCACACGCGCTCGGTCTCGCCATTCCACTCGTTGTCGCGATAAACACCTCGCTCGCGGCGCGCAACGGGATGCTCGTTCGCGACCGCATCGCGATGGAGGACGCGCGGAACCTTGACGCGATTATCTTCGACAAGACAGGGACGCTCACCGAAGGCGAACACGGCGTCGTGGATATGGCGACCGTCAACGGCGTCGACGAGGACGACGCACTTCGGTTGGCGGCGGCTGTCGAGAGCGACTCCGAACACATGATCGCCCGAGCGATCCGCGAGGCCGCCGACGAGCGAGACCTCAGCGCCCCTGATGCGACCGCCTTCGAGGCGATCAAAGGACGGGGGGTTCGCGCGAAGGTCGACGGAAACGAGGTGTACGTTGGTGGGCCGAACCTGTTGACCCAGCTGGATAGCGAGATCCCCGACCATCTCCAGCGCTTCGCTGACGAGGCCGGACAGAACGCCCAGACTGTGGTGTATCTCGTTCGCGAGGGCGAGCGAAGCGAGCCCTCGGACAGAGCGAGCGGCGAAGCCGCGAGCCGCGACGGAGAGCTGATCGCCGCGTTCGCGATGGCCGACGTGATTCGCGAGGAGAGTTACCGCGTCGTCAACGCGCTCCACAATCTGGGTATCGAGGTCGCGATGCTGACCGGCGACTCGCAGGACGTCGCTGACGCCGTCGCCAGTGAACTCGGCATCGACACCGTGTTCGCGGAAGTTCTCCCCGAAGACAAGGACAAGAAAGTCCAGGAACTCCAGAATCAGGGGAAACTGGTGGGAATGGTCGGCGACGGCGTAAACGACGCGCCAGCGCTGGCACGCGCCGATGTCGGCATCGCCATCGGAAGCGGAACCGACGTCGCCGTGCAGTCAGCAGACATCATCCTCGTGCAGAACAATCCACTGGATGTCGTTCGACTGGTCACGCTGAGCAAGGCGAGCTATCGGAAGATGCAGGAGAACATCGTCTGGGCGGCCGGATACAACGTGTTCGCACTTCCGCTCGCAGCAGGCGTGTTAGCGCCGGTCGGGATTCTGTTATCCCCTGCTGTGGGCGCGCTTCTGATGTCGTTGAGCACGGTTATCGTCGCTATCAACGCCCAGTTGCTTCGCCGCATCGACCTGTCCATCCCCACGCACGCAGGGGATCCGTCCGGCACAGACACGCAGGCTGCGGACTGACACGCCTGCGGTTGCGACGCTTTCGAGCGAATCCAGTACACACGCACGCACTGGTCGCGTTTCGTTCCGCGTGTGGAACTATCGGTCGCCCGACAAACTCATCGAATCCTCGGCCCGTCCGGGACGCCGATCGATACGCGACGCCGAAAACGCCGACCCGAAAACAGTTCTGGCGGCCGCTAGCGGGTTCGCTCCATCGACGTTTCACTGCGGGTGCCGGAGGACTCCGTGGTAGGTGTGGTCGTCGGACTGACGGTCGTCGGCGTGGCGTTGGTGAGCCGGACGTTATCGAGGAAGCCGACGGCACCGGTTTCCCAGACGATATTGAATCCGACCGCGACGATACCGTCCGCGTCGTGAGTGACGTCGTAGACGAAGGTTTTCCAGCCAGCGGCGTCGTGGCCCGCCAGCGAGTGAGACCGGTCGAACTGCCGTTCTTCGAGACCGCTTTCGGGTTCGGGGCCGGTGTAGACGGCGGCTTGCAGGATTTCGTTGAACGACGTGGACACCTGGTAATCGACGGCGAGGTAGTCGTACTGGGAGAGGTCAACGGGTTGTTCCACCCAGACGGTACCGTCGTCCTGGCTTCCGTCGATGAACACCCGGAGGCTCGTCTCGCCGTCACTCGCGTACCGAGTGCTCACCCCCGCCTCGGAGGCGACCGGCCGCGTCCCCGGTTCGTTCGGGTCGTCGGGAAGCCGGCGGCCGACCGTCCAGCCCTGCCAGTCCGACTCGAAACTCCCGTTTCGAAGCGACGCGGACGGCGTCCGGGGCGTCGTCTGCTCGGAGTTCGTCGTTGACCCACGTGGTGTCGTGGAGTCTGCATCACCGAGTGAACTACAGCCAGCGAGGGTCGTTGCGAGGGCGCTACCGCCGAGCGCGAGGAGGGCACGTCGCTCCATACGAACCCCGACGACCGACGCCAGCATGTACCCGACGGACGGTCAAACAGCGATTTAATCGAACTCGGTGCGCGGGGCCGCTCGACACACCCACATCGTGTGAGCCGACACCACACTTTTTCACGGCGTCTGGAAAACCCTCACGCGTATGGGATTGGATACTGACACGATTCGGCGTGACTTCCCGATTCTCGACCGCAGCGTCAACGACACGCCGCTCGTCTACCTCGACAACGCCGCCACCACCCACACGCCAGCCCAGGTCTACGACACCTACGAGGACTACTACAGCCGGTACAACGCGAACGTCCACCGCGGCATCCACACGCTCAGCCACGAGGCATCCCGGGCCTACGAAGCCGCACACGACCGGCTCGCGGAGTTCGTCGGAGCCGACGGCCGCGAGGAGATCGTGTTCACGAAGAACACCACGGAGGCGATGAACCTCGTCGCCTACGGCTGGGGCGTCAACCGCCTCGACCCAGGTGACGCCATCGTCACCACGGAGATGGAGCACCACGCCTCCCTCGTCACCTGGCAGCAAATCGCCGAGAAAACCGGAGCCGACCTCCGCTACATCCGCGTGACCGCCGACGGCACCCTCGACATGGAGCACGCCCGCGAGCTCATCGACGACGATGTCGAACTCGTGTCGGTCGCGCACGTCTCGAACGTCCTCGGCACGGTCAACCCCGTCCGCGACCTCGCCGCGCTCACCCACGACCACGGCGGCGTCATCCTCGTCGACGGCGCGCAATCCGTCCCCACCCGCCCCGTCGACGTCGAAACGCTGGACGCGGACTTCCTCGCGTTCAGCGGGCACAAGATGGCCGGCCCGACGGGCATCGGCTGTCTCTACGGGAAGCGCCACCGGCTCGAAGCGATGGAGCCGTTCCTCTTCGGCGGCGAGATGATCAGTCACGTCACGTTCGACGACGCCTCGTGGAACGACCTCCCCTGGAAATTCGAAGCCGGCACCCCGCCAATCGCGGAAGGCATCGCGCTCGCCGCCGCCGCGGACTACCTCGACGACATCGGCATGGACGCCGTCCGCGAACACGAAGCCGCCCTCGCCCGATATCTCATCGACGAACTCGACGCCCGCGACGACATCGAGTACTACGGGCCACCCGGGGCTGTCGAGCGAAGCGGCTTGGTGTCGTTCAACGTCGATGGCGTCCACGGCCACGACCTCTCCGAACTCCTCGACGGCCACGGTATCGCCGTTCGCGCCGGCGACCACTGCACCCAACCACTCCACGACATCCTCGACGTCCCCGGCTCCGTCCGCGCGTCCTTCTACGTCTACAACACCCGCAGCGAAATCGACACCCTCCTCGACGCACTCGAAGACGCCCAGCGGAAACGCGACCACCTCCTCACCGACCGCTACCACGACCTAATCGCCGAGTACTACCATAATCCGACGAACCCGGACGGAATCGAGAACCCGACGTTCAGAAAGCACTCCGCGGAAACGAGTTGTGGTGACGAAGGCGAGTTCCACGTCCGGATAGACGAGTCGGGGCGTATCGAGGCGATGGGCTTCCGGAGCGACTCCTGCGCCGTCAGTCAGGCCGTCGCCAGCCTCCTCGCCGACCACCTCACCGGCGCGCACGTCCGCGACCTCACCGACCTCTCCGGAACCGTCGACGCCCTCCTCGACGGCGACTTCCCCGACATGCGCCGCGACTGCGTCGTCGGCCCCGAAGACGTCCTCCAAGCCGGCGCGCGCGAACACCTCACAGACCCGTAGAACCGGGGATAGACGCCAGCACGTGGCGTTCCCTCCGACGCGTGTGCAGAGCGCGGGTGTCGCTGACGCGAGCGAACGGCCGCTCGGCCGGCCGTCCATTCGTTCTGGGGCGTCGTCTGACTTTGCGGGTGCGTATAGCGAACAGTCTTATCCCCGTGACTTCGTAACGCACTAGAGAACGACAACAATGGGTCTGCGCGAATTTGTCGATGAACCGGGGGAGAGCGACCTGTCGCTTGCGGTGGTGAACAGGCAGGCACCGCGTCCGGTTCAACAACTATTAGAACGGATGTTCGTCGGGCAGGAGGTGACTGTTCAAGAGCGAACCCTCGAAGACGCGAACGAGGACGTGGTGTATCTCCTCGACGAGGGGGATGTCGTCGCCAAGTCCCCGTTGGGCGCGGTGCAAGACTCGATTCTGGTGGTGAACTCAGACCTCTACAAGACCGGGACGCGGAAGCCTGAGGACGTCGAGTTGCCGGCCGTCATCGACGGGCTGGCAAACACACCGTTTCGCTTGCGAGGCCACCCCACGTCGGACAAAGAAAAACTCCTTCTCATCACCGTCTCCCGATACATCGAACGACTGGCGCTGGAGACCGACGGTGGGACGCATCGAGCGTCGTTCCAGCGCCTCTCACGCATCAACGACGAACAGGGAACCAGAGCAGTGTACGAACGGCTGGCTGACACCGACACAGAGACGCACGTGTACGGAATGCCGGACTGGACACCGCCGCCGGAATTCGACGTGACGATGCACGGCGGCTGGAACGAGGACTTCCGAACGTCCTGGTTCGTCGTCCACGTCCCAGCGGATAGCTCCCGCCCCCACGCCGCACTCGTCGCAATCGAAGTCGAGTCGGGCACCTGGGACGGACTCTGGACGTACGACACGGACACCGTTCAACAGCTCAACCGCTACATCGAACGCGAACTGTAAGCTAGCCAGAGTGAGTTCTGGTCTCCGGCCCGTTCGATGGTCGCAGCCATAGCGGGCGTCACGGGCGGCGGTGGCGCGCAATCAGCAGACCATTACCGTGTCGGCCCCTTGAGTGCGTATGACCGACCGGGATGCCCTTCCTGAATCGAGCGCTCTCCCAAGGGCACAGACGATCGACATCCTCCATATCGACGACGACGCCGGTTTCTGCGAGCTCGTTGCCGCGTTCCTCGAACGCGAACGCGAGCACTTCACCGTCCATTCTGCGACCGAGCCTCGGGCGGCGTTGGAGCGGCTCGCTGACGGCGAGCTATCCGTGGACTGTATCGTGAGCGACTACGACATGCCCGACTTGGACGGACTCACGCTCCTCAAGCGCGTTCGTGATACGCACCCCGAGCTTCCGTTCATCCTCTTCACGGGCAAGGGGAGCGAGGAAATCGCGAGCGAGGCGATCACGGCCGGCGTGACGGACTACCTCCAGAAGGCGGGTGGCACGGAACAGTACAGCGTCCTCGCGAACCGGATTCAGAACGCCGTCGACGGCGTCCGGGCGGAACGCTACCTGAACCGCGGACTCGAAGCCATCGAAACGGCACGCGACGGAATCGCCATCCTCGACGAGACGGGCGCAATCGAGTACGTCAATTCCGCGTGGGCGGACATCCTCGGCTACGACCGCGACGAGTTGCTCGGCACGCACTGGGAGGCCTTCTATCGCGAGGAGGACATCCAGCAGGTCTACGACGTGCTACTGCCGGAAGCGCGGCAGGGCCGGTGGCGCGGCACGACCTCGTTCGTCCGGAAGAACGGCGACGAGATCACTGCCGAACACACGCTCTCGTATACGGACGACGGCTCGTTGATCTGCACGCTCTCACCTCTGCCGAGTAAGACGGACGCCGGGAACGCGTCCCTGAAGGAACGCGCGATGGACGAAGCGCCACTCGGCATCCTGCTGACCGACCCCCATCAGGACGATAACCCGGTCGTGTACGCGAACGAGGCGTTCACCGGACTCACGGGCTACGAGCGAGCCGAGGTTCTCGGCCGGAACTGTCGGTTCCTCCAGGGCGAGGACACGGCTGACGAACCGGTCGCCGCACTCCGCGAAGCCGTCGAAAACAGGGAGGCGACGACGGTCGAGTTGCGGAACTACCGGGCGGACGGGACGGCGTTCTGGAACCGCGTCCGCATCGCTCCCTTGTTCGACGACGCCGGCGACCTCGAACTGTTCGTCGGGTTCCAGGACGACGTAACGGAGCAAAAACAGTACGAACGGCAGTTGCAGACGCAGACCGCGCGACTGGAGGCGCTGTTCGAACACTCCCCGGACATGTTCGCCGTGCACGACATCAACGGCGTCATCCGGGACGTGAACCAGCGATTCTGTGACGAACTCGGGTACAGCGAGGACGAACTCCTCGGGCGGACGGTCTGGAACCTCGACCAGTCCGCCGACCGCGACCGGGCGACGGCGTTCTGGAAGTCGATGACGCCGAACACGCCGCGCCGGTTCGAGGGCGAACTCGAACGGCGCGACGGAACGACGCTCCCGGTCGAAGTCCATCTCATCCGCCTCAACCTGGAGGGAAAAGACCGGTTCGTGGCGATGGACCGCGACATCAGCGAGCAGAAGCGGCGTGAGCGCGAACTCGTCCAGCACAACGAGCGCCTGGAGCGGTTCACGAGCGTCGTGAGTCACGACCTGCGGAACCCGCTCCAGGTCGCGGACGGCCACGTGGAGTTGCTACGCGACGAGTGCGAGAGCGAGCACATCGAGAAGATCTCGGACGCGTTGGGGCGGATGGACGCGCTGATAGACGACTTGCTGGCGCTCGCGCGCGCCGGCGAGGACGCGATGGAGACGGAGCCGGTTTCGCTGGCGGCGATGGCGCGGGCGTGCTGGGAGGCGATTTCAGCGCCGGACGCGTCGCTCTCCGTCGAGACCGCGCGCACCGTCGAGGCGGACCGCGACCAGCTCCAGCAACTCCTCACGAACCTCCTGCAGAACGCGGTCGACCACGGCGGCGCGGACGTGTCGGTGACGGTCGGGGAGACGGAGGCGGGGTTCTACGTCGCCGACGACGGACGCGGGTTCCCGGACGCCGCGCAATCGAGGCTGTTCGAGGCGGGGTACACGACCGCCGACGCGGGAACCGGGTTCGGGCTCAGCATCGTCGCGGAAGTCGTCGACCGACACGACTGGGAGATCACGGCGACGAACGGCGCGGATGGCGGGGCGCGGTTCGAAATCCGCACCGACGACCCGCCACGATAGCGCGTCGCGAGACCACCGGTTCTTCGGTCGGGCGGTCGAACCCGCGTGGTCGTTCGGGGACGTGCGCGTACGAGAGCTAGTGCGTACTGGCGCTTAAACGCCCGCGTCGGGTACTCGAACCTGGGAACCGGCTCAGCAATTAATACCGCGGCCCGCGAACGCTGACGCATGTTCACGCCCGTGACCGTCCTCGACCCGGGATGGCTCGCGTTCCTCTCGCCGGAACTCGCGAGCCGCGCGCAGTTCGGCTGGACGATATCCGTCCACATCCTGTTCGCCGCGCTCTCCGTCGGACTCGCGCCCTTCATCGTCTACTTCACGTGGAAGGACGTGCGAACGGGCGACGAGCGGTTCGCGCGCCTGCGGTCGTTCTGGGTGAAAGTGTTCGCCGCCGGGTTCGTCATGGGTACCGTCACCGGGATTCCGATGAGCTTCCAGTTCGGCACGAACTTCCCGCGGTTCGCCGAGGTGGCCGGCGAACTCATCGGCGGCCCGCTCGCCTTCGAGGCGAAGATGGCGTTCTTCCTCGAAGCCGTCTTCCTCGGCGTCCTCCTGTACGGCCGCGACCGCGTCGGCGACCGGACGTACGTCCTCTCCTCGGTGCTCGTGGGGTTCGGCGCGTGGCTGTCGGGGTTCTGGATTCTCGTCGTCAACGCGTGGATGCAGACGCCGCAGGGCTACGAGATGGTCGTCCGCAACGGCCTCGAAATCGCACAGCTCACCGACCCGATTGCGGCGTTCTTCACGCCGCGGCTGCCGTGGATGTACGTCCACATGATAAACGCCTCCGTCATCTCGGTCGCGCTCTTGGTCGCGGGCGTCTCCGCGTACATCGTCTGGAAGAAACGCGACGCCGCCGCGTGGAACACGGCGTTGAAAGTGGCGGTCGTGGTGTTACTCGTCTCCGCGCCGTTCCAGGCGCTGCACGGCGACGCGTACGGCCGGCACGTCGAGGACACCCAGCCGCAGAAGTTCGCCGCGATGGAAGCCCACTACGAGACCGGGCAGGCAGACCTCCACTTGCTCGCGTTCCCGACCTCCATCGACGCCATCTCTGACCCGCGCGCCGAGAACCTCTTCACCGTGAGCCTCCCCGGGGTCGGGTCGTTCCTCGCCAGCGGCGGCGACTTCGACGCCACCGTCCTCGGACTGAACGAGTACGAGGAGAACCCGCCGGTCGCGCTCGTCTTCTGGTCGTTCCGCGTGATGGTCGGGCTCGGGTTCCTGTTCATCGCGCTCGCGCTCTGGGGGGCGTTCCTCCTCTACCGCGGCCGGCTATCCGAGAGCGACCGCTACCTGAAGGCGATGGTCGTCGCGTCACCGCTCGGGTACGCCGCCCTGCTCACCGGCTGGTACGTCGCCGAAATCGGCCGCCAGCCCTGGGTGATTCAGGGCGAACTCAAGACGAACGACGCGGTGTCCGCGGCGCTCTCCGGCACCGACGCCACCCTGACGCTCGCCGCGTTCGTCGTCGTCTATGTCGCGCTCATCGCGACCGCGCTCTACGTGTTGAAGTGGCTGATTCGCGGGGAACTCCGCGACCTCGGCGCGACCGACGACGCCGACGACGGCTGGCGCGGCCCACTCCCGGAGGTGAACGAGAATGACTGACTGGCTCCCCGTCGACGCCTACCTCGTCGAATCGCTCCCCGAAGTCTGGTTCGGCGCGGTCATGTTCGCGCTCGGGATGTACCTCGTGCTCGACGGCTTCGACTTCGGCATCGGCATCCTGTACGCGACCCTCGACGACGAACACGACCGGGAGACCTTCCTCGCGGCGTTCGGGCCGGTGTGGGACGCCAATGAAGTCTGGCTCGTCGCGTTCGGCACCATGCTCCTCGCGGCGTTCCCCCGCGTGTACTCGCGGTTGCTCGCCGACCACTACCTGCTCGCCATCGGGTTCGTCCTCGCGTTGCTGTTCCGCGGCCTCGGCCCGGAACTCCGCGAGCAACGCGACGACGACCGCTGGAAGCGCTACTGCGACCTCTCGTTCGTCGCGGGGAGCGCGCTCGCGCCGCTCCTGTTCGGCGTGCTCGCCGGACGCTGGGTGTTCGACGCCCCCACGCTCTCGCTCCCCGCCGTGTTGACCGGGGTCGGGCTGGTCGCGGTTTCGGTCGTCACGGGCGCGGCGTTCCTCGCGGCGAAGACCGACCCCGGCCTCGCCCGGCCGCTCCGCCGGTACGGCATCGGTGCGACCGCCGCGTACCTGGGCGGCGTGGTGGCGTTGCTTGCGGTCGTCGTCCTCACCGACGCGGGCGGAGCCGCCGACGTGATTCTGTCGTGGCCGGTCGCCGCGCTGGTCGCCGCCTCCGTCCTGAGCGGCGTCGCCGGGAGCGTGTTCGCCCTGCGCGGCCGGTACCGCGCGTGGCTGGCGAGCGCGCTCACCATGCCCGCGCTGTTGACCGTGCTCGTCGCCGTCCTGCTCTATCCGACGGTCTATCCGGCGACCGGGCTGACCGTCAGGGAGGCCGTCGTCTCGCCGCTGGCGCTCAACCTCACCACCGTCCTCGGGTTCCCCGTGCTCCTGCTGGTGCTCTGGTACTTCAAATTCCTCTACGGCGTGTTCAGCGGGCCGATAGAGGCAGACGGCTACGGCGAATAATCCCGTTCGTTCGGGCTACGAGTGCGTCTCGTAGGCGTCGACGAGCCGGCTCCCGAAGCCGCGTTCGCGTTCGAGGTCGGTGATTTCGGCGCGGAGCGCGCGCTGCGCGTCGTCGATGGCGGATTCGGGGACGTCCGCGAGTTCCTCGATGTCGTCGCGGTCGGCGCGATGGACGACCCGCCACCCGCGCTCGGGGTCGAACGCGACGCCGCGAACGCCCTGGGTCGTGATAAGGACGACGGCGACGACGAGCGTCTCCTCGACGGCCTCGAACTCGAACCGCTCGACGGGCCGCACCGCGACGAACGTACCCGACTCGTCGAGCGCCGCGACTTCCCGTCCCGTCAGCGGTCGCGACGGAAGCGACGACAAATCCATATCGGAACCCTCGGCGTCGAACGCCCTCGGCCTTTCGATTCCCCCACCGGGCGGGTCGCGCGGCGGCGTGGTGTCAGTTCCGGTGCTCGGACTCGCTGGGCCGCCAGCCGCGGAGGAAGGCGACGCAGACTCCGCCGACGGTCGCGCCGAAGACGAGCGTGGTGGTGCGGAGGACGAGCACGGCGGCGGCCGCGGGCGCGCTCGGCGCGGCGGTCACGAGCACGAGCGCGCCGCCGAGGAGGAGGTCGTACGCGCCGAGACTCCCCGGAATCGGGACGGCGCTCGCGACCTGCGGGAGCGGGACGACGACGAGAATCGGGAGAAGGGCGACGGGGTGGCCGACGCCGTGGAGGGCGACCCAGAGCGCGAGCGCGGTGGCGAACTGTTCGAGCACGCCCCCGAGCGCGACGAGCGCGAGGAGCCCAGGTGTTCCGCGGAACGCGAGGACGCGCTCCCAGAACCGTTCGACCGCACGCCGGACGGTCGCGCGGTCGTGCGGGCGGTCGCGATAGAGCGCGGACACCCGAACCACGAGCGGCGTCAAGACGGCGACGAGCAGGCGGGAGAGGAGGTCGCGGGACGCGAGCGCGAGCGCGCCCACGAGCAGGAGGCCGCCGACGGCGACGCCGAGCACGGTGAGAACGCCGCTGGCGTCCGGCGCGTCGAAGAGCACGAGCACACCGAGCACGGCGGCGAACGCGACCTGCGCGCCCGACTTGACGTACTTCGCGACCGACCGCACGCCGAGCGCGTCAGAGTACCCGGTGTCGGTCGCGACGCCGATGAAGCGCGCCATAATCGGCTCCGAGGTGACGGGGCCGGCGGGACTCACGATGTCGAAGAAGTCGCCGGCGAGCGCGAACCGCACGCTCTCCGGCGGGGAGAGACCGCCGTTCAGGGGCCGAACGGACGCCCAGACGCCGACGCCGTCCACGACGCCCTCGACCACGACGAGCGCGACGACGACGGCGAACAGGCCGAGGTCGAGTCGGGTGGCGCGCGCGAGCACGGCGTCCGCGCCGACCGCGTACACGTAGCCCGCGAGAACCCCCAGTCCGAGGAGCGCCCCGACCAGGAACCGGAGTGAGCGACGCACGTCCGCCAGTCCGCGGACGACGTGCAAAAACGCTCCGGGGTCGAGTTCAGACAGCGACCCTCCCGACTACTCGCGCGCGCCGTCGAATTCGACGGAGACGCTGAACGCGCCGTCAGCGCGGAGCGCCACGGCCAGCGCGATATCGTGGGGCGCGTCCCCGGGCGGCGTGCCCCGGTCGAGAATCTCCGGTGTGTCGAGAACGCGGTCGGTTCCGACGGGGCCGTGAGCGAGGACAGTGTACCGGTTCGGTTCCACGGTCACGTCTTCGAGTACGCGTTCTGCGTCCCCAGGCACTGAAACCGTCTTCCAGCACGCCACGGCGTCGTCCGCGGAAACCACGACGGTGACGGTCTGCGCGTCCGGCCGGAAATTGTAGACGCCGATACGGCGAATCCGAACCTCCTCGGGCGCGCTCCGAAGCCGCGAACACCCCGCGAGTCCGAGCACGCCACCGCTCCCGAGAGCGCACACGAAGTCCCGTCTCTCCATTACCGGCCGTCGTATCTGGAACGTGATAAAAGTCACATCAACGAGGGCTAAGAGGTTCGAAGCGGTATCCAGAGACACGTCGGAGTGTCGCGCCGACTGCGAACCCGAGGGTGCCGACGGTGAGCGCGGCGAGACAGCCGGCGACGAGAGCCAGGCCGAGAAGCCGCGGGAGGCTCGGTAGCGCGCCAGTAACGCCGATGCCGCCGTAGTTCAGTACGAGGCCGCAGACGGCCGCGAACGCCACGCCCCAGCTCACGACGAGCGCCCCCGTGGCGTAGGCTTGCGCGACGACGAGCGCGAGGTGGACGGGCCACTCGTAGCCGGTGAACGCGTTCACGGCCGCGAAGTAGAGGAGCGACCCGGCGAACACGAGCGCGACGAGCAGACTCCACCGCCGCGTCCGTTCGGGTGTCGGCCCGAAGAGGAGCGCGCGTAACGACGTGAAGGCCATGCGCGGCCATGTGAGCGCCACCCGCAAAAGCCCTCGCTCGGTGAACTGTTCCGGAGGCGTGTCGGCGCGCGGGCGTTATTCGAGGTGGACGTTGGTGAGTTCGAACTGCGCGCCGCCGTCCGGGCTTTCGGTGGCGCGAATCGTCCAGCCGTGTGCGTCCGCGCACTGGCTGGCGATTGCGAGGCCGAAGCCGGTGCCGGTGTCGGTGGTGGTGTAGCCGGTTTCGAAGACGCGGTCGCGTTCGTGTTCGGGGATGCCGGGGCCGTCGTCCGCGATAGTGATGGTGGCGTCGTGGGCGTTGACGGTGACTGTGTCGCCGCCGTGCTCGACGGCGTTCCGGAAGAGGTTTTCGAGGAGTTGCTGGAGGACGCCGCGGTTGGCGTACACCGTCGCGGTGGTCGCGATGTCGAGCGTCGCGCCGTCGGTGGGGACGTTCCGCCAGGCGTCCTCGATGACGGCGGCGAGGTCGAGGGGCGTGTCGGCGTCCACGCGGTCGCCCTGTCGGGCGAGCGCGAGGATGTCCTCGATGAGGTCGTGCATGCGTTCGTGCGCGTGAGCGACCTTGTCGAGGGCGTCCGGGTCGCCGGTTTCGCGCGCGAGGTCGAGGTAGCCGTCCGCGACCGTCAGGGGGTTGCGGAGGTCGTGGCTGACGACGCTCGCGAACTCCTCCAGGCGGTCGTTCTGCCGGGTGAGTTCGCGCTCGCTCTCCTTCTGCGCCGTGACGTCCTGCACCGCGCCGCGGAGGGTGGTGACCGCGCCGTCCTCGACTATCGGGACGCCCTGGATGCGGAGCCATCGGAGTTCTCCGCAGGGAGTGTGGAAGCGGGCTTCGACGTCGAAGGGCTCGCCGTCCGCGAGCGCGGTCTCGATGGCGTTCTCGACGACGGGACGGTCGTCCTCGTGGTAGATGGAGAGCGCTTCGTCAATCGTCGGTTCGTCGTCGTAGTCGGCGCGGATGAGGTCGAAGAGGTGGTCGGTCCAGAACACCTCCATCGTCTCGGCGTCGACCTCCCAGCCGGCGACGTCCGCGATGTGTTCGGTTTTTTCGAGGAGGCCGCGCATCCGCGCGAGTTCGCGTTCGCGTCGCTTGCGCTCGGTGATGTCGCGGTTGTTCGTGATGACGCCCTCGATGACGGGATGGTCGAGGTGGTTGCGGCCGCGGACTTCCAGCCACCGCCACTCGCCGTCCGCCGTCCGGAACCGTCCCTCGGCGGTGACGGAGTCCTCGGGGGTTTCGACGAGCTGGAGGAAGGTCTCGAAGAGGCCGGGGCGGTCGTTGGGGTGGACGATGTCGAACCCGTTCTGTCCGACGAGTTCGCCGGGTTCGTACCCGAGGGTGCGCGTGACGGACGGACTCTGGTACTTGAGGGTGCCGTCCGCGTTGAGGACGGTGATGATGTCCGTGGAGCGTTCGAGGTAGGCCTCGTAGCGTTCGAGTTCGCGCTCCCGCGTCTTCCGCTCGGTGATGTCGCGCGTGAACCCGCCGACGTGCGTCACGGTGCCCGCGTCGTCCGTTATCGGCTCGCCCTTGATCCAGAGGTCGCGCGTCCCCTCGTCCGTCGTCTCCACGCCGACCTCGATGTCCACCGAGACGCCGTCGGAGAGCGCCGTCATCGCGTCTTCGAGCCGCGGCCGGTCGCGCTCCCGAACCGCGTCCAGGAACCCCATCGCGTCGTCGTCGAGACCGTCGGTCGGCTGCCCGAACACGTCCTCGTAGGCGTCGTTGACGAACACGAGCTCCGCCCAGTCCGCCGTGAACAGCCAGAGCACGTCCGTCGTTCGGTCCGCGAGTTCGGAGAACAATCGCTGGACGTCGTTCATCGTCGCTTCCGCGCGGTCGTGCTCCACGAGCGTCACGATGCGGTTCGCGAGCACGCCGTAGTGGTCGATACCCGCTTCCTTCTGCATGTAATCGCTCGCACCCGCCGTAATCGCGTCGCTCGCGACCTCCTCCGACCCCTTTCCCGTGTAGAGGATGAACGGCACGTGGGGATGCGTCTCGCGGAGCGTCCGGAGGAACTCGACGCCGGTACGCCCCGGCATCTCGTAATCCGACACCACGCAATCGAACGGTTCGTCCCGCACGAGCGCGAGCGCCGCATCGACGCTGTTCGCGGTCGTGACCGCCAATCGGTCGTTCACGCGCTCCAACGCCGTCGCGACCAGGTCGGTGAGCGCCGGGTCGTCGTCCACGTGCAACACTCGAATCTCGGACGTGGACTCCGCGGACGCCGTCAACTCGGACATCACGCGCACGCCCCGGAACCGACGACACCGCTCTCGACGACACCGGCGGCGTACCCGCGGACGAACTGACCGAGTGACGCGTACCTCATAGTGTGACACGCTGGTGATGCGCCGCGAGCGAACCGCGGACGCACCCAACAGATGATACGATAGGTAGCCGCCGCGGCGGTAAATACCTATCCCACACGCAGACCGGCGTCGAGCGCGTCGTCGCGGGGTCAGGCGTCGGGGAGCGCGTCGAGGACGCGTTCGAACCGTTCGCGCACGTCCGCCGCAATTCCGTCCAGGTCGGGGTTGTCGACGACGGAGAGCATGACTTCGGGGTCGACGGCGCTCACGCCGATGTCGCCGTCGTCCGTCTCGTAGACGACGACGTTACACGGGAGGAGCGCGCCGACCTGCGGTTCTTCGCCGAGGGCGTCCCGGGCGAGCGGCGGGTTGCAGGCACCGAGGATTCGGTACTGGCGGAACTCGGCGTCCAGTTTCTCCGCGAACGTCTGTTGGACGTCGATGTCGCAGAGGACGCCGAATTCCTCTTCGGACAGGGCGTCCATCGTCTGTTCGACGACTTCGTCGAACGCACCGCCGACACGTTTGTCCAGAGTATAGGACATACTGCACAATACAACTGCATCGGTAATAGGTATTGTGCCGCTGTTCGGTCGAAGGGTCGTGCGTGATGGTGCGCGACCGGCGGGATGGAACGCGTCGCGGAAGTCCGGCGGCTATATCAGGAGCTGGATGTCGGCGTCGGCCATGTCCTGGATGGCCGTGGCAGCGCCGACGCCGGTCGTCACGCCGTCGTAGAAGTCGTCCTCGTCGTAGTCCATGAGGTCGATGGTCATCTGGCACGCCTGGAATTCGACGCCCATGTCGAGGGAGGTGTCGATGAGTTCCTCGATGGTGGCGGTGTCGTTGTCGGCGATGCGTCGCTCCATCATCTTCGTGGTGACGCGATCCATCCCGGGGAGCGCGCCGACCGCGTTCGGAACCGGCATGTTGGGGTTGCCGACCGAGCTGAGCTTGAGGTCTTTCGAGCGCTCCTCGTGGAGGATGTCGAGCCCCCAGAACGTGTGGAACACCGTGACCTCGTAGCCGAACGCGGCGGCGGTGCTGGCGAGGATGAGCGGCGGGTACGCCATGTCGAGCGTGCCCTTCGTCGCGATGATGCTCATCTTCCGCTGGCCGTCGTCTGTCGCCGCGAGTTGTCGTTCGAGTTCGTCGATGCGCGCGGCGAGTTCCGCACGCGAGGGCGCGTCGTCCGCCGGCGTGTCGGGCGTGTCCGTGCTCATCGTCACTCCGTCTTGCGGACGTAGTGCGTGTACACGTCGTCGCCCGCTTGCTGGTCGAGGAGTTCGACGCCGTCGGTCGTGTCGGCCCAGCCGCCGAGGTCGCTCATGCTCCCCGGGTCGGTGGCGAGTACTTCGAGCACGTCCCCCTCGGCCAGCTGGTCGGTAGCCTGCTTCGTCTTGACGACGGGCATGGGGCAGTTCTGTCCTTTCACGTCGAGCGTCTCTGTGACTTCGTACTGCGTCATGGTTTTGACTTCACTCCCCAATATTGTGCGGCCTTAGAAAAACGTACCGGTAGTAATCCACGTATAGGACAATACACTACTTGCATCCATGGCGATGGATACGTCTAACGGCCGCATTAAAGCGTATTACGGCAGAACAATGTTGTGCAGAAGATGAATTACTATACAAAGTCTTATTTGCGAGCAGTCGATAGGGGAGCGTGAAGATGACCGAGAACGACGACGGAGCGATCGACGCAGTCACGCCGACCGACCTGAAAGCGCGCATCGACGACGGCGAGGACGTGTTCATCCTCGACGCACGCGCCGAGGGCGACTTCGAGGAGTGGCACATCGACGGCGAGAACGTCGATATCGTCAACTACCCCTACTTCGAACTGCTCGACGGCATCCCGGACGCCCTCCACGACCAGCTTCCCGACGACCGCCGCATCACCGCGCTCTGCGCGAAGGGCGGGTCGAGCGAACTCGTCGCCGAGAACCTCGAAGACGAGGGATACGACGTCGAACACCTCGAACGCGGCATGAACGGCTGGGCGCGCATCTACGAGTACCGGGAACTCGACCTGGACGCCGACACGACCGTCGTCCAGTACCAGCGGCCGTCCAGCGGCTGTCTCGCCTACCTCGTCGTCTCCGACGGCGACGCGGCGGTCATCGACCCGCTCCGCGCGTTCACCGAGCAGTACGTGCAGGACGCACGCGCGTTCGGCGCGGACATCGAGTACGTCCTCGACACGCACATCCACGCCGACCACGTCTCCGGCCTCCGCGACCTCGCCGCCGACACCGACGCGACGGCCATCCTCCCCGCGGCGGCCGTCGAGCGCGGCGTGAAGTACGACCAGCCCTACGAGACAGTCGCGGACGGCGACAGCCTCTCCCTCGGGAACACCGCACTCGACGTCGTCGCCACGCCCGGACACACCACCGGCATGACCGCGTACGCGGTCGATTCGGTGCTGTTCACGGGTGACGGCCTGTTCACGGAGAGCGTCGCGCGCCCCGACCTCGAAGACCCCGAGGCCGCGCGGGACGCCGCGCGCACCCTCCACGACAGCCTCCACGCGTCGGTGCTCTCGCGGCCCGGCGACACGGTCGTCGCGCCCGCGCACTTCAGCGACGCCGCGAGCACGAACGACGACGGCACCTACACCGCGACCCTCGGCGACCTCACCGAGCGCATGGACGCGCTCACGATGGCCGAAGACGAGTTCGTCGAGTTCATCGTTTCGGACATGCCGCCACAGCCGGCGAACTACGAGGACATCATCGCCGCGAACCTCGGCCAGCAGTCGCCCGACGACGAGGAGGCGTTCGAACTCGAACTCGGCCCGAACAACTGCGCCGCGAGCGAGGAGGCGCTGACTAACTGACGATGGACGCCCTCACACCCCTGCTCGCGGCCGACTCGCTCTTCCCGCGCGGGGTACTCCCGTACCTCGTCGGCGGCCTCCTCGTCGGCCTCGGCGCGGCAGTCATCTACCTCGCGACTGGCATCATCGCGGGCGCGAGCACGTTCCTCGAATCCACGCTCTCCTACGTCTCTCGCGTCGAGCGGTTCAACCGCTTCACGTACGTCCAGTCGCGCGACTGGCGGGTCGTGTTCACGCTCGGCATCGTCGCCGGCGCGGCCGTCTGGGGGTTCGCGCTCGCGCCCGACCCCGGCATCTGGACGACGGACGTCCAGTGGTGGCGGCTGCTCGGCGGCGGCGTTCTGGTGGGTATCGGCACCCGTCTCGGGAAGGGCTGCACGTCAGGGCACGGCGTCTGCGGCGTCGGCTCGCTCTCGAACACCTCGCTCGCGAACGTCGCGACGTTCATGACCTTCGCCATCGGCACCGCACAGCTCGTGCAGGCCGTGGGGGTGTCGCCGTGAGCGACGACGCGCAGAGCCCGCTGTTCCTCCCCGTCATCTTCGTCGGCGGGCTGGTGTTCGGGCTCGGACTCGCCGTCAGCGGGATGGCGCGCCCGGAAGTCGTCCTCGACTTCCTCCAGTTCGAGGACTTCGGCCTCCTGTTCGTGATGGGCGGGGCCGCCGTCGTCACCGGCGTCACGTTCGCCGTGGCGACCCGATACCTCGACCGCGCGCCGCTCACCGCGACCGAGTACACGCGCCGCGTGAAGGAGTTCGACCGCAACGTCGTCGTGGGCGGCGCGATATTCGGCGTCGGCTGGGGAATCTCCGGCATCTGCCCCGGCGCGGCGTACGCGAGCTTCGGCGTCGGAAACTACGTCATCCTCTGGGCCATCGCCGGGATGTTCGTCGGCGCGTACGCCCAGGGGTACGCCCGGTCACGCCTCGCCAGCACCACGGAGGGGAACTAACCGTCATGTCTTCGAACCCACTCGGAACACGGAACCGCCGACAGTATTGTATAGTATTAGCACACCAGGACACGAGTATGGGGGGTGCGTGAGATGGTCGGCCTCGAATCCGTGAGCGGGTCGGTGCAGGCCGGACTCACCGTCGGCACCGTCCTCGCGGAAGCCATCGCACTCTACCTCGCGTACGGCGCGCTCAGCGAAACCGTCGGCGCGAGCGTCCTCGACGCCCTCGGAGGTGACTGACGATGGCGATTCTCGGAATGAGCCTCGCGATGGTCGCCGTGTTCGTCGGGTTCGGCCTGCTCATCGGCACCCTCTTCGGGTTCTTCGGCATGGGCGGGTCGTTCCTCGTCACGCCCGCGCTGCTCGTGATGGGCTACCCCTCGACGGTCGCCGTCGGAAGCGGCCTCGCGTTCGTGTTCGGGACGAGCGTCATCGGCGCGCTCCGCCACCGCGACCACGGCCAGGTGGACTACAAGCTCGCGGCCATCATGACCGCCGCGATGACCATCGGCATCGAAGCCGGGAAGAGCGTCGTGTTCTTCCTCGAAGCCACCGGCAGGGCCGACCTCATCATCAACGTCGCGTACGTCGGCCTGCTCGCGACCGTGGGCGCGTTCACGCTCCGCGACGCGCGCTCGTCCGCGACCGACGACGACGGACACGCGCTCGCAGACCGCGTGCAGTCCGTCCACATCCCGCCGATGGTGACGTTCCGCGGGGACGTTCGCGTCTCCGGCGTCATCGTCTTCGCGGTCGGTCTCGTCATCGGCGTCCTCTCGGGCTTCCTCGGCGTGGGCGGCGGGTTCCTCCTGATGCCCGCGATGATGTACGGCCTCGGCGTTCCCGCGGCCATCGCCGTCGGAACCGACATCCTCCAGATCACGATTTCGGGCGCGTTCGGCGCGTTCACGTACGCGCAGTCCGGGTCGGTCGCGCTTCCCGTGGTCGCGTTCCTCCTCCTCGGGAGCGCGCTCGGCGCGCGCGTCGGAGCCGGCGCGACGAACCTCGTGGACGAGGACGACATCAAGGGCTACTTCGCCGCGATGCTGCTCGCGGGGAGTCTCGCCGTCGCGTCGAACAAGCTCGGGTCGGTCTACGGCGTCGAACTGCTCAACACGCTGAGTACCGCGCTCATCTTCGGCTCCGCGTTCCTCGTCAGCGCCGCCGTCGTCCTCGCCGCCATCTGCCAGTTGCGGGGCGACGGCTCCGGGACGTGGTGCCGGCTCGTCGGCACCTAATCCCGCCGACCGACGCCACGAGCGCACAGTATTGTACCGACTAAACAAATACTTTTGAGGCTGTAACGCCTACGATTTCGTACCAATGGCCGACTCCATGAGTGAGATGCTCCGGCGGGACATGCAGTGCGAGGGCCTGCTCGAGTGTTTCCACGACCTCAAAGCGATCGACCGAGACATCTTCCAGTTGCTCCAGGAGACGGACGAATCCCTGACCGTGGACGAAATCGCAGAGCAGATAGACCGCGAGCGCTCCACCGCGTACCGCGCGGTTCAGCGCCTCCTCCAGGCCGGGTTCATCCAGAAAGAACAGGTGAACTACGAACAGGGCGGCTACTACCACGTCTACGAGGCCCGGGACGCGAGCGAGGTGACCGACGAGATGCAGCGCCTGCTCAACGACTGGTACGCGAAGATGGGACAGCTCATCGGCGAGTTCGAGGAGAAGTACGGCGACGACCCCCAGCCCGCAGCGCCCGCCGAGAGCTAACTCGCGCGACGAGCGGTCGGTCGAGCGTCCGGGGGGAAGGACGGCACTCGATATGGGTCGGTTTTCTGTGTGCGCTACCGCCGGTGGTGTCCTGTCGGTGAGCGTCCACCGCCAGATAATATTGTACTATTTGGGCAAGACTATTACGTGGTGGGCGCGTACCGACTACCATGACAACGCAGAGAGCGGAGACGAACCGGGTCACTTCGCTCGGTGAGAACGACCTGGGAACCGTCATCGAGGACACTGGCGTCACGCTCGTCGAGTTCTACACCGAGTGGTGTGGCACGTGCCAGCGGCTGAAGCCAGTTCTCGGCGCACTCGCCGAGGACACGGACGCGACGGTCGTGACGGTGGACATCGAGTCGCACCTCGAAACCGCCATCGAGTTCGGCGCGCAGAGCACGCCGACGTTCGTCCTGTTCGCCGACGGACAGCCGGTGAAACAGCTCCGCGGCGGACAGGACGAACAGACGCTCCGCGCCCTCGTCGACCGGTACAGCGACTGATTCTCCAGGCCACCGGCCCGCGGGCGTTCGAGCATACCGGACTCGCTGTCGCTGGGTTCGACCCAGCCCACAATTGTGTAGTATTGTGCTTATAGAACAAGACTTAATCTGTGTCGGCGCGTACCTACGAGTGATGACAACCGATACTGCACCCGACGCTTCGAACACGAGCGACGAACCGATTCACGTCACCGGAACGGACGCGCTCGACGCGCTCGTCGGCCGAGACGACCTCGTCCTGGTCGACTTCTACGCCGACTGGTGCGGCCCCTGTCAGATGCTCGAACCGACCGTCGAAACCATCGCCGCCGACACGGACGCCACCGTGGCGAAGGTCGACGTGGACGCGAACCAGCAACTCGCCGCCGCGTACGGCGTCCGCGGCGTCCCGACGCTCGTCCTGTTCGCCAACGGCGAGCAGGTCGAGGAACGCGTCGGCCTCCAGAGCGAAGCCCAGCTCCGAACGCTCGTCGCCGCCTACACGAACTAGATGAGCGGGGACGTACACGACCTCGTCGTCGCCGGCTCCGGAATCGCCGGCCTGTCCGCGGCGGTCTACGCGGCCCGCGCCGACCTCGACCCGCTGGTGTTGGAGGGCGACGAACCCGGCGGCCAGCTTACGCTCACCACCGACGTCGAGAACTACCTCGGATTCCCCGACGGCGTCGGCGGCATGGAACTCGTCCAGCGCGGCAAAGAGCAAGCCGAGCAGTTCGGCGCACGGTTCCAGCACGGCCGCATCACCGCCGCGTCCCTCGACGACCGGCCGTTCGAGCTGTCGCTGTCCAACGGCGATACGATTCACACGCGCGCGCTCGTCGTCGCGACCGGCGCGAGCGCGCGCTGGGTCGGCGCCGAGAACGAGGCCGAACTCATGGGGTACGGGCTCTCGACGTGCGCGACCTGCGACGGCGCGTTCCACCGCGGCGACGACGTTCTCGTCGTCGGCGGCGGCGACAGCGCGATGGAGGAAGCGCTCTTCCTCGCGAAGTTCGCGGACTCCGTGACGGTCGTCCACCGCCGCGAGAACCTGCGCGCGTCCGAAATCATGGCCGACCGCGCCCGCGACCACGAGAAAATCGAGTTCCGGTGGAACACGGAACTCGAAGCCGTCCACGGCTCTCCGGCGGACGGCGTCACCGGCGCGACGCTCGTCTCCCACCCCGACGGCTACCCCAGGGAGACCCCCGACTCCGTCGATACCGAGCGGGAGACCGTCGACATCGGCGGCGTGTTCTACGCCGTCGGCCACACGCCGAACACGAAGTTCCTCGACGGAACCGGCGTCGAACGCGACGACGCGGGGTACGTATTCACACGGACGGACGACGACGGCCGGCCGACGGCCCGGACGACCGTCGATGGCGTGTTCGCCGCCGGGGACGTCGCCGACCCCCGCTACCGGCAGGCGATAACGTCCGCCGGAACCGGAAGCATGGCCGCGCTCGACGCAGAATCCTTCCTCGAAACCACAGAGACGGCCGACCCGACGTCTCCGACCCCATAGAGCGGTCTCGAACTACCAGTCCCGAACCGTCGCACCCGCGGAAAACCGGCAGACGGGAACGGGCATCGACACGGTTTTTCCGCGGGCGCGGCCTACCTGGAGGCGTGCTTTCAGCGTCGCATCCGGGGAGTGAGCGCGGAACCGTCGCCGTGACCAGTCGCCGCGTCGGCGTCCGCCACGTATGAGCGCGAGCGTCGAGATACGCCGCGCGAGCGCCGCCGACGTGGACGCGCTCGTCCCGCTGTACCGCGCGGCCTACCGGACGACCGCTGACCTCGGGTATCCGACGGGGATGACGGACGTGGAGCGCGAGTACGTCAAGTCCTGGTTCGACGGCGACGAGCCGTCCGCGGAGTTCGTCGCCGAACGCGACGGCGACATCGTCGGCTCGGTGCGCGTGCTCGAAACCGAAGCCCACCCGTTCGCGGAACGCCTCGCCGTCGCGCCCGACGAACAGGGCGCGGGCATCGGCGCGCGACTGTTCGAGCGCGCGGAGGCGTACGCCCGCGACCAGGGCTACGACCGCCTCCAGCTCGGGACGTACTCCGGCCATCCCTTCCTCATCGACTTCTACGAATCCCGGGGGTACGAGCAGTACACCGTCTGGGAGAACGACGACGCCGACCACGACTACGTCGGCTACCAGAAACAGCTCTAGCCCGCGGGCCGAACCCGGGCTCGGTGGGCTTGCGGATCGCGCGAGCGCTCAGTACCGGTAGAGCGAGACGACGTAGGGGAGGCGGTCGTACATCCAGACGGCGAGCGGCAGGCCGACGATGGTGACGGACGCGGCCCACGCGACGCCCGTCCAGACGCCGCTCAGCCACCAGCCGACGAGGACGAAATAGACCGCTCGCACGAGCAGGGAGTGCTGGTCGCGGCCGCGCTGGGAGACCGTGACCGTGCCGTCCGCGTCGGTGACTGCCGTCGTTTCGAGCGTTCGATCCTTCAGCGAGACGACTTTCGGCACGTAGTTGATCATCTTGATACCGAGCGGCATCAGGATAATCGTCACGACGAGGAACCACGCGACGCCCAGCCAGATAGCGCTCGCCCACCAGCCGACGAGGACGAAGTAGACGGCGCGAACGAGCAGGGACGGCGTCCCGTTCTCGGTCACCGAAACACCGCCGTTCCCCGACGCCGACCGTTCTGAATCTCCCATGTCCCTCCTATCGGGGTGTCGTTGATAAATCCACGCCAGGCATCGACCGTTCCGGCGCGGTGCGGGACGGGACGGGAGGCGTTGGGAACCCTGAGGGGCGTCAGGACTGGTCGGGGTCGCCGACCGTGACGACGGGGACGGGGGCGGCCCGCACCGTCTTCTCGGCGACGCTCCCGAGGAGGATGCGGTCGGTGCCGCGGCGGCCGCTCGTCCCCATCACGACGGCGTCGATGTCGGCGTCGTCGATGCAGTCGAGGATGCCCTCCACGGGACTCCCCTGCTCGACGTGGCGAACCACGTCCTCGACGCCGTGCTCCGCGGCGGTCGCCGCCAGGTCGTCGAGCGCGTCCTCGGCGGCCGCTTCACCGGCCGCGGGCGAGCGCACGTCGAAGCCCGCGAACGCGGTATCGACGACGGAGAGCGCGTGCACGGTCGCGTCGAGCGCGCCGGCGAGCGCGAGCCCGTGTTCCGCGGCGCGAGTCGCGCCCGGACTGCCGTCCGTGGGGAGCAGGACGGCCTCGTAGGGGAACGCCAGCCGGTCGCCCTCGCGCATGCGCGCGGTCAGGACGGGCACCGGGGAGAGCCGGACGACTTTCTCGGTGACGCTCCCGGCGAGGTATCGCGACACGCCGCGGCGGCCGTGCGTCGGCATCACGACGAGGTCGTGGCCGTACTCCGCGGCGTACTCGGCGATGGTCGGTGCCGGATTCCCCTGCATGACGTCGGACTCGTGGTCGACGCCGGCGGCGGCGAGCAGTCGCTCGGCCTCCGCGACGATGTCCTCGCCCTGCTGTGCGAGCGCGTCCACCGTCCGGCCCTCGACGACGGTCACGGAGTCCCGGGTCGTGTCCGCGACGAACAGGACGTGAACCGTGGCGTCGAACCCCTCCGCGAGGGCCGCCGCGTGCTGGAGGACTGCTGTCGCGCCGTCGCTCCCGTCGAACGGGAGCAGAACGTCCTCGTACATACCGACGGATACAGCGGGCTCCCGCAAATCGTTTCGGGTCACTCCCACTCGCTGTACGCGAGGTACTCCGTGCCCTCGTACCGCACCAGCCAGGTGCCGTAGGCGTCGTCGCCCGAGAGCTTCTCGTGCGCGTGGAAGCGTTCCACGAGGGACTGGAACGCGTCGCTCTCCTCGAAGTACCCCTCGTCGATGGCGGTCTCGACGACCTCGCGTTCGGCCTCCGAGAGCCCGGAGAGCGTGAACCGGTAGCGTTCCCGTATCGGCTCGACGAACTCGCTGAGGCCGGCCGCGACCTCCGTCACCGCGTAGCGGTAGGTCTCCCACGTGTCCCGCTCGGAGGTGACGGTGACGCGGTAGCGGTCGCCGTCGTGGACGAGGATGTCGTACTCGGGGTCGGGGACGAAGACGGACTCCCCGACCTCGGCGGCCCTGCCGTACCGCACGGAGATGTCGTCGCCCTCGGCGGTTCGCCTCGACCCCAGCGTGACGGCGTCGTCGAGGCGTTCCGCGTCCGCGGGCGGGAGCTCCGCGTACTCGATTTCGCCCCGCGAGGGCGTCGCGTCCCCGGGATTGAAGTCGATGTGGAGTTCGTACGTCGTCACTTCGACGGTGTCGATGGCGGTCTCGGTCACCTCGTAGAACGTCCGGCCGACGCGAACCGCGTTCGCGTCGTCGAAGAGTTTCCCCGGTCGGGTTCGCGTGACGGAGCTGTTGTTGCGGGCGGCGGTGACGATGTCGTGCTCCTCGGAGTCGGGCGCGAGGCGGTCTGAACGCTCGTCCGCGATGTCCGTCAGGGTCGCTTCGCTCATGTCGAGGACGACCGGCGGGTGGATGCAGCCCGCGGCCGGGAGGGCGAGGAGGGCGGTGCCGCCGGCGAGGAACTCGCGGCGTCGCATACGAGGCGGGAGCACGCGCCGCGGTGAAAGCTTTCTGCCGGGAGCGGGCGGTCAGGTCGCGTCGTCGGGCATCCGGTAGGTGAGGAGGATGACGACGACCATCACGGCGGCGAGCGCGACGTACCCCTCGTCGAAGTAGCCGTGGTCGCCGACGACGCCGAAGACGACGGGGCCGGCGGCGGCGACGGACGCGGTGAGGGTGCGGATGACGCCGAGCCCGGTGCCCTGCATCTCGTCCGAGAACGCGTCCGCGAGGAACGACTGGGTGACCGCGCCGGTGCCGAGCATCGTGCTGACGAGCGCGGTGACGCCGGCGAGCAGCCACGCGCTGTCGAGCAGGGGGAGGAGGAGGAAGCCCGCGGCCGCCGGGAGGAGGATGGCGACGAGCGAGTGCCGGATGCCGACGCGGTCGTACGCCGCGCCGGCGAGCGGTTTCACGACCACGCCGACCGCGAAGAAGAACCCGAACAGGACGCTCGCCTGCAGGGAGGTGAGTCCCTTCACGGTCGTGAGGTAGGTCGGGAAGAACGCGGTGAACGACTGCCAGATGAAGAGGTAGAGGAAGAGGATGAGCGTCATGAAGCCGAGGGAGGGCGTGCGGAGTTCGGAGACGATGTCGAGCGTGTCCCGGAGAGACTGCGTGGTGCCGCCCGCGGGCGTCTGTCGGGGCGTGACGGCGTAGACGGCGACGCCGGCGAGGACGAGGAGGGGGGCGACGAACCCGAGGCCGGCCTGCCACGCGACCGCGGTCGCGAGCGCCACCGCAATCGGCGGGAGGACGGTCTGGCCGATGTCGCCGGTCGCCATCGTCACGCCGAGCGCGCTCCCGAGCCTGCTCGTGTAGAGCTTCGAGAGGATGGTGATGCGGGCGATGGGGTAGAGGGAGTGGCCCGCGCCCCAGACCGCGGTCGCCGCGAACAGCACGAGCGGCGACGAGGAGGTGGCGACGAGCGCGAGCGCGCCCGCGACGGCGACGACGCTGACGGCCATGAGCGCGCGCTCGTCGTACCGGTCTGCGAGCATCCCGCCCGGGAGCTGGCCGATGGCCGCGAAGAACCAGAGCACGGTCACGAGGAACCCCGAGAGCGTGAGGCTCAGCCCGTAGTCCGTGCGGAGGAACGGGATGACGACGGGGTACACCATCCGCACGCCGTTCAGCAGTCCCCAGCCGGTCGCAATCGCGACCAGCGAAACGCCCGTGCCGTCGTCCCAGAGTCCGGCCGCCTCCCGGCGGAGTTCCGTTCGCAAACCCATCTACCTATGCTGGGCGGCCGCGCCGCGATGAAAGTGCTGATACGCGGACGGCGACCACCCGCTCGCGCGTCCCACCGAGTGGACTCGCGCCGCCCGACGAACACAGTCCACCATGGATTAGACCAGTCTAACTCTGAGTTTACTAGGAACTATTTTATATATTGGTCTCGTGGTGTTCTTCGAGAAGAATGGTCGAAACTGTCTGTTCTCGGCGTGCGCTCTCGACGACGCGGCGGGCGGGGTGTGTGCGGTGACTCCCGCGCTCTCCGCGCTCGCCGCGTTCACGCTCGCGGACGCCGCCGACATCTTCGTGTTTTCCGTACGCGACGGCTTCGTGCAGGTGAGCGCGTTCGTCGCCGTCACCGTCCTGCTCTTCAGCTACGTCCAGTACCGGACGGGCGGCCGCCTCGTCACCTACCTCACGGAGAACGAGCGCGTGCAACCGCTCGCCGGCGCGCTCCTCGGCCTCACCCCCGGGTGTGGCGGCGCTATCATCGCGATGCCGCTCTACATCCGTGGCACGGTGAGTTTCGGCACCGTCATCGCCGCGCTCGCCGCGACCGCCGGCGACTCCGCGTTCGTCATCCTCGCGCTCGCCCCCGAAGCCGCCGCCTACGCCTACGGCCTAGCGTTCGTCTCCGCCGTCCTCTTCGGCCACGCCGTCGACCGCTACGGACTCGGCGTCGCGCGCGTCGACCGCGCCGTCAGCCGCATCAGCCGCCCCATCACCGACGGCGGGTTCGCCACCACGAACGTCGCCGCCGGCGGCCCCAGCCACCCCGACTACGACCCGGACGACCACGCCCACCGCGACCCCAACGGCGGGTGCGAGCGCGCGCCTCGCGACGGCGTCCGCGGCGCGTGGAACCGCTTCGCCCGCCGGTTCACTCCCGCGCTCGCGACGTTCAGCCACCTCGTGCACGTCGTCTGGTGGGTCGTCGCGTTCGCGGGCCTCGCGGCGGGCGTGCTCTACCTCGCGCGGGGCGCGCCCGAGGTACCGCTCTCGCTCGCGCCGACGTTCTTCGGCCTGTTCACCGTCGCCGGCCTCGTCGGGACGACGGCGTCGTTCTACCTCCACTTCGTCGGTCGCGACGTCATCGGGACAGGGCGGACGGGCCGCATCCGCGACGACTTCGAGAGCACGTACGCGACGTTCCAGCACGCCGCGATGGAGACGAGCATGGTGACCGTCTGGGTCATCGTCGCCTACCTCGCCTACGAGTACGCCGTCGCGCTCTCCGGCGTCGAAATCGCCGCGCTCGCCGCCGCCGCGGGCGTGCTCGCACCCGTCGCCGGCGCGCTCCTCGGACTCATCCCGGGATGCGGCCCCCAAATCGTGTTCGCACAGGTGTACGCCGAGGGAGCGCTGCCGTTCTCCGCGCTCACCGCGAACGCCGTCAGCCAGGACGGCGACGCGCTCTTCCCCCTGATGGCGATCGACATGAAGGCCGCCATCGTCGCCACCATCTACACCACGCTTCCCGCGCTCGTCGTCGGCGTCGCGCTCCACTACCTCTGGCCGTACAGCCAGTTCGGCTTCGGCGTCCTCTAACCGCTCGGCGAACAAGCACCCCACCGCGAATTATTAACTCATCTCCATTCTAGTATTAACTTCTGGTAGAACACGCCGTGTTCATAGCAGGTAAATTAATACTTTTCCGGCGGGTAGGGTCGAGTAATGACTCCCTCCGAAGACCGCGGGGACGCCGAGCGCGCGCCCGCGGACGCCGACGCACCCACCGGGGTGACGCTCGAACTCGCGGTGCCGAGCATGGACTGCGCGTCCTGCGCCGGCAAGGTCGAGAACGGCCTCAGCGGCGTCCCCGGCCTCCAGTCGTACGAGACGCACCCGACCACGGGCCGGGTCGTCGCGACGTTCGACCCCGCCGACGCCGACGAAGACGAGGTTGTCGCGGCCGTCGAGGGCGCGGGCTACGAGGTCGTCGGCGTCGACGGCGGCCGCGACAGCGAGTCGAGCGGCGACCACGACGAGGCGGAGGGACACGACCACGGCGGCGAGGCGGGCGTGTGGCGGAGCACGCGCGCGAAGAAGACCGCCGCGAGCGGCGTCCTCCTCGCGATCGGCCTGGTGTTCGAGTTCGTCGTCGCGTCGAACCCGCAGGTCGCGGCGGTGCTCGGCGAACCCATTCACCTCGCGGACGCGCTCTTCCTGGTCGCGGTCGGTCTCGGCGGCCAGGAGATCGTGCGCAACGGCTACTACTCCGCGCGGAACTACAGCCTCGACATCGACTTCCTGATGACGCTCGCCATCACGGGCGCGCTCGCCGCGAGCGTCGGGTTCGGGGAGTCGCTCTACTTCGAGGCGGCGACGCTCGCGGTGCTGTTCAGCGTCGCGGAACTCCTCGAACGCGCGTCGATGGATCGCGCGCGGAGCAGCCTCCAGGAACTGATGGATCTCTCGCCGGACGAGGCCACGGTGAAGCGCGGCGACACGACCGAAACCGTCCCCGTCGAAGCCGTCGAGGTCGGCGACGTGGTCGTGGTGCGTCCGGGAGAGAAGATACCGATGGACGGCGTCGTGGTAGAGGGCGGGAGCGCCGTGAATCAGGCCCCCATCACGGGCGAGAGCGTGCCCGTGGACAAGACCGAGGGCGACGAGGTGTACGCCGGCACCATCAACGAGGAGGGCTACCTCGAAATCGAAGTCACCGCGGCCGCGGACGAGAACACGCTCTCCCGGGTCGTCGACCTCATCGAGGACGCGCAGTCCGAACAGACCGAGCGCGAGCAGTTCGTGGAGCGGTTCGCCGCCTACTACACGCCAGCCGTCGTCGCGTTCGCCGTGCTCGTCGTGCTCGGGAGTCCGTTCGTCCTCGGAACCTCGTGGACGGACGCGTTCGTGAACGGCCTCACCCTCCTCGTGCTCGCCTGCCCCTGCGCGTTCGTCATCTCCACGCCCGTCTCCGTCGTCTCCGGACTGACGAGCGCCGCGAAGAACGGCGTGCTCGTGAAGGGCGGCCCGCACCTCGAAGCCGTCGCGGACGTGGACGCCGTCGCGTTCGACAAGACCGGCACGCTCACGAAGGGCGAACTCACCGTCACCGACGTGGTTCCCCTGAACGGGAACACCGAAGCGGACGTGCTCCGGTGCGCGCGCGGCCTCGAACGCCGCAGCGAACACCCGATCGGGGACGCCATCGTCGAGCGCGCCGACGCGGAGTCCGTCCAGCGTAACGACGTGTCCGACTTCCAGAGCATCACGGGGAAGGGCGTGCGCGCCGACCTCGACGGCACCCGGCACTACGCGGGCAAACCCGGCCTGTTCGAGGAACTCGGGTTCGACCTCTCGCACGTCCACGCGACCACGGACGGCGGCGTCGTAACGAAAACGTCCCAGGCGTTGTGCGAGCGCCACAACTGCCTCGACCTCCTCTCCGACACCGTCCCCGAACTCCAGTCCGAGGGGAAGACCGTCGTTCTCGTCGGCACGGCGGACGAACTGGAGGGCGTCATCGCCGTCGCGGACGAAGTACGCCCGGAAGCCGAGCGCGCGGTCTCGCAGTTGCACGCGCAGGGCGTCGAACACACCGTGATGCTCACCGGGGACAACGAACGCACCGCGCGCGCCATCGCCGACCAGGTCGGTATCGACGACGTGCGCGCCGAACTCCTCCCCGAGCAGAAAGTCGCCGCCGTCGAAGCCCTCGTTGACGAGTACGAGACCGTCGCGATGGTCGGGGACGGCATCAACGACGCGCCCGCGATGGCGACCGCGACCGTCGGCGTCGCGATGGGCGCGGCCGGCA
This sequence comes from Salarchaeum japonicum, assembly GCF_020614395.1. Taxonomy (NCBI): domain Archaea; kingdom Methanobacteriati; phylum Methanobacteriota; class Halobacteria; order Halobacteriales; family Halobacteriaceae; genus Salarchaeum; species Salarchaeum japonicum. Next base: position 1,268,460 of record NZ_CP085324.1, on the reverse strand, counting down.
CCGACACCGCGCTCGAAACCGCCGACATCGCCCTCATGGGGGACGACCTCTCCCGCCTCCCCTACCTCCACACGCTCGCCATCCGCGCGAACACCGTCATCCGGCAGAACGTCGGCGCGAGCCTCGCCGTCAAGGCCGGCCTCGCGCTCGCCGTCCCCTTCGGTTACGTCCCCATCTGGCTCGCCGTCCTCGCCGGCGACGCCGGCATGACCGTCGGCGTCACCGCCAACGCGATGCGGCTCTCCCGCATCACCGCCGAGTAATCCAGTCCGCCTTCTTTCGACCGCGACACCCTCGTCAAAACTATTACGTGTTCAGCGCGGGCAGAGTGACGTGATGCCCTCCAGACGACGCGTGTTGCGGGCGGCCGCCGGCGGTCTCGCCGCCACGACGGCGGGTGCGGCCGGCGCGGCCGCGCTCTCGACGCGCGAACCGAACGCACAGACCGACGGCGAGCGGTGGCCGATGGCGCGCCACGACCCCGCCGGCACCGCGCACAGCCCCGACGCGAGCGGGCCGACGGACGACGTGGAACTCGCGTGGACGGCGAACATGCCGGGGTGGTTCGTCGGCGCGAGCGAACCGATACTCGTGGACGGAATCGTCTACGCCGCCGGCGGTGGCGTCGTCGCGGTGGACGCCGCGACGGGCGACCGGCGGTTCGCGGTCGAGGGAACCGCGCAGGCGACCCCCGCGCACACGGCCGCCGACCACTACACGACGCCGACGCTCGCGACCACGGGCACCGGCGGGCTCAGCGGCTGGGACGCGGCGGGCGGCGTCGAACTCCCGGTCGTCGGCTGGCGCGTCGGCACCGAACGCTGGCGCGGCCCGCGCGCGCCGGACACCCTCGGAACGTACTCGTTCGGCCCGCGGTCGTTCCGGGGGCCGTCCCCGGTGAGCGTGGACGGCCGCGTCGTCGCCGCCGTCCCCGAACGGGGGCGGGTCGTCGTGCTCGACGGCGACACCGGCGACACCGCGTGGTCGGTCGAACCGGACGCCGGCGACTACGGCGACACGGTTGTCAACGACGTCGTCGTCCGGGACGGCGTGGTGTACGTCGCGAACTACCCGTATCGCGTCAACGCGTACGACCTGGCGACGGGCGACCGGCGCTGGCATCGACGGCTGGACGACCGCGTGCACGTCGTGGCCGCGACCGACACGGGTGTCCTCGCTCTCACCCGGGAGACCGCGCGACTGCTCGCGTCCGCGGACGGCGCGACCGCCTGGGAGTACGACCACGACGGGAACGCCGTCGAGAGCGAACCGGCGGTCGCCGACGGTCTCGCGTTCGTCGCGGACGGCACGGAGTCCCTGCACGCGCTCCGCCTCGACACCGGCGAACCCGCGTGGACGGCCGGGTTCTCCGGACGGGGGTCGCCCGTCGTCGCGGACGGCGTCGTGTACGTCGTCGGGGACGGGTACGAGTTGCGCGCGTTCGACGCCGCGACCGGCCGCCGCCGGTTCTCGTTCACGCCCGAACGCGTTCCGCTCTCGACGCCGATCGTGTCCGGCGGCCGGCTGTACGCCGCGAACCGACACCGCGTCCTCGCGCTCGCGGAACCATGACCGGGGACGACCGACAACCCGCGACGTTCGGCGGCCTCGTGCTGGCGCGGGTGCGCGCCGACCCCCGGCTCGTCGTCCCGTTCGTCGCCGCCGGCGTCGTCGTCGCCGCCGTCGATTGGCTCCGGCGCGCCGACCCGCTCCCCGCAGGCGACCCCGTCTGGATGTACGACACGGTCAGCGTCCAGTACAACGTCTTCCCCGCCGGCGTCGCGCGAACCACCCGCCAGCTCGGCGCGTTCGTCCACCTCGAACTCCCCGCGCTCGCCTGGGCCGTCGCGCTCGAAGCGCTCGCCGCGCTCGCGGTCGCCGCCGCCGGCTGGTACACCATCACGCGATGCCTGACCGCCGACCCCGACTCCCTCGCCGGGTACGCCGGCTGGATGGTCGCGCTCGCCGTCCTCCCGGGACTCGTCAGCCTAGAGGGTTCGGTGGGCCTGCTCCCGCTCGGACTCGCCGTGCTCGTCGTCGTCGCGTTCGTCGTCGCGTACGTCTTCCTTCTCCCCGGGTTCCTCGCCGCCGGCTACCGGTTCGACCGCGCGCTCCGCCGGAGCGGCGACGCCTCCCACGGGCGCAGGCTCCCGTTCGTCGTCACCGCGGTCGTTCTCGGATTGGGCGCGTGGCTGCTCGCCCGCGTCCCGGTCGCCGGCGGCTTCCTCAGCACGGCGGTCGTCGGCACCGTCCAGGCCGTGCTCGTCGGCGCGCTCGTCGACCGCTACGAAACCCGCGGTGACGCCGACGACGCCTCTGGCGAACGGTAGCTCAGAGCGTCCGTCGCTTCCGGTGTCCGGTCGCGACCATCCTATCCCGATAGTTTTTAGGATTGCCTAAACCTCGGTGGAGGTGAATGAGCGACCGCCCGGACATCTGCGTCGTCGTCCCGACGATACGCGAGTACGACTGCGTGCGGAGTTACGTCGAGAACGCCCGCCGCCACGGCTTCGACACCGACCGGCTGTTCTTCGTCCTCGTCACCGAGGACTTCTGCGACACCGCCGCGATGGAACGCATGCTCGACGACCTCGACGTCGCGGGCGCGGTGTTCGACGGCACCGGCCGCGACGCGTGGTTCGACGACCGCGGCCTCTCCGAGTACGCCGACCTGATTCCCGCGGCCAGCCACGCGCAGACCTCGTTCGGCCTGCTCTACCTCTGGGACGACCCGGGATTCGAGTACGGCGTGTTCATCGACGACGACACGCGGCCGCACGACGACGTGGACTTCTTCGGGACGCACATGACCAACCTCCACTACGAGGGCGAGGTGCGGTCGATGCGTTCCGACGAGCAGTGGGTGAACGTCCTCCACGAGGGCGACAACGACCTCTACCCGCGCGGATACCCGTACGCGGCGATGGACGAATCCGTGACCGCGGAGACCGAGCACGTGGACTCCGTGGTCGCCTCGCAGGGCCTCTGGACGAACGTCCCCGACCTCGACGCCGTACGCATCCTGATGGACGGCGACCTCCGGGGGCAGGCGCAGACGCGAACCGCCCGCGAGGACTTCGAGACGGATTTCGTCGCCGCGTCCGGCCAGTACCTCACGGTGTGTTCGATGAACCTCGCGTTCCGCCGGGAGGTCGTGCCCGCGTTCTACCAGTTGCCGATGGACGACAACGACTGGGAGGTCGGGCGGTTCGACGACATCTGGTCGGGCGTGTTCCTGAAGCGCGCGTGCGACGTGCTCGACACCCAGATATACAACGGCGACCCGCTCTGCGAGCACAACAAGGCCCCGCGGTCGACCTTCGACGACCTCCAGAACGAGGTCGCCGGTCTCGAACTGAACGAACACGTCTGGAAGGTCGCAGACCGCGTCGGCGGGGACGCAGACTCGTACGCTGGCGTGTTCCGCGCTATCGCGGACGAACTCGCGACGGGTGACTGGAGCGACTGGAACAACGGCGGATTCCTGAACGAGTGCGGAGAGGCGATGCGGGCGTGGCTCGACTGTCTGGACGCCATCGAGTCCCGGGAGACCGACCCCGCGACGGCGGCCGCGCTGGACTGACGAAACCACAAACACTTAGGTTATTTAGGTTCGCCTAAATCATATGCGCGACTCACGTCGAACCCGCCGACGCGTTCTCCAGACAGCGGCCGCCGGGTCGCTCGCCGGCCTCGCCGGCTGCCAGGGACTCATCGGCGGCAACTCGGACGACGAAAGCGTAACAATCCCCGAACTCGCCACGTTCCGCGGCTCCGGAGCCATCATCGAGGGCCGCCCCGCGCCCGGCGGCACGTCCATCGAAGACCTCCCCGACCTCTCCGGCGAACTCAACCTCTACATCGGCGGCGGCGAAGGCGGAATCTACTACCGCTTCGTCGAGATGCTCCAGGAGATATACCCCGACTTCACCGTCTACGAGAGCAGCGCCGCGTCCTCCTCGCTCGCGCAGAACATCGTCGAAGAAGTCGAATCGGGCGCGCCACAGGCGGACGTGTTCTGGTCGATAGACGCCAGTTCGCTCGGGTACGTCGCCGACAACGACGCCTACGACCCGCTCGGCGATACCGTGGTCGAACCCGTCCCGAGCGGCTTCCAGGGTGACGACAACGCCTGGGTCGGCGTCGCCGGCCGCGCGCGGAGCGTCCCGTACAACACCGACCAGCTCGACGAGAGCGACGTCCCGGCGACCGTTCGGGAGTTCCCGACCACCGCCTCGTTCCCGAACACGGTCGGCTGGGCCCCAACGTACGGCGCGTTCAAGTCGTTCGTCACCGCGATGCGGTTGCTCCGCGGCCCCGACCCGACCCGCGACTGGCTCGTCGCGATGCGCGAGAACGGCGCGCAGCGCTTCCCCGACGAGTTCGTCGTCTCCCAACGCGTCGCCGACGGAACCATCCCGGTCGGGTTCGCGAACCACTACTACGCGCTCCGCGTGAAGAACCAGCGCCCCGACGCCCCCCTCGACCTCGCGTTCACGAGCGGGGACGCCGGCGCGCTCGTGAACGTCGCGGGCGCGCTCAAGATACAGGGCACCCAGAAGTCCGACCTGGTCGACCTGTTCGTCCGCCACCTGCTCTCCGCGGAAGCCCAGGAGTTCTTCGCGACCGTGAGTTTCGCGTACCCGATGATTCCGGGCGTCGAACCCGTTGGCGACCTGCCGACCATCGACGAACTGAGCCCCCCGGACATCGACCTCTCCGCGCTCTCGAACCTCGAAGAAACGCTCGAAATCATGCGAGAGGCCGGCGTTCCTGGATGAGCGTCGGCGACCGACTGACCAGCCTCCCCGACCGGGTCGCCGACGACACGGCGGTCGGCACCGGACTGACACTGCTCGCCGCCGCGCTCGCCGCCGCGCTCGTCGTTCCGCTCGGATGGCTGTTCGTCGACGTGCTCGGCCTCGGCGGTCGCGCCATCGACCTCGCCACGTCCGCGACAACGCTCGCCGTGCTCGCGCGCAGCGTCGCGCTCGTCGCGGTCGTCACCGCCGGCAGCGTCCTCGTCGGCGTTCCGCTCGCGGTGTTGACCGTGCAAGCCGACATCCCCTTCAAGCGGTTCTGGACCGTGCTCGCGGCGCTCCCGCTCGCCGTCCCGAGCTACCTCGGCGCGTTCGCCGTCGTCTCGGCCACGGGCCAGGACGGCGTGCTCGTGAACGCGCTCCGGCCGCTCGGCGTCGAGACGATACCCACGATAGACGGCTTCACCGGGGCCGCGCTCGTCCTCACCGTCTACACGTACCCGTACGTGTTCCTGACGACGCGCGCCTCCCTCCTCTCGCTCGACGCGTCCCTCGTCGAGGCCGCGCGCACGCTGAACTCGGGCCGCTGGGAGGCGTTCCGCCGCGTCACCCTCCCCCAGATACTGCCGGGCGTCGCCGCCGGCGCGCTCCTCGTCGCGCTCTACACGCTCTCCGACTTCGGCACGCCGAACATCATGCACGTCGAAGTGTTCACGCAGTTCATCTACGCGCGCTACACCGGGTTCATGCGGGACTACGCGGCCCTGCTCTCCCTCCAGTTACTCGCGGTCACCGCGGTCATCCTCGCCGTCGAATCCCGCATCGGCGCGGACGACTCCGGCGCGTACGCGAGCAGCGGCAATCGCGGCGCGCTCTCCATCCGCCTCGGCCGCCTCCGCTACCCGCTCCTCCTCCTCCCGCTCCTCGTCGGCGCGACCGCGATTCTCCTCCCGGTCGTCGTGTTCGCGCTCTGGCTCACGAGCGGCGGCCCCGGCTACGCGGGCGGGTCGATGGCGTTCTCGTGGACGTACGGCTGGAACTCGCTCTACGTCGCGTTCCTCGCGGCCGTCGCGTCCGTGCTCGTCGCGCTCCCGATCGCGCTCCGGTCGGCCGCGTCCGACTCGCGGCTGGCCGCGCTCGCCGACCGCGCGCCGTACGCAGGCTACGCCGCGCCCGGTATCGTGCTCGCCATCGCGCTCGTGAGCTTCAGCCTCGACGCCGCGCCCGCGTTCTACAAGACCCTGCCCCTGCTCGTGTTCGCGTACGTCGTCAGGTTCGTCCCGCAGGCCATCGGGTCGATGCGAACCTCGGCGCTCCAGGTGGACAGGACGCTCGTCGAGGCCGCGCGCACGCTCGGCCGGTCTCGATTCGGCGCGTTCCGCTCCGTCACCCTCCCGCTCATCGCGCCCGGCATCGTCACCGGTGCGGCGCTCGTGTTCCTCACGACGATGAAGGAACTCCCCGCCACGCTCATCCTTCGTCCGTTAGGCTTTGATACGCTCGTCACGTACATCTGGCGAGTAGAGGAAGCGGGGCTGTACGGGCGGGCGGCGCTCCCGGCGCTCGTCCTCGTGGTCGTCTCCGGCCTCTCGATGGCCGTCATCCTCGCGCAGGAAGACACGGGCGACGGTGACACGAATGAGTGAGACACGCCAGACACGACCGGACGCGGACGAGCACGACCGACCACCAATCCTCGAACTCGACGGGGTGACGCGGTCGTTCGGCCCCGAAACCGCCGTCGATTCGCTCTCTTTCGACGTTCGCGACGGCGAACTCCTGACACTGCTCGGCCCGTCCGGCTGTGGGAAGTCGACCACGCTCCGCCTGATAGCGGGTCTCGAACGCCCCGACGACGGCCGCGTTCGCGTCCGCGGGGACGTCGTCGCGGACGACGGGACGTTCGTCCGCCCCGAGAACCGGGACATCGGACTGCTGTTCCAGGACTTCGCGCTGTTCCCCCACCTGTCGGTCGGGGAGAACGTCGCGTACGGTATCGCGAACCGGCCCGACGAGGCGGTCGAGCGCCGCGTGAGCGACCTCCTCGACCTCGTCGGACTGGCGGACTACGCGGACGCCGCGCCGGACACGCTCTCGGGCGGCCAGAAACAGCGCGTCGCGCTCGCGCGGTCGCTCGCGCCGGAACCCGACGTCATCCTGCTCGACGAACCGTTCTCCAACCTCGACGTGTCGCTACGACGCGAGATGCGCGAGGAGGTGCGTCGAATCCTCAAGGAAACCGGCGTCACGGCGATTTCGGTGACGCACGACCAGGAGGAGGCGTTGTCCATCAGCGACCGCGTCGCGGTGATGAACGACGGCCACCTCGAACAGGTCGGGCGGCCCGAGACGGTCTTCGAGCAGCCGACGTCCCGGTTCGTCGCGGAGTTCATCGGCGAGGCCGGGTTCGTCTCCGGCCGATTCGCCGACGGACGGGTGGAGACGCCCGTGGGAGACGTGCCGGCGGACGCCATCGCGGGCCTCGACGCGGAGTACGAGGGCGCGGACATCGACGTGCTCGTCCGCCCCGACGACCTGCGAGCGGTTCCCACCGACGACGGGAACGGCCGCGTCGTCCACCGCCAGTACACGGGACCGGCGTTCGTCTACCGCGTGGAACTCGACACCGGCGGACTCGTGTACTGCGAGCACAACCACGCCGACCAACTCTCCCTCGACCGGCGAGTCCGCGTCGACCTCGACATCGACCACAGGCTCGCCTGGTTCCCGACCGAGGAATGACTCGGCGCTGGCACTGGGGCGTGCTCGCGCTCGTCGGTGTCGCGGCCGTGGTCGCGTGGCTGGTATCGACGACGGTGTTCCCCTATCACTCCCTGAACCACGACGAGGGCGTCTACCTCCAGCAGGCCGCGATGTTACTCGACGGCCAGGTGTTCCTCCGGCCGCCGATGGAGGACGCGTTCCGGCCGTGGTTCTTCGTGGACACGGGCGACCGGCTGTACGCGAAGTACGCGCCGGTTCCGGCGTTCTTCTTCGCGCTCGGCGAGCTGTTCGGCGCGTACCGGCTCGCGCTCCCCGGTATCGCCGCCGGGGTCGTCGCGCTCACCGCGCTCGTCGGGCGCGAGGTGTTCGATTCCCGCGTCGGCCTGCTCGCCGGCGCGTTCGTGCTCGCGTCCCCCCTGTTCGTCGTCGAGTCGGGCGTGTTCCTGCCGTACGCGCCGACGACCCTGCTGAACCTCGCGTTCGCGTACGCCTACCTGCGGGCCGACCGAACCGGGAGCCGCCGGTGGGCGGCCGTCGCCGGCGGCGCGGTCGGGGTAGCGTTCTTCTCCCGGCCGTACACCGCCGTCCTGTTCGCGACCCCGTTCGTGGCGCACGCGCTCTGGACGCTCTACGCGGACTGGCGGGCGGCGCTCCCCCGGCAGGCGGTGACCGCGGCGCTCGGCCTGGCCGGCGTCGGCGTCACCCTCGGCTACAACGCGCTGGTGACCGGGGACGCGTTCGTCTTCCCCTATCAGGCGTTCGCGCCGCTGGACGGACTCGGGTTCGGGCAACGCCGCCTGCTCGGCCACGAGGTCGTGTACACGCCGGAACTCGCCGTGCGCGTGAACCGCATCGTCCTCGACCTGTTCTTCACGAAGTGGGTGGCGGGCGGCGCGTTCGGAAGCCTCCTCGCCGCCGCGGGCGTCGTGTGGGCGGGCCGCCGCGAGTGGTCGGCGCGCGCCGCGGCGGTGGCCGGCGTGTTCGTCACGGTCGCCGCCGGCAACGTCTACTTCTGGGGGACGTTCAACATCCTCGGTGACGTGTCGAGGGCGGGCGACGGACTGGTGTCCGTTCTCGGCCCCTACTACCACTTCGACCTCCTCGTTCCGACGGCGGTGTTCGCGGCGTTCGCGGCCGTCCGCGGCGGTACGCGCCTGCGGACGGCGGCGCGCGAGCGGTTCGACCCGCGGGTCGCGCGCGTCGCGGTCGCCGCCGTGCTCGTGGTCGGCCTGACGGGCGGCGCGGTCGTAACCGCGGGGAACGCGGCCGACCCCGTGCAGACGAACCTCGACGTGACCGAGACGTACGAAACGGCGTACGCGCCGTTCGAGGACGGCGCGCCCGCCGAATCGGTAGTGTTGCTTCCGGATCCGTACGGCGACTGGCTGAACCACCCGTTCCAGCCGTTGCGGAACGACCCCGGGTTCGACGGACGGGCGGTGTACGCCATCGACGACCGGCCGTTCGCGGTCGCGGACGCGTTCCCGAACCGGTCGCTCTACCGGTACGTCTACCGGGGCGTCTGGAACCCCGCGGCGGGGTCGCCGTCCGCCGCACGCCTCCAGCGCGTCGAGGACGTGTCCGGGGCGGCCGTGACGCTTGAGGCCCGGTTGGGCGTGCCGTCGGCCGCGACCGCGACCACGATTCGCGTCGCGACGGACGCTGAGAGCGCGTACTACACGGCCGAGCCGACGGACGGCGCGGTCGGCCTGAACGTGTCCGTGCGTGACGGTCGCGTGTCCGTCGCGGGCGACGTGTCCGCCACGGGGAACGACTCGCTGACCGTCGCCGGACGGGGGACGGTGCGGGTGTCGGCGTTCGTCCAGTACGGCGGCGGGGACGGGTTCACGTACCGGCTGTCCCTGCCGGTCGATGCCACCGGGGGCGACGTGCGCGCGCTGTCACCGCGGGTCGAGCGGTGCGCGAACGTCCGGGCGTGCGGCGGTGCCGCGGCGTACGTGCCGTCGCCGTCGCGGCCGAGCGTGTTCGTGAACGTGTCGATGACGGTCGCCGAACACAACCACTAAGTTTAGGCACACCTAAACATGGGTGGATGAAGCTGAGTCGCCGCGACGCGCTCGCCGCGCTCGCCGCCACCGGCGTGACCGTCGGTGGGGCGGTCGTCCTCACCGGCGACGACGGGGCGGACGACCGACCGCTCGACGCCGACAGCCGAACGACGATGGTCGCCGCCGCCCACACCCTCTACCCGACGCCGGTCGAGAACGTCGCGTCCTTCGTCGAAACCTTCCTCGACGGCCGCGTCCGCGACCACCCCGACCACGCGGCGGGCATCGCGGCCGCGACCGACTACCTCGACGACTACGCTCGCTCCTGGCACGACGAGTCCTTCGCCGACCTCCACCGGTTGACGCGGTCGGACGCGCTCCACGCGATGAACGCGGACACCGCCGACCCCGACCCCGACGGGAGCGACGTCGAGCGCGTTCGGTACTACGTCGTGAACGAACTCCTGTACGCGCTCTACGCGTCGCCCACCGGCGGGGAACTCGTCGGCATCGAGAACCCCATCGGTCACCCGGGTGGCGCGGGGAGCTACCAGCGACCGCCATGAGCGCGAACCGAACGCCGTCCGGGTCGGCGGACGTGTGCATCGTCGGCGCGGGGCCGGCGGGGGCGCTCGTCGCGGACAGGCTCGCGGCGCGCGGCCACGACGTCGTCGTGCTCGAAGCCGGCGAGCGGTTCGACGACGACAGCCGACGCGAGCGCATGGAACGCCACATTCGGCCGGGCCACGGCCCGCTCTCCGTCTGGGACATGGGCGGGGAGCGCGACGCGTACACGTCGTCGGGCGACCGCGGATACCCGCTGAACCGGGCGCGCGTGAAGGGCGTCGGGGGGTCGACGCTCCACTGGCAGGGGATGGTGATGCGGTTACACGAACTCGACTTCGAGCAGGCGTCCCGGCACGGCGTCGCCGCGGACTGGCCGCTCGACTACGACGACCTCCGGCCGTACTACGCCGCGGCGGAGCGCGCGCTCGGCGTCGCGGGCGCGGACGACAATCCGTTCGCGCCGCCACGCGACGAACCGTATCCGATGCCGGCGTTCGAGCCGTCGTACAGCGACTCGCTGTTCGCGGACGCCTGCGAGCGACTCGGCATCGCCACTCACTCCGTGCCGAACGCGCGGAACTCGGAGGCGTACGCGGACGAGTCGCCGTGCATCGGGTACGGCACCTGCAAGCCGGTGTGTCCGTCGGGCGCGAAGTACGACGCGACCCGACACGTCTCGTCGGCGGAAGCCGACGGCGCACGCGTCATCGACCGGGCGGCGGTGCAGCGACTCGAACACGACGCGTCGGGCGACCGCGTGACGGCGGCGGTGTACGCGACGCCGGACGGCGAGACGCACCGCCAGCAGGCCAGTCAGTTCGTGGTCGCGTGCGGCGGGGTGGAGACGCCGCGCCTCCTCCTGCTCTCCGCGTCCGACGCCTACCCGGACGGCCTCGCGAACACGAGCGGCGCGGTCGGCCGGTACTTCATGGATCACGTGTTCGCGGGAACCGGGGGCGTGCTGGACGCGGAGACGCGGCAGAACCACGTCGGGTTCCTGACGAGCGAGTGCCACCAGTTCTACGACGACCCCCGGCGCGGAACCGAGCAGGGCGTGCCGGACGCGGAGGGCGACGCGAGCGACTACGCGCGGCTGAAACTCGAATTCCTGAACTACGCGGGGCCGTCGCCGGTGATGGAGGCGCTCGGGAGCGAGGAGTGGGGGGACGCCCTGCTCGGGTCGCTCCGGCAGTCGTACGGTAACCACATCGCGATGGGGGGATTGGTCGAACAGCGGCCGCGCGCGAGCAACTACGTGGGGTTGGACGAATCGCGGACGGACGACCACGGGAACCCGGTGCCGGACGTTCACTGGGGTATCGACGACGTGACGCGGCGGACGCTGGAGCGAGCGAACGAGATTCAGGAGCGCGTCCTGGACGAGCTGGGCGCGGAGGTGACGTGGCAGGTCGGGCCGGAGAACACCGGGCCGGCCTTTCACCATATGGGGACGACGCGGATGGGCTACGACCCGGCCGAGAGTGTGGTGACGCCGGAGATGCGGACGCACGACCTCGACAACCTCTGGATTGCGGGGAGTAGCGTGTTCGTGACGGGCGGCGCGATGAATCCGACGTTGACGCTCGCGGCGCTCTCCCTGAAGGCGGCCGACCACCTGCACGACACCCTCGCGAGTGTTTAGGTAAGCCTAAAAATGTGGCGGGTGTGTGGGCACGTGTGCCCGACGACACGTACACCTTCGACGACGTCAGCGTCGTCATGGGGACGTACAACGAAGAAGCAGCCATCGACACGGTTCTCACCGACATCGCCGCGGTCACCGACGACCGAGCGAACGTCGTCTGCGTCGATAGCTCACAGGATCGAACGCCCGAGATAGCACGCGAACACGGCGCGACCGTCGTCGAACAACCCCCGCAGGGGTACGGCGTCGCCGTGCACGAAGCCATCACCACGCCCGACCGACCCGTCGTCGTCACCACCGACTGCGACGACACCTACCCGATGGAACGACTCCCCGACTTCCTCGACGCGATCAACGACGGCTACGACGTCGTCAGCGGCGACCGCCTCTACCACGGCGCGGACGCGATGCCCGACACCAACCGGTACGGGAACATCGCGTTCGCCCTCCTCGCATCGCTCCTCCTCGGGGAGCGCGTCCACGACACCACCACCGGTATGCGCGCGTATCGCCGTCGCGTCATCGAGGACATCACGTGGACGGAAAACACCGGACTCTCCGCCGAACTCCTCCTCCGCCCGCTCGCCCGCGGGTATCGGGTTCGCGAACTCCCCATCGACTACCGCGAACGCGCCGGTGAGACGACGCTCGACCCCCTCACGGGCGGCCTCGCGATCGCAAAATCAATCCTCACCGTCGGCGTCGAGGAACGACACCGCTGACACTACACCGCGCGTTCCAGTTCGACGACGAACACCGCGCCCCGTGGGTCGTTGTCCTCGACGTGGACGGTGCCGTCGAACTGTTCGACGAGCGTCTGGACGAGGTAGAGGCCGATGCCGGAACCGGGGCTGGCCGCGCCTTTCTCGCCGCGGTCGAACAGCCGGGATTTCTGGGCGTCGGGGATGCCGGGGCCGTCGTCGGCGACCCGGATTTCGACGGTGTCGTCGCGTTCGGTGCAGGAGACGGTGACGGACGGGGTGTCGCGGTCCGAGTGGCGGGCGGCGTTTTCGAGGAGGTTCCGGAACACCGAGGAGAGGAGGCCGGTCGCGCGCACGTCCACGTCCGGAATCGCGCCCTCGACGGCGTAGTCGGCGTCGGGGTGGGATTCGCGGACGGCGGCGAGTTCCGCGGTGAGGGTTCGGTGGAGGGAGACGGGGCGGAGGTCGAGGCTGGCCGCGCCGGAGAGCGCGTCGAGGAACTCGCCGACGGTGTCCGTCACGTCCACGACGTGGTCTGCCGTCCGGAGCACGCGGTCGAGGGCGTCCCGGCCGTCGTCGTCCACGTGGTCGCGGAGGGTTTCGCCCCAGCCGGTGATGACGGTCATGTCGTTGCGGATGTCGTGGCGGACGACCCGCGTGAGGGCTTCGAGCTGTTCGGTCTTCGACTCCAGTTGGCGGCGGTAGGTCTCACGGTCGGTCACGTCGGTGAGCGTGACGAGCTGGCCCATCCGGGCGTCCCCCGCGGTGAACGGGGCCGTGGACACCTGGTAGTACCGCGTGGTGTCGTCCTCGACGGCGACGACGCCGGGGTCGTCGAGTTCGGCGGCGAGCAGGTCGTTCACGCGGTCTATCGGCGCGCCGACCGACCCGTCCAGGCTCGGGAGGATGGCGAGCGCGGCGGTGTTGTAGTCGCGGACGCGGCCGTCCGCGTCGAGGAACACGGCGGGGTCGGTGGCGTTGCTCGTGAGGCGAATCGCCTCGAACCGGCGGGCGTACACGAACAGGACGCCGACCGCGAACAGCGCGACCCCGGGCGGTTCGTACATCAGTGGGAGGAGCCAGTCGATTTCCTCGCCGAGCGTCGTCGCGAGCGCGGGCACGCCCGTCAGGACGAGCAGGACGACGAGCGGTCGGCTGTCGGTGCCGGTGCGGTAGAACCGTTCGAGCAACATGAAGAAGCCGACAGCGGTGAGCGCGTACGAGAGGCCGAGGATGAGCCAGTACGCGGGCTGGTGGACGACGGCGAGGTGGGGGAACGGCGTGGTCGTCCACTCGGTCGTGAAGTAGAACTCGTGGAGGGGGTTCGTCACTTTCAGGCCGACGACGACCGCGAACGCCGCGAGCGCGGTCTTCCGATAGGGCACGCGCCGCGGCGGCCGGCCCGTGTACGCCGCGCAGAAGTAGAGGAACGCGCCGACCGCGACGAACGCGAAACTGAACCCGAGGATGTAGAACGCCTCCCGGAGGGCGTTCGTCGGTGCGACCAGGTAGCCGACGTAGCCCGCGGCCCACAGTCCCACAGACCCCAGCAGTCCCACGAGCCCCCAGCGAGTGTCTGCGTGCTGGATGGCGAGCGCGCGCGGAATGCTCACCGCGCAGAGAACCGCGGACACCGCGAACACCGCGACGTGCGCGAGGAGGAGACCGTCCATACGGGTTGGTTTCGGTGGCTTCGCCATAACGTCTCGGGATACCGCCGCCCGAACCCGCGGCGAAACCAAGCCGTGACGTTCCGGAACGTTCTTTTCGACGCCGTCGCGTGATTCGCGTATGCCAGCCCTCCGAAGTCCGGTCGTCCGCTACGGCATGGGTGCGAGTTCAGCAATCATCATCTTCGCCATCGCGTTCACGTTCACGGAGGGCATCATGCAGACGATGCTGTTCGCGGTCGCGGTCGTGGAACTCCTCATCGTCCCCCAGTTCCTGAAGGCCGCGGCCGAGTAGGGTCGGTCGCCGGAGTTATCGTGGCGCGGTTTCTTGCGGGCGTATGGACACGACGACGCTCATCACGCTCGGCGCTGTCGCCGTGGTGTTGGTCGGTGGCGCGGCGGTCTTCCTGTGGCGGCGGTCGTCCGCCGACGAGCGCGAATCCCGGCGCGCGCACGAGGCCGCGCAGGAACGCGAACCGCCCGTCGAACTCGGAGAGACGTACGAGTTCGGCGTCACGGAGTTCACCGACCACCACTCCGGCGAGCGCGTCGCCGTCGGGAAGGTCGAGGGGTTCGTCGTCTTCACCGAGGACGTTCCGGACTCCGTGCGCGAGGGCGACGTGATTCGCGCGAAAATCCTCTCCTTCAATCAGGGGAAGACGTCGGCGGACGCGACGTTCGTCGAGACCGCCTAGTCGTCCGTCGCGGCTACTTCTTCCGCGTCGACCCGGTCTTCCGTGAGGTCGGCGTCCCGCCAGGTGCCGCGCTTGTACCACGCGTAGGCGAGCACGCCGCCGAGGACGTTCGAGACGGCGAACGCCACCCAGATACCGGTCTCGTCGAGCGGGCCGGACGCGAACCACGCGATGGGGAACCGGACGAACCCGAGGATGACGACGGAGATGACGGCCGCGGTGAGCGTCTTCCCCGCGCCGCGGAAACTCCCGACGAAGGCCTGCGTCACGCCGATGAACCCGAACGTGAGCGCGACGTACCGGAGGAACTCCGCGCCGACGGAGACGACCTGGTCGGCGTTCGCCTGGTCGGCCCCGACGAACGCGGAGATGATCGGTTCGGGGAACGCGAACACGAGGAGACCGGTGAGCGCGAGCACGACGAACAGCACTTTGCTCGCGAGGGTGGCGGCCGCGGCGGCGCGGTCGGGTTGGCCCGCGCCCATGTTCTGGCCGGTCATCGTCTCGACGCCCCGGGAGATGGCGATTGCGGGGAGGAAAACGACGGAGAACACGCGCGTGCCGACGCCGTACGCGGCGACGACCGCGTCGGGGAAGAACGCGACGATGAACAGGAGGAGGTTCATCGAGATGGCGCGCCCGCTCCCCTCGACGGACGCCGGGCCGCCGATGCGGACGAGGCGGCGGAGGTAGTCGATGTCGGGAGCCATGTCGCGGAGGTGTATCTGGACGCCGCGGCGGCCGCCGAACATGATGGCGAGGCCGACGACGAGCGCGAGCGCCCGCGAGAACACGGTGGCGATGGCCGCGCCCTGGATGCCGAGTTCGGGGAACGCTATCGTGCCGACGACGGGGGCGTTCTCGACGACCGTCCAGCCGAAGATGAGGAAGGGGTCGAGGACGATGTTGAGGACGACGGAGCCGAACATGACGACCATCGGCGTGATGGTGTCGCCGTACCCCCGCATGAGGGAGATGAAGACGGCGAACCCGAACATGAAGAGGAGGCCGAGCGAGATGACTTCCATGTAGCTGGTGGCGAGCGGGAGCACGTCGGCGGACGCGCCCATCAGGGAGAGGAAGTCGCTGACGAAGAAGTACCCGACGCCGCCGAGCACGACGGAGATGATGACGGCGAACGTGATGGTCTGGGAGGCGGCGTACTCGGCTTCGCGTTCCTCGCCCGCGCCCGTGAACTGGGCGACGAGGACGCTTCCGGCGACGGAGACGCCCATGCCGAGGGAGATGAGGAGGAACACCATCGGGAACGCGAAGCTGATGGCGGCGAGGGCGTCGGTGTTGTACTGGCCGAGCCAGAAGGTGTCCGCGAGGTTGTACGCGGTCTGGAAGAGGTTCGTGATGACGATGGGCAGCGAGAGGTAGAACAGGGGTTTGCCGATGCTGCCGGACGTGAGGTCGAACTCCTCGGGGCCCTTGAAGACGCGTTCTATCTGCCGGCGGACGCCCATCAGGCGGCCACCCCGCGGGTCGTCGTTCGGTTCGCACGTGACGGGTGTCTGCTCAATCGGTGGGTGTGCGTCATTCGTTACCCGTACTTACTGACTGGTCAGTCAAAAACGTTCTGCGTTACGCGTTCACAGTGATCCGCGACCGCCACAGCGCAGCGGAGACCGACGATCTCACACTAATCAGTTGAATAGCAATACCTCTATCCAACGAAAATAGAATAAAGACCTACTTAGTGGTTGGTGTGTCGGCATCCGCGGTCGGCGAGCCGGCGGCTACCCGCTCCGCGGCGCGCGGTCGGCGGGTCAGTGTGTCGTCACGCCCACGTCTCGTCGAGGACGCGGAGGATGTTCTCGCCGAGGATTTTCTCGATGTCGCGGTCCGAGTAGCCCTCCTTGACGAGCCAGCGCGGGATGTTCTGCCAGGCCTCCGTCGGGTTCTCCAGCCCGCGAACGTACTCGGTCTGGAGGGTAGACTCGGGGAGTTCGACGCCCTGGTCGGCGGCGAGCACGCGGAGCAACTCTGTGTGGTCGCCGTACAGGACGTCCGGGCCGAACGCGACGTGGTCGATGCCCACGAGGTCGACGAGGTACTCGAAGTGCTCCATGTACTCGTCGATGGACGGGAGGTGGGCGGAGGAGAGCAGGCCGATGACGCCGCCGGTCGCCGCGATGGCTTCGAGTTCCTCGTCGCTCGTGCCGCGTTTGCCCATGCCCGCGCCCTGCGCGAGTGCGTGCGTGTCGAATATCGGTTTGACCGTCACGTCGCACACGTCGAGCGTGGTCTGCTTGCTCGCGTGACTGGTGCTCACCGCGAGACCGAGGTCGTTCATGCGCGCGATGGCGTCGACGCCGAACGTCGTAAGACCGCCGTCTACCTCGTAGACGCCACCCTTCCCGGCGCCGAGGCTGTTCGAGGCGTCGTACGTCACGCCGATAGACCGGATGCCCATGCCGTAGAGCTGGTCGAGGCGGTCGAGTTCGTTCTCTATCATCGCCGCCGATTCGAGAGCGGGAACGAACGCGAGTTGGCCGTTCTCGCGGGCGCGTTCGATGTCCTCGACGCCGCTCGCGCGAATCCCGTAGTCAGAGTGCTGGATGTCGGCGGCGCGCATCGTCACGTCGTGGACGATCTCGCTCCACTTCCAACCGTGGTGGGAGTGGATGTGCGAGAGCCCGTCGAGGTGCATGTCGAACACGGCGTCGAGCGGCGTCTCGGAGAGCGCTTCGAACGCGGTGCGCGCGCGGCCGGCGCGAATGTAGTCCTGGATGTCCTCGGAGAGGTGTTCGGGGAAGTAGAATGGGTGGTCGTGGAGGGAGATAACGGTGTCGTCGAGAACGGCGTTGAGGCGGGCTTCCTCGTCGTCGCTCAGGGGAACCTCGTAGGGGTCGAAACCGGCGTGAACGGCGGGAAGGTCGAACTGTTCGTAGGCGTCGTCGTCGAGATAGTCGTACGACTCGTACTGGTCGTACCGCTTATCGCGTCCCATACACCTGCACGGTAGGAAAGTGAGGGTTAAAACCCTCGCATTGTGGCAGCCTTTAGCGGGTGGTTCACTCGAACGGGAGGTCACTCGACTTCCTCCGCAACCCGCCGTTTCAAGAGCGTCGCGCGAGTACGCGCCGGTATGGATAGCTCACGATTCGACAACGTCGACGACATCGACAGCCGCATCCTCCAGATTCTCGCGGCGGATCCGCGTGCGCCCTACTCGGAGATAGCGGCGCAGTTGGAGGAGGCCGGCTACGAGATGTCGACCGAGGGAATCCGCTATCGGGTGTCGAACCTCCTGGAGATGACGACGGTGTTCTTCCTCCTCGACCCGGAGAACGTGAGCTGGGAGATCGTTCGTATCGCCGTGGAGGCGGTGGACGAACCGGGTGCGAAGGACGCTACGTTCGACCGGCTCGCGGAAATGCGGTTCTGGCATGTCGTCCGCGGTATCGGGACGTACGACGTGTACGCGGTCGGGATGGCGCCGACGCTCCGCGAAATTGACGAGCTCGTGACGGCTATCGAGGAGTACGAGATGGTCGAGCGCGTCGACCACATCGTCGTGACGGATCGCGAGAGCAACATGGACGATTACTACATGGCTCCCGAATACGAATGAATCCCGGGAGACCTCAAGATTCATACGGGTTCGCTGGGTAGAGAACGCGCATGACGACGTACGGCTGCAAGGTGTGTCGACTATTCGACGAGTACGACCTCACGGGATACGAGGAACGGCTCGTCGACCAGTGGACGGCCGACGGGTCGCGCCGGAAGGGCTATCGGTCGCTCGCCGACTGGTTGAACGTCGCGCTCCTCCGGAACACGATGGATCGCGCCGGCCTCCAGACGCTCGGCGACGAGGCCGAATCGAAGTACGAGCGCCTCCAGGGGGACGACGCGACCGCGGCCGAGGTGCGGAACGTCCTCCGCGAGGAGGGCGTCCCCATCGACGACCTCGAGTCCGACTTCGTCTCGTACGCCGTCGTCAGAACCCACCTCAAAGACTGCCTCGGCGTCGAACGAACCGACACCTCGACGACCGACAGCAACTGGGAGGAGGACGCCCTCGACATCGCGGCGAGCCACGCCGAGTCGAAGGCGAGCGAGGCCGTCTCCTCGCTCACGACCAAGAACCGCCTCAGCGCGGGCGGCGACCTCGCGGTGCACGCGACCGTCGAAGTCGAGTGCGAGAACTGCCGAACCCGTGTCCCCGTCGAGCGCGCGCTCCACCGCGGCTACGTCTGCCAGTGTAACTCATGACGTTCGAACTCACAGTCCGGAACGTTGGCGGTATCGACGAACTCGAAACGACTTTCGGCGACGGCGTGACGTTGCTCTCGGGGCCGAACGCGTCGAACAAGACTTCGCTCTTGCACGCGCTCACGTTCGCGCTGGGAAGCGACGACGTCCCGTTGCGGAGCGGCACGTCGCGCGCGGAGGTGACGCTGTCGAACGGCGACCGGTCGGTGACGCGAACCGCGGAACGCGCGGGGACGGGACTCTCCGTTTCGGGCGAATCGTGGTTGGGCGACGCGGACAACGCGGACGACCTCGTCTCGTTCGCCACGTTCCTCGAGTTCAACGACCTCCGCGCGGCGGTGCGGAACGGCGACTCCTTCGAGGAGACGCTGAAAGCGCCGCTCGAAGTGTCGTCGCTGGAGGCGGAGCGCGCGGCGAAGATAGCCGAGAAGCAGTCCCTGGAGGACGACCGCGACGACCTCGAAGGTGCGGCGGACGACCTCGCGGACGTGGAGGCGTCCCTCTCGGAGGCGCGCGAGCGGGTCGCGTCGCTGGAGGACGACCTCGACGACTTGCTCGCGCGCACGACCGCCGACGAGGACGACGAACTGGCGGCGCTCCGCGACCGCCGCACCGACCTCGCGGCCGAACGTGACGAGCAGCGGCGGCGCGTCGAGAACACGGAGGACGCCATCGAGCGCCTCGAGAACCGGCTGGAAACCGTCGAAGCCGACCTCGCGGACGCGCGGTCGACGGCCGACGAGCACGACGCCGCGGAGTTACGGGCGGAGAAGGAGCGCCTGGAGCGACGGGTGGCGGAGCGCGAGAACCGCCTGGACGTGTTGCAGTCGGTACTGACCGCGAATCGAGAAATGCTGAATGGCGACTTTACGGGCGCGCTCGGGCAGGACGCGGGCCTCACCGGGGACGAGTACGCGTGCTGGGCGTGCGGGCAGAACGCGCCCGAGTCCGCGTTCGAGGGGACGCTCGACGACCTCGTCGACCTCGTCGAACGCGACCGCGAGCGACTGGAAGACCACCGCCCGCGTATCGAGGCGGTGTCGGAGGACTTGGCGGCAGCGGAGGACGCGGCGGCGCGCGTCCGCGACCTGGAGGCAGACCGCCGCGAGGTCGTGGAGTCGCTGCGGGAACGGCGGTCGTCGCTCGCCACCCAGCGCGAGCGGCTGGAGGAACTCGAAGGAGACCTCGACGACCTCGACGAGCGAATCGCGGCGCGAGAGCACGAGCGCGCCGCGGAGGCGGACGGCGTGGTGGCGGAGATCGAGGAGACGCGGGCCGCGCTCCGGGACGCGCGTTCGACGGTAGGGCGGCTCGAAGACCGCCGTAGACGTCTGGAGTCGGCGGTCGCGGAGTACGAGGAGTTGGAGAAGCGAATCGCGGAGCTCTCGTCGGATATCACGGCGTTGACCGACCGCATCGAGAACGCCGAGGCGGAGTTGCGCGAGTCGTTCAACGAGGCGATGGACGACCTGGTGTCCGTGCTGGAGTTTGAGCGCGTGCAGCGCGTGTGGTTGGACGGCGACTTCGAGTTGGTCATCGCGCGGGAGGTCGAGGGTGCCGTCCAGCAGGAGAGCGTGCGGCATCTCGCGGAGTCCGAACGTGAACTCATCGGGCTGGTGCTGTGTCTCGCGGGGTGTCTGACGTACGACGTGCCGGAGGCGGTTCCGGTGGTGGCTGTCGATTCGATGGGTGCGTTCGACGTGGTTCGCGCGCAGCGGCTCGTGGAGTACGTGGGGGATCGCGTGGATCATCTGCTCGTGGCGATGCATCCGGATCGGGCGTCGGCGCTCGAGTTCTCCGTGACGGAGATCCGGGACGCGCTGTCGGCGTAGGTCTGCGTTCTTCTTCGTGTTCACCCCGCAGCCAGTGACAACCCTTCACATGGTTTACGATTCTGTTTGTGAAATCCACGCACACTCACCGAGATAATAACGCACTAAGGGTGTTATTCTATGTGGAAAATTCTGCGCTCACCCCGCAAATCACAGAACGCGTTCTGTCCCCACCGACCGACAAACCTCCTCCACTCCCAGACGTCCGCGTCCGCAACTATTTTGCCAGTGATTCACGCACTCACGGACGCGATAGATAGCTCATGTATGCAGATGTCAACGGCGCGGAGCTGTACTACGAGGTCCTCGGTGAGGAGAACGACGACGCCATTGTCATCCTCCATGGCGGCCCCGGAATCAGCGACCACCAGAAAGGAAAACAGGCCTACGAAGCGCTCGCCGACGACTACGAAGTCGTCGTGTATGATCACCGCGGCTGCGGTCAGTCCAGCCTCACGAAACCCTACTCAAACGAACAGTACGCCGCCGACGTAGAGGGACTGCGCGAGGAACTCGACCTCGGCGAAATCGCCATTATCGGCGGATCCTACGGCGGATTCATCACTCAGGAGTACGCGACCACGTACGGCGACGACCTCGCCGGGTTTGTCCTCCGCGACACCGCCCCGACCGGCGAATACGAGGAGAACGCCTGGGAGAACGCCCGCGAATCCTGGGATGAACTCAAAGCACACGCCTTCGACATCCCCGACATCACGTGGGACGAGTTCTCTCGCGTGATGGACGGGGACGTCCGATCCGACGAGGAGTTCGAGCGCGTCTGGCTCGGGATGCTCCCGCTCTACGAACCCGATATGAGTCAGTTCGACGCGGACGCCGCCCGCGAGGGTGTCGACTCCCTCGACTTCCACCACGAGACGCACAACGTCATGTTCACCGAAGAGTACCCCACCATGGACTACACGGACGGTCTGCCCGACGTCGAGACGCCGGCGCTCGTCACCGTCGGCCGCCACGACTGGATCACGCCGCCCGAAGCGAGCGTCGAGATAGCCGACCTCTTCCCGGACTCCCGTCTCGTCGTCTTCGAGAACTCGGGGCACTCCCCGAACCTCGACCAGCACGACCAGTACATCGCTCGCGTCCGCGAGTTCTTCGCCGAAATCGGGTTCGGGCCCGCGGCCGACGGAGGTGAAAACTGATGACGGACACAGCCGACCCTGACGTGATGAACATCGCGGACGCCGTCAGCGTCTCGTGGCGACCCGCTCCGGACGGCGAGCGCCTGACCTACGTGGAGCGCGAGACCGGCTCCGACACCGTCTGGGAGTACCGCGACGACATCGACGCCTCCGAACGTGTCGTCGCGTTCGACGACCGAATCTCGGGACGCTGGGGCCGCATTGACTGGAACGCTGACGGCACGAAACTCACGTACACCCGCGACGGCGAGGTTCGCGTCTACGACACCGAGACCGGCGAGGAGTCCGCGCCCGCGCCGAGCGACGCGTTCGACGCCGAACCGCGGTTCGCGCCCGACACCGACCGCCTCGCGTTCATCTCCGGACGCGGCGCGTACAACGACATCTGGACGGTGGACGCCGACGGCGCGAACATCGAACGCGTCACCACGGGCATGAACCCCCACGACGACAAGCGCTGGTCGCCGACCTGGGGGCCGGAGGGCGAACGCATCGCGTACGTCTCCGCGGACGACTGGGACGGTCGCGACTGGGCGGACGAAGCGCACGTGGTGAACCTCACGGACGGCACCGACGAGAAACTCACCACGGGCCTCTCCGTCACGAGCGTCCCGTCGTTCGGCCCGGACGGCGACCGCGTCGCGTTCTTCGCGAAGCGCGTCGCGGAACCCTGGTACCGGCACTCCGAGGACATCCATGTCGTCGACCTCGACACCGGCAACCGCGAGGTGTACGAGGTAGAGGCGAGCCATCAGTACAACGTCCAGAGTCCGCTCTGGGCGCCGGACGGCGACCAGCTCTACTATCCAGTCCGCGAGCGCGGCACCCAGCAGTTGGAGACCGTGCTCCTGCACGACGACAGCGACGCGAAGGGTGTCACGTCCCGGATCACCGTCCACGACGGTGTGTTCGGTGCGGGCCCCGTCCACCGATCCGCGGACGGCGAACGATTCGGGTTCGTGTACGCCGCGCAGGACGCGCCGAACCACCCGCGGACGCTCGACGTGTCCGGCGGGAGCGAGACCCAGCTCCGAGACCCCGACACGCCCGAGGGCGTCGTCGTCCCCGAGAACGTCACGTACCAGTCCTTCGACGGGATGTACGTCAACGCGTACGTCTACAAACCGGCGGACGTGACGCCGGACGACCCCGCGCCGACGCTCGTGCAGGTGCACGGCGGCGCGCACTTCCAGTTCGGTAACGGCTGGCATCCGATGGAGCAGTACCTCGCGGCGCGCGGGTTCGTCGTCGTCGGCATCGACTTCCGCGGGAGCGGCGGGTACGGCCGGCCGTTCCAGGAACTCTCCATGGGGGACTGGGAGGGCGGTGAGGTCGCGGACGCCCGCGAGGCCGCGCGGTTCGCGCGCGACCTCCCGTACACGACCGACGAGGTAGGTATCTACGGCGGGTCGTGGGGCGGGTTCATGACGCTCCAGTCCATCACGCAGTACCCCGACGTGTGGGACGCGGCGGTGGAGTGGTATGGCGTCGTGAACCAGTTCACGGACTACGAGGAGGTCGACCGGGTCGGCCGCCTGCTCACCGAACGCGACCTCGGTGGAACGCCGGACGAGCAAGAGGAGCGCTACCACGCGGCGTCGAGCCACTGGCGGCTGGACGACGTGACGACCCCGCTCTCCGTACTGCACGGTGCGGACGACCTCAGAGTGCCCGTGAATCAGGCGGAGGAACTCATCGACTTCTTCGAGGGCTCGGACGTACCGTTCGAATCGACCATCTACGAGGACGAGGGCCACGGCTTCCGAGACGCGGAGAACCGGCGGGACGCGGTTCGACGGACGGCGGACTGGTTCGACGAACACCTCCGCTAACCCCCGTCGATTGACCCATAGCCAAAATTTATAACGCGGCGTGAAAAAGTGAGTCTCGGTAGCAAACCTATGAGTAACGATAGTCAAGGGACTCGCCGTAACGTTCTGAAGTACCTCGGCGTCGGCGGGGTCGCCGGCCTCGCGGGCTGTTCGAGCGGCGGTGGGGACTCCTCCGACGACGACACGACGACCGGCGGAACGACCACCTCCGGAGAAATCCAGCAGGGCGGAAAGCCGGTCATCGGCTTGACGAACGAACCGCGGGGCTTCAACCCGCTCGTCATCTCCGACTCCGCGGCGTTCGCCATCATGGATCAGTTGTTCGTCTACCCGACCGCGCGCGACCCCGAGAACCCGAACGAGACGGCCGGATACGCGTTCTCCGACTGGGAGTTCGACCCGGAGACGCTTGAAGGCAGCGCGAGCATCCGGGAGGGAATGACGTGGACGGACGGCGAAACGTTCGACGCCGACGACGTGGCGTTCACGTTCAACTACCTCATGGAGGAGAGCGGCCACCGCTACGAGGGAAACGTCGGAAACATCGACTCCTTCGAGAAGACCGGACAGTACGAGATCGAGTTCACGCTCGGGAGCGAGACGCCCGCCGTCTTCACGCCGGACACCGGAACGTTCGCCGTGCCGATTCTCCCCGAACACGTCTGGTCCGACGTGGACGACTACACGACGTACTCGCCCGAGCAACCCATCGGCGCCGGCGGGTTCCAGTGGCGGGATAAGAGCGAGGGGAACTGGTACGAACTCGAAGCGCGCCCCGACGCGATTCCGGACGACCTCCACGAGGGTCCGTACGTGGACAGCATTCGGTTCCTCGTGTTTGGGAGTATGACTGCGCTCATCAACGGCATGAAGAACGGCGAGGTCGACCTGACGTACTCCTCCGTCACGCCGAACCGCGCGTTCCAGTTACAGGACCGCGACGACACGACGGTCTGGAACTCGCCGACGCGCGGCTACGAGTACATCGCGTACAACATGCGTCGTGTTCCGTTCGACGACAAGAAGTTCCGGCAGAGCCTCGGGTTCGCATACCCGTTCGATTACCTCGTGAACACGCTCCGCCGCGGTCTCTCCACGGCCGGCGACTACCCCGCCGCGAACACGTACGAACCGTGGCGGCCGGACTCGTTCCAGAGCGGCCCGTACCGCACCGAGAGCGGGGAGCTCGATGTCGAACAGATGCGGTCGTTCCTCGAGAACGCCGACGGCGAACACGACTACACGTGGGGATCCGTCGAGTCCAGTCAGGTCACCGGCGACGCGGAGATCCGGATCGACGGGGAACTCCTGACCGACGCCCACACGAACAACGACGGCGAGGGCGGACAGGGCCCCCTCCAGATGATGATGACGCCGCCGTCCGCGAGCCCCATCGTCGCCCGCGCCTGCGGCCGGTTCGTCGAGAACCTCAACGAGGTCGGGATTCCCACCGAGAAACAGCCCATCGCGGAGAACAGCCAGTCGCCGCGCGTCTGGGGGCAGGAGAACTTCGACATGTGGGCGTCCGGCTGGGTGTACATGCCGAAACCGCACTTCTACCTGAATTACTGGCTGCACAGTCGCCGTGCCGACATGGAGTCGAACGAGGAAGCCCTGCACCTCAACCCGATGGGGTACGGCGGCGCGGACGACCTCATTGAGACGGTTCATAGCACGTACGACCAAGACGCGCAGCGGCAGGCGTCGAAGGAGGCGCTGTCCGCCATCTACGAGGACATGCCCGCGCTCATCACGGAGTATCCGAACCGGCTGCACGCCACCACGAACGCGTTCGACGGCTGGGTGCAGATGCCGGGCGGCATCTCCCAGAACCCGTGGTCGTACTTCAATGTCCATCAGTCTCAATAACACACCCACTCTCACGCGACACACGATATGGCACGGATAACTGGACGGTACATCCTCCGGCGTCTCGGGATTAGTGCCGTCACTCTCTACGCGATCGCGACGCTCCTGTTCGTCCTCCTCCACGCGATGCCGGGCAGTCCCGTGGATCAGTTGGTCGGGCCGAGTATGACGGCGGAACAGATTCAGAACCTCGAACAACGCTTCGGCCTGAACGCGCCGCTCTGGGAGCAGTACGTGCAGTTCATCACGAACTACCTCGTGTTCGACTTCGGGTACTCGGTCACCAGCCTCGAACCCGTGAGCGAACGCATCCTGGATCGGTTGTTCCCGACGCTCATCCTGTTCGTCCCCGCGTTCGTCCTCCAGTACAGCCTGGGGACGATTCTCGGGACGTACTTCGGGTGGAAGCGCGGGAGCAAGACCGACCTCGGCGGGTTCATGGCGGGCTTGACGCTGTACAGCATCCCGTTCTTCTGGCTCGGCTGGATACTGCTCTGGGTGTTCTCGTACCAGCTCAACCTCTTGCCGTCCGGACACATGCTCCCGCCGTTCGCGTCACAGTTCGGCTGGGTGGACGCGGTCGTCAACCTCGTCCTCCACCTCACGCTCCCGGTGCTCGCGCTCGCGCTCATCGGCTGGGCGGGGCCGATGCTCGTGATGCGGACGACGATGCAGGACGTGGTGAACGCGGACTACATCGACTTCGCGCGCGCACAGGGCTACCCCGAGTCGACCGTGATGACGCGGTTCGGCGCACGGAACGCCCTCATTCCCGTCGTCACGCAGGCGATAATCGGTATCGCGTTTATGATAGACGGGAGCGTCATCGTCGAGACGGTGTTCTCGTGGCCCGGTCTCGGGAAACTCCTCGTGGACTCCGTGCTCGCGAAGGACCTGCCGACGGCGCTCGCCGCGTTCTACGTTCTCGGCGTGCTCATCGTCGTCCTGCGGTTCCTCACTGATATCGTCTATACAATGATCGACCCACGCATCGAATTCGGAGGCAGCGACTGATGGCGGCGAAGGACTACTCCCGGATGGACCAGCTCCGCGACCGCCTGAAACCGTGGAAGATCGGGTTCAAGCGAACGTGGGGGCAGTTCACGGAGTCCCCCGTTGGCCTCATCGGACTCGTCATCCTCACCGTCATCATCCTGATGTCGGTGTTCGCGCCGTATATCGCGCCGCACAGCCTCGAATGGCGGGCGTACGGCGACGGAGCGACGTTCGAACAGATGGCGTCGCTTCCCCACCCGCCCGCGTTCGGCGATCCGTTCTTCGCGCCGCTCGGCACGGACAGCCTCGGACACGGCATCTTCACGCAGCTCGTGTACGGGAGTCGGACCGCGCTCTTCATCGGGCTCGCGGCCGGCCTGCTATCCTCGCTCGTCGGCGTGCCGCTCGGTATCATCAGCGGCTACTACGCGAACACGTGGATTGACGAGGGCATCCAGCGCGTCGTGGACATCCTGTACGCGCTCCCGTTCCTGCCGCTCGTCATCGTCCTCGTGTTCGTTCGCGGGATGTCGACGACGAACATCATCCTCGCCATCGTCGTGAAGTCCTGGCTGAACAACGCCATCGTCATCCGCGGCCAGGTGTTGTCGCTCTCCGAGCGGCCGTTCGTGGAGGCGGCGCGCGCGAGCGGGGCGAGCGACTTCCGCATCATGTTCCGGCACATCATCCCGAACGTGCTGCCGCTGTCGTTCGTCTACCTCGCACAGGACGCTGCGTTCGCGATTCTGACGCAGGCGAGCCTCGCGTTCCTCGGGTTCAGCGACTTCACGAACATCTCGTGGGGCGTGATGCTGCAGTGGATTCAGGTCGAGGGCTACGTCTACACGGCGTGGTGGTGGTTGATTCCGCCCGGCCTGATGATCGCGTTGCTCGCCGCGTCGTTCTACTTCGTCGGGTACAGTCTCGAAGACGTCATGAATCCGGGTAGTCAGTCATGAGCACGACAGTCGACGCACGCGAACCAGAATCGGAACACCTCCTCGAAGTCGAAGACCTCTCGGTGACGTACCGGATGGACGACGGCCCGGACGTGCAGGCCGTGCGCGACGTGAGTTTCACCGTCGAGCGCGGCGAGACGTTCGGCGTCGTCGGCGAGTCCGGCTGCGGGAAGACGACGGCCGTCCGGTCGCTCGTCGGCCTGCTGGACGACAACGGAGAGATCACGAGCGGGAGCGTTCGCCTGAACGGCCGCGACCTCACCAGCCTCCCGGAGGCGGAACTCCGGGGCGTGCGGTGGTCGGAGGTCGCAACCATCCCCCAGAACGTGATGAACTCCCTGAACCCGGTGACGACGGTCGGAAAACAGATCGTGGACGTCGTGCAGCTCCACACTGACCGCACGGCCGAGGAAGCGATGGCGCACGCGCGCGACCTCTTCGACCGGCTCGGACTCGATCCGGGGCGGCTCGACGACTACCCGCACGAGTTTTCGGGTGGAATGCTGCAGCGCGCGGTCATCGCGATGGCTATCTCCTGCGACCCCGACGTCATCATCGCGGACGAACCGACGACCGCGCTCGACGTTGTCGTCCAGGACGAAATCCTCGAAGAGCTCGCGTCCATCCAGGACGAGTTCGACCTGAGCATCGTCGTCATCAGTCACGACATCGGCGTGATGGCCGAAATCTGCGATGATGTGGCCGTGATGTACGCGGGCGAACTGATGGAACGCGGCACCGCGGAAGACGTGTTCACGAACCCGGCGAACCCGTACACGCTCGGGTTGAAGAACTCGTTCCCGAGCGTGGACGACCCGGACCGCGACCTCGTCGCTATCCCCGGATCCGCGCCCGACCTCACGAACCCGCCGTCGGGGTGTGTGTTCCGCGAGCGCTGTCCGTTCGCAACCGAAGACTGCGCGAGCGCGCACCCCGAGGCGCACGACGCGCCGGGTGACGCCGGCCACGTCTCGCGGTGTCACTACGTCGACGACATCGACCGCATCCGCGAAGAGGCGGCGAAACCCGAGACGTGGGGCGGAACGTCCGCGGAGGCGACGCGCACGCCGACGGACGAACCGCTGGTTGAAGTTGACGGCCTGCGGAAGTACTTCGACAACGACCAGGGGCTCGTGGACACGCTGCTCGGCCGCGAACCCACCCCCGTCCGGGCGGTGGACGACGTCGAGTTCACCATCAACCGCGGGGAGATGTTCGGCATCGTCGGGGAATCCGGGAGCGGGAAAAGCACGCTCGGCCGCCTCCTGTTGAAGCTCCTCGAACCGACCGACGGGACGATATCGTTCGACGGCCGCGACCTCGGGTCGCTGAGCCGGCGGAACGAGTCCGAATTCCGGCGGGACGCCCAGGTCATCTTCCAGGATCCGTTCGAGAGTCTGAACCCTCGGTTGACG
The DNA here is from genome assembly GCF_020614395.1 of Salarchaeum japonicum. NCBI lineage: Archaea > Methanobacteriati > Methanobacteriota > Halobacteria > Halobacteriales > Halobacteriaceae > Salarchaeum > Salarchaeum japonicum. The sequence goes on along the minus strand of NZ_CP085324.1, from coordinate 1,239,399 downwards.
ATTCAGCAGACGCTCCTCGAACCCATCAGTCTGCTCGGGGACGAGTCGTCGTACTCGGCGCGCGTCGATCGCGCCCGGGAGACGCTGGAGGAAGTCGGGCTGTCGCCCGCTGAAGAGTACCTCCAGCGGTTCCCCGACCAGCTCTCGGGCGGTGAGCGGCAGCGCGTCGCCATCGCTCGCGCGCTCGTCATCGACCCCGAGTTCGTGCTCGCGGACGAGCCGGTGTCGATGCTCGACGTGAGCATTCGCGCGAACGTCCTCGACCTGATGGAACGCCTCGGCGCGGAGCACGACCTGACGTACGGCGTCATCAGTCACGACATCAGTCTCGTGCGGAACATCTGCGACCGCACCGGAGTGATGTACCTCGGGGAGTTCGTCGAACTCGGCGACACCGCGGATCTCGTCGACGACCCCAAGCATCCCTACACGCGCGCGCTCGTCAACTCCGTGCCCGTTCCGGATCCGACGGTCGAGCGCACGGGCGCTGACATCTCGGGCGAGACGCCGTCCGCCCGCGACCCGCCGTCGGGCTGTCGGTTCCACACGCGCTGTCCCGACGTGATTCCGCCCGAGAATCTTGATATCGCGCAGGAGCGGTTCCGCGAGGTCATGGATCTCCGGCAGGACGTCGAGTCCGACAGCGTTCGGAGCGTCATCTCCGCGGACGGCGAGAGCGACGCCGCGGCGCTTCGGGACGCGTACTTCTCGGGTGGGTTCGCGGACGCGGCGGCGGAGTCGGCGGTCGAGTCGGCGCTCGCGGCCCTGTCGAACGACGACCGGGAGGCAGCGGCGGCGACGCTCGCGGAGACGTTCACGAGCGAGTGCGAGATCGCGTCACCCGAGTATCGAGAAGTAGATGGTGTCTACGTCGCCTGTCACCTCTACGACAGCGCGGTGTAGGCGCCGGTCGCACCGCCGAGTATCGCCGCGATGCCGACGGCGACGACGGCAATTTTGTCGGTGAGCGAGATGAGGTAGGGCGTCGTCAGCCCGAGGAGGGTTATCGAGATGCCGACGGCGAACACGACGCAACTCACGGAGAGGAGGAGCAAGAAGCCCGCCTGTCCGGTGTCCGTGATACGGTTCTGTGACTCTGTCGCAGGCATACGAGACTGGGTTTCTCCCCCGGCAGTATAAGCGTTGGTTCTGTCACAACCCGGTCTCGCCGCCGGTTTCGGCGCAGCGGCGACCCCGGCGCGCGTGGTGGGCTACCGCAAGGCGAACGCTTTTGCGGGTGGGTGTGAGAGTCTCAAGCGGATGAGTCAGACTATCGCGGATAGTGAAGCGCTTAGCGACTTCGAACGGTCGCTCGTGGACGACATCTCCGTCGACGAATCGTGGGCCCTCCTCGAAGAGTTCGCCGACCTCAACCGCCTCTCCGGTACCGCGGAGGAGGTCGAGGCCGCCGAGTACATCCTCGACCGGCTCGATGCGTTCGACGTGGACGCGAGCCGCTACGACCCCGAACTCTACATCAGCCAACCACACGACGCGGATATTCGTACGCTGAACAAGGAGTTCGAACCCGGGCCGGTGAAGACCGTCTCCTTCTCCGAGTCCACGACCGTGCAGGGCGAGGTCGAGTACGTCGGCGAGGTCGAGAGCGGACTGCTCTCCGAGGGCGCGGCGGGCGAGGGCGCGTTCGCGGACGTGGGCGACCTCTCCGGGAAGATAGCGCTCACCGCCGCGGGAAGCCTCTCGATTCGCGCGACCAGCATCCTCGAAGACAAGGGCGCCATCGGCGTCGTCGCAATCCACGAACACGACCGCGAACCGCACAACGGCATCGCAACGCCCGTCTGGGGTGGCGCGCCGCGGCTCGACGAGAAGGAGAAGATTCCCGGTATTCCCGTGGTCAACGTGAACAACCCGGACGGCGAGACGCTGAAGGACTGGGCGCTCGCAGAGGAGGGGCTCGAACTCGAAATCGAGACCGACCTCACGACGGACTGGATGGAGTGCCCGCTCGTCGAGGCGCGCATCGAGGGCGGGAACAGCGAGAGCGACGATTTCGTCCTCCTGCACGGACACTACGACTCGTGGTACGTCGGAATCACGGACAACGCGACAGGTGATGCGGGACTCCTCGAACTCGCGCGCGTCTTCGAGGAGCACAGCGACGACCTCGACCGAGACATCCGCATCGCGTGGTGGCCCGCACACTCGACGGGCCGGTACGCGGGGTCAACGTGGTACGCGGACGAGTTCGCGCACGAACTCGACGAGAACTGCGTCGCGCAGGTGAACATGGACAGTCCGGGCGCGAAGGACGCGACCGACTACACGGACATGTCGTGCTGGACGCCCGAGGCGCACGGGCTCGTCGGGGACGCCATCGACGACGTGACGGGCGCGCCGTACGAGGAGCACTTCCCGCACCGCGCGGGCGACTACTCGTTCGACAACCTCGGCATCACGGGATTTTTCATGCTGTCCTCGAACATCCCGACCGCGGAACGCGAGGAGCGCGGGTTCCACGAAGTCGGGGGCTGTGGCGGGAACTCGGACGCCTGGCACGTCTCCACTGACACGCTCGACAAGGCCGGAGAGGACGAACTCGTCCGCGACATCCGGCTGTACGCGGTGAGCGTCGCGCGCGTCCTGAACGCGGACGTGCTGCCGTTCGACCACACGCGTAACGCCGCCGCCATCCGTGACGCCGTGGAGGGCTACGACGAGGACGCCGGCGACCACTTCGATTTCTCGCCCGCTATCGAATCGCTCGAGTCGCTCGAAACCGACCTCGACGCGTTCTACGACGCTGTCGAGACCGGCGACGTGTCCGCCGCGAAGGCGAACGAGACGATCAAACAGCTGTCGCGCATCCTGACGCGCGTGAACCTCGTCTCCGAGGGCCAGTTCGAGCAGGATCCCGCGGTCGGCCGCCAGCCCGTGCCGCGGCTCGCGCCCGCCGCGAAGTTCGAAGCGCTGGAGGGCGACGACGTGAAGTTCCTACAGACCCAGTTGAAGCGCGAACAGAACGCGGTCGTCGCCGAGGTGCGCCGCGCCCGCCGACTCCTCTAATGGTGGATATCGCGTATCTCGTCCCCGGGAGCGGGTTCGCGGCGGACGAGCGAGCGCGCCGCGAGCGCATCGCAAACGATCTGACGCGCGCTTCGGTCACGGTCGTCAACGCCTCCCCGGACGGCCCGTCGAGCATCGAGTCCACGGTCGACGACGCCCTGAGCGTCCCCGGAACCCTCAGTCGGGCGCGCGCTATCGAGTCCGAGTACGACGCCATCGTCGTCGGCTGCTTCGGCGACACCGGCCTGCGACCGCTCCGCGAGCTGGTGCCGATTCCGGTCGTTGGCCCGGCGGAAGCGACGGTTCACACCGCCGCGCAGGTCGCCGACCGGTTCGGCTGGCTCACCGTCCTCGACCGCACCGTCCCGATGTGCCGCGAGCAACTGCACGCGCTCGGGCTTGCGGATCGGTGCGCAGGCGTTCGGTCGGTCGACGCGCCCGTCGAGGACATCGACCACGAGTCCACGGCGCTCGCGGAGCGGATGGTGGACACCGGTGCGCGCGCGGTGCGGGAGGACGGCGCGGATGCGCTGTTCCCCGGGTGTATGACCCTCTCGTTCGCACAGCAACACGAGGTCGTCGCGGAGCGCCTCGACGTGCCGTTCCTGGACCCGGCGACCATCGCGCTCGAACAGGCAACAACGTGGGCGCGCCACGGCATCACGCAAAGCGACCGGTCGTACCCACCAGTGGACGCGTCCGACATCGACGCGCTGCGCTGACCCCTAGACTTATACTATTCCTTCCGTTATTTGTAACTGGAAAGCTAACGCTTTATCTGTTGCCGGATACAACAGCGTTCGTTTTCCACTCCGGTCCCCGACCCGCGTCAGTCTAGAGCACAGCCTCCCCCTCTCCCTCTACAGTACGCCCAGTAGCTAGCTCTCCGCCTCGAAACGCACTCCACACACGCGCAGTGTCGATGAATTGCCTACCCGAGCAGGAGGAATCCCCCCACTGCGAGCCCGGCGAGACCGACGCAGACGCCGCCGACGGCCGTTCGCGCCATCCGAACCACGGTCGCGCGCGGCCCGCGGTCGGAGAGGACGAGCGAGTCGAGCGTGCCGTCCCGAACGCGGCCGACCACGGTCGCCTCGTCGCCGGGCGCGATGCGCTGTTCGGTGTAGCGCCGCGTCCCGATGGAGACCGCGCGGAACACCGGGCGGAGGACGCGCGGCGGCGACCGCCACCACGACGACGCCGACACGCCGTCCGCGTCCCGCTCGAACGCCGAGATATCGTCCGAGGGCGACTCTCCGGGGCCGGCGCGCGCGACGATGGTCGTGTCGGCCTGCACCGTCCGCGTCGGCTCCGCGACCCGAACCGACGCGCGGCCCGCCGCGAGCGTGAACGGAACCGCCGCGGTCGCCTCGTACACCGTCACGTACCACGGGAGGACGTACAGCACGCTGAGTCGGCGCTCCTCGATTTCGACGCGGAGCGCGACGCACTCCCGGCCGCTGAACGGCGCGACGACCGCGTCATTCACGGGTTCCTCGACGGTTCCCGTGAGCCGAACGACCGCTCCCTCCGCGGCGTCGTCGAGCGCCGCGACCGCCGGCGCGCGAACGACGACGGACGCCCGCCAGACGTACCGGGCGCTGACCGCGAGCACGACCAGGCCGACGAGCACGAGCGCGCCGCCGGCGACATCGGAGAACGAGACCGCTGGCGCGAAGTCCATGCCGGAGGTCGCGGCCCGCGCGGCGTATAGCTATCGGGGAGTTTCAGTCAGAGAAACACGTCGCAACCGACACGGTACCCGGGCGGGTAGTCCCGGACGCCGTCGCCCCCGTCCCCGCTGACGCTTCTCCCGCGACGAGCGACTCGGCGACGGCGACGAGAAGGTCGCGACCGTCGCCCGTCACGGTGTACGTCGCGCCGTCGGCCGTCCACCGCACCTGCGTCCGGTCGCCGTCCTCGACGTACCGAACCGTCGTGCCCGACACGTCGATTCGCTCGCCCGAACCCGCGCGCTCACTCGCCGGCACGCGCTTCGTCACGAGGAGCGTCGTGTCGTTCGGCGTCGCGTACGTGAGCGTCACCGTCGTCTGATTCCCGTACGAGACGACCATTCCGTCCTCGAACTCGTAGGGCGCGGGCACGTCCGGCGTCGGCACCGACACGGACGCGTTCGCCCGGATGGCCGCGATGTCGTCGCTCGTGACGACGCGGTTCGTCGTGACCGTCGCGGACGCCGGGACGTTCGGGTCGAACCGGTCGTCCGCGAACGTCGGGCTGAGCGTGACGTTCGTCAGTTCCACCGTGAGCCGCTGGGTGGTGTTCTCGAACGCCGACACCGTCCGGGCTTTCACGGGAATCCCGCGGTCGCGGTCGACCCAGACGCGCGTCGTCCGGTTCACGTCCGCGCCCTTCGAGACGAACTGGTAGGGGCCGCCGCCCGCGCCCACCTGGAGGGACGCGTCACCGCCCTCCACGGCGTACTCGACCGCGAACCCGTCGCGTGCCTCCGTCTCCCCCTCGTACGTCGCGTTCCCGTCGAGCATCCCCGCGAGCGACGCCAACGGGTGCGTCGGCGTCGTCCCGTACGTCACCGTCGCCCGGTTCGTCCGCGGGTCGTACTGCACCGTCGCCGTCCCGTTCGACACCAGCCGCGTCCCCGCGACCCGCTCCGGGGAGCGGTACGTGACGTTCGTCCGCCCGTCCTGGTAGGCGACCCGGTACGTCACGGTCTGGTTCAGCGACCCGTTCAACCGCACGTGCACGGTCGCCGCGTACGCGTCGAGCGCATCAACCTTCGACACCGCGTTCTGCCGGACGTCCGCCGGGTTCGGCTGGCTGTCACCGGGGAGGGCCGCACAGCCCGCGCCCGCGACGAGCACCGCGAGCACGAGGAGGGCGCGTGAGCGAGGACGCATGACGCCCGGAACGTCCGCGGGCGCGCCCGTAAACCCCTCGGTGTCGCCTCCGGTTTCAGAGCGAGAAACTGCCCGCGACCCGTTAAGCCCGCCGACGCCATCGACTCCGACGATGGCCCCGTCCACGCCCCCCTCCCCCGACAGCGACGCCGCGATTCGACGCGCGACCCACGTCCCTCCGCGGTGGTCGTAGTGCGCGCCGCGTCCCGTCGCCGCGTCCGCGCCGTCCTCGCGTTCGGCGTGCTCGTCGGCACGCTCGTCCCCGCCTACTTCTTCCTGCTCGCGGACACCGCGCCGTTCGCGTGGGACTTCCGCGCGTACCACCACGCCGCGACGCTCGCGCGCGACGGCCGGCCGTTCGTCGGCGTCTCCCCGGCCGTCGGCGGCGGTGAGTGGGTGTACCCGCCCGTCACGGTCGTCGCGTTCTACGCGTACACGCTCGTCTCGTGGAGCGCCGCGTACCTCGCGCACGCCGCAGTGAGCGTCATCGCCGGCCTCGCCTGCGCCGCCCTCGTCATCGCCGGCCTCCGCGACCGCGACGTTCGACTCACCCGAACCGACGCCGCGCTCGTCGCGGCGTTCTTCACGCTCAGCACGTACCCCGTCGTCGTGCTCGGCCAGGGCCAACTCGGCCTGTTCGTCCTCCTCGCCCTCCTCACCGTCCACCGCGCGCTCGCGGCGGGCCGGGAGCGGACGGCGGGCGGCGTGCTCGCGCTGGCGTCCGCGTTCAAACTCTTCCCGCTGTTCCTCCTCGTCTGGTTCGCCCGACGGCGCGCGTGGCGGGCCATCGCGTGGTGCGTCGGCGCGACGGCGGCGCTGTGGACGGCCGGCGTGGCCGCGTTCGGCTGGCCGCTCCACGCCGAGTACGTCCGCTTCATCGTCTTCGAGCGGAGCCGCGTCCACGACCTCGCCGCCGGGATGAGCCCGAACGTCTCCGCGTTGACGCTCCAGCGCCCGCTCGCCGCGCTCTTCCCGGACGCCCACCCGCTCGCGTACACCGCGCTCGCCTGCCTCCTCCTGCTCCCCGCGCTCGCCGCGCTCTACACGCGCGTCGAAACCCAACAGAACCGGGCCGTCGCCTACCTCGGCACGCTCGTCGTGATGCTACTCGTCTCCCCCGCGTCCAACGTCCACCACGTCCTCTACGCGTACGTCCCGCTCGTCGCGCTCCTCTACACGGTTCGCGACCCCGTCGTCCGCGCGTGCTTCCTGACGGGGACGGCGCTCGTGCTCGCGCCGGTGCAGCCCGCGATGGTCGCGGACGTGCTCGGGGCGCTCGGCGCGCCCGCGTCACTCACTATCTCCGTCGTCGCGGCGAGTCGCGCCGTCCTCTCTGTCGGGTCGCTCGCGCTCTACGGCCTCCTCGTGATTCTCGCCGGCTGCGTCGTCCACGCTGCCCGCGCCGCGCCCGTCGAGGAACCCGCGACGACGCCGGACGACCGCCGCGTCGCCGAGCAGGACTAACGCAGGAGCGCGTACAGGATGACGAGCACGGCGACGCTGTCCGCGGCCTGCCGGAGCACCGCGCTCTGGAGGGGCGTGACAACCGTGGCGGCCTCGAACACGTATTCGAGGAGGAACGGCGCGAGCACGAGCACCAGCGTCCCCACCGAGACGGCGAGCATCGCCGTGCTGTCGTTGCGCCGATACCCCCGGTAGGCGTGCACGCTCACGAGACCGCCGACGCAGACGAGGAAGGCGTCGAGGACGACCTGCCACGTCGCGACGGTTGCGAGCGAACTCACCGCGTCCCACCCCGGCGTGCGGTCTCGTTACGTGTCATAGATTGCGTACAGGATGACGGCGAACCCGAGGAGTTGTGCGACCGACGCGCCGAGCGCGATGGCGTCGTAGGAGAGCGCGGTGCCCGTCGAGAGCGAGAGGTTCAGGAGCTTCGGGACGGGCACCACGAACAGGAAACCGACGCCGAGCGCGAGCAAGTGCCGGCTCCCCGTTCTGCGGTAGCCGCGGCCGATGCGGACGACGAGCACGCCGCCGAGAACCGTCGCGAGGGCGACGCTGAAGAACAGCCCGACGACGAGCAGGGGCGTGCCGCCGCTGGTCGTGACGGAGACGCCGCCGACGTTCATCGGAGCCCCTCGAACAACTGCGTGAACTGGTCTGCGGGGTCGTCCCGAACGAACACCTCCACCGCGAGGTCGCCGGATTCGAGTTCCACGACCGCGCGCTCGAACGTCGCCGAGTACACCGCGTGGTGGTTGCCGTCCGCCGACAGCCGCTGGCGTTCGACCACGAGGTCTTGCTCCTGGAGGCGGTCGAGCCGCCGATAAATCGTGGGCGGGGAGGCGTCACAGCGCTCCGTCAGCGCCTTCGCGGACAGCGGCTCGACGCTCGTCTCCTTGAGAATCTCCCGGGCGTACTCGTCGTCCAGGAGGGACAAGACGACGCGTTCATCCTCACACATCGCGCGTCACCGGCGACGCCGACCACGCTACGCGTCGGTTCGCTGGCGCTCCCGCGGTGACACCGGGCGCGCGCGGCCGCCCCGCCGTCGCGTCCCAGTCGTCAACGCTCATACACGCTCTCGCACAGTATCGCGTATGATTCTTTGCATCTCCGCGCGCGCTGTCAGTCCGCGACGGCCTACCGCTTGTGCGTGAAGATGAGCGCGCGGTCGTCGTCCACGCCGACGCAGAAGTCGAGTTGCTGGGAGAGGTTGAGGCTCGTCGGGTTCTCCTTGCAGACGACGAGGTCGTCGAACGGGTCGCCGCAGGCGGGACAGGCGACCGAGACCGTGTTCTGGTACGTCTTCAGCGCGCGGTTCTCCTCGCGCGGCGTCAGCGCGGAGACGAGTTCGTCGAGTTCGACGTCGTCCATACCGACCCAGGGACCCGATACGGTATAAATTCTCGCCGTCACTCAAGGCGCGGGAAGGCCGAACGCGGCCCCCGTGAGGTCTTCGGAGACCGTCCAGAGCCGTCGCGCGGTGTCCTCGTCGCGACTGCGTTCGCTCGACTCCTGGGGGCCGGGGTGGCCGCGCATGTCGAACAATCCGGTGGGGCCAACGTACTCGCCGCCGTCGATGTCGGGGTTCGTGGCGGCGTAGAGGAGCGGCCACGCGCCCCGTTCGGCGCTCTGCGCGAGCACGACGTTCGCGGCCTTCATCGCGAGCAGGCGGAGCCGGCTCCCCTCGGCTTCGGGGCCGCGTAGCTGGAGGTTCGTCGCCGCGTACCCGGGATGGCAGGCGACGCTGGTGACGCTCGCGCCCGCCGTGCGGAGGCGACGGTCGAGTTCGTACGCGAACAGCACGTTCGCGAGCTTCGACTGCGCGTACGCGTCCCACTTGTCGTAGTCGTCCTCGCCCTGGAGGTCGTCGAAGTCGATGCGGCCGCGCTCGTGCACGCCGCTCGACTGCGTCACCACCCGGGACGCGCCGTTCGTCCGGCGGAGCACGGGGAGGAGGCGGGCGGTGAGCGCGAAGTGGCCGAGGTGGTTCACGCCGAACTGCGTCTCGAACCCCTGTTCGGTCTCGGAGCGCGGTATCGCCATCACGCCCGCGTTGTTCGCCAACACGTCGAGCGCGTCGAACTCGCTCGTGAACCACTCCGCGAACGCCCGTATCGAGTCGAGGTCGGCGAGGTCGAGTTCGCGCACCGTGAGGGACGCGCCCGAGTACTCGGTTTCTATCTCGCGTTTCGCGGTTCGGCCGCGGTCGGTGCTCCGGCACGCCATCACCACGTGCGCGCCCCGCGCGGCGAGTTCTTTCGTCGCCTCGAACCCGATGCCGCTGTTCGCGCCGGTGACGACGACGGTCTTCCCGGTCTGCGAGGCCATCTCGGCGGGCGTCCAGTCCGACATACAGTGGGGTTCGGTCGCATCCCACATAGGTGCGCGTCTCGCTGGGAGTCGTGTCGGTTCCAGAAAGGATATGTACCGAACGCTACTCGATACGGACGAGATAGACCTGTGAGTACCTTCCTACTGACAACGGTGGTGGTTGGGTGAGCGCGTTCGACCGCCTCGTCACCGCCGTCACCGACCACAGCAAAGCAGCGATAGCTATCATGGTGCTGTTGACGGTCGTCGTCGGCGCTGGCGCGCCGATGGTCGAGCAGTCGTCGTCGCTCAGCCAGTTCCAGAGCGACACGACCGAATCCCAGAAGCTCGACTACATCCAGAACAACTTCCAGACCGGCGACCAGAACACGACCACAGTCCAGATTATCATGCGCGGGGACGACGTCCTCGCGAAAGACCAACTCGTCGAGAGCATCGACCTCCAGCAGACGCTCAGGGAGAACGAGACCATCGCTCCCTCGCTGGTGAACGAGTCGCCCACGTCGGGCGTGGCGAACGTCGTCGCGATAACGGCGATTCGCCAGGAAGAGGCGGCCGAACTCGAACAGCGCCGCCAGACCCTGAACGAGACGGCGGCGACGCTCCGCGGCGCGCTCACCGACCTCCGCCAGAACCCGAACGCGTCCATCGAGGCCGCGTTCTCCGACGTGCGCGCGAGCACGACCGTTGACCTGAACGACACGGACTACGCCACGTTCGAGACGGCGGCCCAGCAACTCCGGAACGCCTCCGGCGAGCAGGCCGTCCAGGAGGCGTACACGCTCGGCACGCAGGGCGTGCTCGCCGCCGACTACGCGGCACTCCAGGAGGACGCTGACGCCCTCCAGAACGCCGGGACGCCCACGCTCGCCGAGCAGAGAGACCAGCTAGAGTCGATGGAGGCGAGCGAGGTCGAATCCCTCGTCACCAGCGTGCTCCAGAACGGGAACGGCGGGAGCGGCGGCGGCGTGCTCGCGCTGATGCCGACCGGCTACGAGTCGGGGCCTGCCGAGGCGACGATGATCATCGTCACGCAGACCACCGACTCCGACACCGAGATGGGGTCGGCGAGCGACCGGCTCGTCGAGACGCAGACCGCGATGCAGGACATCGCGACCTCCCGGAGTAACGGGAACACCTACATGGTGTTCGGCGGCGGTATCATCGCGGACGAAATCACGCAGTCCATGACGGACAGCGTGCTCATCGTCGGCCCGCTCGCCCTCATCTTCGTCCTCATCACGCTCATCATCGCGTACCGAGACCTCCTCGACATCGCGCTCGGCCTCCTCGGCATCCTCGCGGTGCTCGTGTGGACGTTCGGCTTCATGGGCTGGGCGGACATCTCGTTCAACCAGATCTTCATCGCGGTGCCCGTCCTGCTCATCGGACTGAGTATCGACTACGCGATACACATCTTCATGCGGCACCGCGAGGAGCGCGAAGCCGTCGAAGAGGGCCCGCGCGGGTCGATGCGGGTCGCGCTCGCCGGCGTCGGCATCGCCCTCGTCTGGGTGACGGCGACGACGGTCATCGGGTTCCTCTCGAACCTCGTCAGCCCCCTCCCGCCGATCCAGGACTTCGGCATCGTCAGCTCCGTCGGCATCACCGCCGCGCTCCTCGTGTTCGGCGTGCTGATTCCCGCGCTGAAGGTCGAACTCGACGAGTTCCTCGAATCCCGCGGGTTCGACCGGAAGAAGCGCGCGTTCGGCACGGGCGGCGGCCGCCTCGGAAAAGCGCTCACCGTCGGCAGCACGGCGGCGAAGAAGTCGCCGTGGCTCGTCATCCTGTTCGCCGTCCTCCTCAGCGCCGGCGGCGCGTACGGCGCGACCCAGGTGGACACCTCGTTCAGCCAGACGGACTTCATCGCGGAGGACCCGCCGGCGTGGATGGAAGACCTCCCGGAGCCGTTCGCGCCCCACGACTACACGGCGAAGGAGAACCTCCAGTACGTCAACGACAACTTCCTCCGGCAGGACTCGCAAGCACAGATACTGATAGAAGGAGAGGTATCGAGCGATAACGCGCTCGAACGCCTCCACGACGCGCAGGAAGCCGCCGGCGAGAAGGGCGTGACCGTCACGCTCTCCGGCGGCGAGGCCGCCATCACCAGTCCGCTCACGGTGATGGAGGAAGTCGCGGCGCAGAACGAGACGTTCAACGAGACGTACACCGCCGCCGACACGGACGGGAACGGCGTTCCCGACGAGAACGTGAGCGGCGTGTACGACGCGCTGTTCGCCGTCGCGCCCGACCAGGCCGGCGGCGTCATCGCCCACGAGGGCGACGACTACGAGGCGCTCCGGATGGTCGTCTCCATCCAGGGCGGCGCGTCCGGGAACGATGTCACCGAACAGATGCGCGCCGTCGCGGCGGTCGCCGACGGCGGCGGCCTCACCGCCACCGCGACCGGCCAGAGCATCCTGTTCAAGATCATTCAAGACCAGCTCCTCGACACCGTCATCGAGAGCCTCATCGTGACCCTCATCGCCATCGTCGTCTTCCTGATGGCGGCCTACCGGCTCACCGAGGGGAGCGCGACGCTCGGCCTCGTCACCCTCCTCCCGGTCGTGTTCAGCGTCGCGTGGATTCTCGGGACGATGTACCTCGCGGGAATCCCGTTCAACGTCCTCACGGGGATGATCACGAGCCTCACGGTCGGACTCGGGGTGGCGTACAGCATCCACTTGAGCGAGCGGTACAACCAGGAACTCGAACGCCGCGGTGACGCGTTCGACGCCCTCGCCGTCGCGCTCAAGGGCACCGGCGGCGCGCTCCTCGGGAGCGCCGCCACCACGGTCGGCGGGTTCGGCGTGCTCGTGTTCGCCGTGCTCCCGCCGCTCCAGCAGTTCGGCATCATCACGGGCATGACCATCATCTACGCGTTCCTCGCGGCCGTGCTCGTGCTCCCGAGCCTCCTCGTCGTCTGGACGCGGTACACGAACCCGCTCGGCGGCGGCGAGTTCGACGACGGGAACGGCGGCTCCGGTTCCGGCTCCGACGGCACCGGAGCGGTCGACGTGGGCGAGGGCGCGACCGACGCGCCGACCCGCGAGGCGTCGCCGCGGTTCGTCCAGCCCGGCGGCGAGGCGACGGTCGTCGTCCACCTCCCCGAAGTCGCGGGGCGCGCGGTGCTCCGCGAGGACGCGCCCGTGGACTCACTCGACCACGTCGACCCCGACGCGCTCAGCACCACGGTCACCGACGGCACGCTGTACGCCGTCTGGGAGACCGAGGCGGCGACGCCGGCGCGCGTCGAGTACACCGTCTCGGTGCCCGGGGACGCCCAGGACAACGAGACCGTGCGCTTCGACGGCGAACTCCGCACCGCCCGCGGCGCGACGAGCGTCGAGGGCGACGGGTTCGTCACCGTCGTGAGCGACGTGTTCGAACGCATCGTCAGCGAGGGCGAGGTCAGCCGGCAGGATCTCGCGCTCGCCGCCCAGCAGCTCGAAGCGGGCGCGCTGTCGCCCGAGCAGTACGAACGCATCCACGAGCAGTGGCTGAATCAGGACGAATGAACGAATCGGACGCGGTCGACGCCCTCACCCGGCTCGGCCTCTCGACGTACGAAGCCCGCGTGTTCGTGGCGCTCCAGCGCCTCGGCACCGGCACGGCGAGCGACATCGCCGAGGTCGCGGACGTCCCGCGTTCGCAGGTGTACGGCGCGGCCGAAGACCTCGAACACGCCGGCCTGCTCGAAGTCCAGCAGACCACGCCGCGGCGGTACCGGCCGGTGTCGCTGGACGCGGCGCGCGACCACCTCCGGGAGCGCTTCGAGGCCGACCGCGACCGCGCGTTCGACTACATCGAGTCCGTTCAGAGCGAGCTCGCGGACACCGACGAGAGCCGGGAGGCCGTCTGGACCGTCACGGGGACGGACGCCGTCGCAGACCGCATCGTCGAAGCCGTCACGGACGCCGACGACCGCGTGCTGTTCGGCACGGCGCGCATGGCGTTCTTCCCCGACGTCGTCCAGGACGTCATCGCCGCCGCGGCCGATCGCGGCGTCGCCGTGCAGGTCGTGAGCGAGTCCGAGGACGTCATCGCCGCCGCGGCCGACCGCGGTGTCGCGACCAGTCACATCACGGAACCCGTGCATCCGGAACCGCCGACGAGCCGTATCGCGCTCGTGGACGGGAACGCCATCGTGCTCGGCGTGTACGACGGCTCGACGGAGACCGCGATGTGGAGCGCGAACTCGCGGTTCGCGTCCGTGCTCACGGAGTCCCTGGAGACCTGGTTCGCGAACGAACTCGACATCTAACTCCCGGAACTTATTCCTCGCCGCGCCATCGACACCCGGCTATGCCATCCCCCGCTATCGAAGCGACCGGCCTCACCAAGCGGTACGGCGACGAAACCGCCGTCGACGGCCTCGACCTCTCCATCCCCCAGGGCACCGTGTACGGCTTCCTCGGCCCGAACGGAGCCGGGAAGACGACGACGATGCGGATGCTGACGACGCTCACGAAACCGACGCACGGCACCGCGTCCGTCGCCGGCGCACCCATCGACGACCGGGACGCGCTCGTGGAGCGAATCGGCTACCTCCCCGAGGAACCGCCGCTGTTCGACGAACTCACCGGCCGCGAGCAACTGGAGTACATCGCGGGCCTCCGCGACCTCCCGCCCGCCGACGCCACCGAACGCATCGACAGCCTCCTCGACCGCTTCGGCCTCGCGGACGACGCCGACAAGCGCATTAGCGCGTACTCGAAGGGAATGAAGCAGAAGGCCGGCATCGTGCAGGCGCTCCTCCACGACCCCGAGGTCGTCTTCCTCGATGAACCCACGTCCGGTCTCGACCCGCGGGCCGCCCGCACCGTCCGCGACACCATCGCAGACCTCGCCGAGGACGAGACCACGGTGTTCCTCTCCAGTCACATCCTCTCCGTCGTGGACGAACTCGCGGACACCGTCGGCGTCCTGTTCAAGGGCGACCTGGTCGCGGAGGGCGGGACGGAAGCCCTCAAGAAGCGCGCCGAGACGGGCGAACAGCAGAGCCTCGAAGACGTCTTCCTCGAAGTCACCACGGAGGTGGACGGCACGTGAAGACCCCGAACGTCGGGCACGCCCTCCTGTTCGCGCGCGTCGAGACGAAACGCCGCATCCGCGTGCTCTTCCGGAGTCGCCTCCAGGGCGGCGCGCTCGCCGTCGCCGGCGTCTTCCTCGTCGTGTTCAGCGTCGCGGCCGCGTTCGGCGCGTTCAACGTCGGCGAATCCATCTCCGGCACCGTGGACGCCGAGATAGTCCGGTACGGACGGCTCGCGGCCGCCGCGCTCTTCCTCGCCGCCGCCGGCCTCACCGGCATCCGCATCGTCGGCGAGCAGGGAGAACTCGACCACGAAGCCGGGATGCTCACCACGATTCCCTACCGAGACGCCGTGCTCGGCCTCCTGCTCGCGGAACTCGTCGGCGTCGCCGCGTACGCCGCGCTCCCCGTCGTCTGCGTGTCCGTCGCGCTCGCCGCCGGCTCCGGGTCGCCCGCGCTCGGCGCGTCCGTCCTCGTCGCCGCGACGACCCTCGGCGTGCTCGGCACCGCCGCCGGGCACGCGCTCGGCTACGCGCTCCGGTACGGGTTCACCGCGAGCGAACGCCTCTCGAAGTACAAGACGCCGCTCGGCGTCGCGGTCTTCGTCGCCTACATCTACGTCGTCGGCGTCTCCCAGGACGCCTCGTTCTTCATGCCCATCCTCGACGCCGTCGGCGCGACCCCGCTCGGCTGGGTCGGCCTGCTCCCGTTCGCCGTCATCGACTCCGCCTCCCCGACGGACGCCGGCGTCGGCCTCGCCGTCGCGCTCGCCGCCATCCCCGTCCTGCTCGCCGCCGCCATCCGCGGCGCGGGAGCCGCCTGGTACGTGGACGAAGCCCACACCGAAGCCCGGGTCGAGCACGGCGAAACCTCCGTCTCCGCCGGCCCCCTGGAGCGCGTCGTCGGCCGGCCGTCCGCGTGGGTCGCCCGCACCGCGTGGACGCGCGCCCGCCGCGCCCCCATCAAACTCGTGTTCGTCATCTACCCCGCGTTCGTCCTGCTCACGCCCGTCACGCAGGCCGTGCAGACCGGTGAAGTCCCCGCGACCCTCCCCGCCATCTTCGCCGTCTACGGCGCGTGGGCCGCCGGCGCGGGGTTCGCGCTCAACCCCCTCGGCGACGAGGGCGCGATGCTCCCAGTCACCCTCACCAGCGGCGTGCCCGGCCGGTCGCTCGCGCGCGGCCTCGTCACCGCCGCGGCGCTCGGCGGCGCGCTCGTCGTCCTCCCGCTCGCCGTCGCCGCCGCCGTCCTCGTCCCCTTCGACCCCGTCCAGGTCGCCCTGCTCGTCGCGTCCACCGTCGCCCTGCTCGTCGGCGCGGGCATGCTCGCCACCGGCGTCGGCGCGCTGTTCCCGCGCTTCGAGGGCGTCCGCATCTCCCGGAGCCGCCGCGTCGTCGCGCCGAGCCTCATCGCGTTCGGGATTTACTCGCTCGTCCTGCTCGTCGTCGCCGCGCCCGGCCTCGCCACCCAGGTGCCCGCGGTCGCGGACGCGTTCGCCGACCGCCTCGGCCTCGCCGCGAGCCTCGTGCAGGCGCTCGGAACGCTCCTCACCGCCGTTCTCGTCGGTATCTGCGGCTACGCGAGCTACCGCGTCGCCGGCGCGAAAATAGACGACTACCGGCTCTAATCCTGCGGCGCGGCCCCTGCGGGTTCCGCGTCGGGGTCAACCGTCTCCGCCACCTGCGTGTACACCAGCACGAGTCCGACGAGCGCGAGCACGCCGCCGAACACGAACGGCGCGGCGTAGTCGATGCTGTAGAGCACGCCCGCCGCGAGCGGGCCGATTGCGGTGCCGAGGCCGAAGCTCATCGTGAGCACGCTCAGTTTCGTCCCGGAGTCGCCGTGGCGGGCGAGGTCGCCGGCGAGCGCGAACCCGGGCGCGAACACCATCGCGCCGGCGACGCCCTGCACGAACCGCGCGGTAATCATCTGGGCGGGCGTCGTGACGAACCCCTGGGCGAGCGTCGCGGGCGCGAGGATGGCGAGGCCGAGCAGGATGAAGGGGCGGCGGCCGTACCGGTCGCTCAGCCGTCCGACGGGCACCTGCACGAGCACTTGCGCGAGCACGAACGCCGCGAACTCCACGCCGAACAGGAAGCTCCCCTGGTCGAGGCGGGCGTTCACCTTCGTCTCGATGGCGGCGAGGAGCGCGATGCCGATGGCCATGAACAGCGAGGCGAGGCCGAGCGTGAACACGGGGTCGAGCACGCCGCGGTTCGCGGAGTTCAGGACCTCGATGGAGAGGTCTTCGCCCGCGCTCGCCTCCGTGTCCTCCGCGTCCTCCACGAGCAGGTACACGAGGAGGGTGGCGACGAACGCCGCGCCCGCGGCGAACGCGAACGCGGCGTTGTAGCCGTAGAGGTGGACGAACGTCCCGGCCGCGATGGGTCCCATCCCGAACCCGAGCAGGCGGAACGTGTTGAACACGCCCATGCTCTCTCCCCTGCTCGCGTCCGACGAGAGTTCGTTCACGAGCGCGATGGTCGCCGGGACGGTGAACGCGACGCCGAGGCCCTGCAGGGCGCGGATGCCGAACAGGCTGAAGTAACTGCCCGCGAGGACGTACGCGAGGTTCGTGACCGTGAGGATGGCGAGACCGGCGATGATGAAGCGCTTGCGCTTCCCGACGCGGTCGCTCCACCGGCCCGTAAAGGGCTGGGCGAAACTGTTGAGGAACCCGAACAGCGAGAGCACGATACCGGTCGCCAGGCCGAGCGAGAGCGTCGCGGACAGCCCGAACAGTTCGACGAACACGCCGGACTCGCCGCCCCCGACGAGGTGTTCGATGTAGAGCGGGAGGACGACGATGAGGAAGGAGTTCCCGATGGCATCGGCCATCCGCGCGAGCGCGAGGACGATGATGCGGCGGTCGGTGTCGAACACGCCCATCAGGCGACCCCTCCGTCGGCGTGCGACAGTAAGGACTCAGCAGGCGAAACTGACATGCTGACTGCTTGCTCAGTCGGTGGGAAGTAGGTGACGGCTTCGGTACCCTACTCCTCGACGCACTCCGCGCGGGCCGCCCGGCCCGCGCCGGCGTCCACGCTCCCGAGGGGAACGCCGTGCTTGCGCATCACCACGTGCGGGAGCCCTGCCGACCCCGAATCGAGCGTGACGCGGCGCACGCGCTCGTAGCCGTTCGCGTCGTAGAACCCGACGCTCGGGAGCGCCGCCCACAGGGAGAGCGCCGTACAGCCCGCGTCCGCCGCCTCGCTCTCCAGTCGTTCCAACAGGCGCGTCCCGACGCCCTCCCGCGCGTGCTCGGGGTGGACGGCGACGCCGCTCAACTCACAGCGCTCGGGCCGCACCCACCCCCAGCCGACCACCGCGCCGTCCCGCTCCGCGACGACGTGCACGCCGTCGTCGAACGACTGCGCGTCGGGGTCGCGTTCGCGCGTCCAGTGGTCGAGTTCGTCGCCCGTGTAGTGTGCGGGGCCGAACGCCCGCGCCGCCGCCGTGCGGAGGGCGGCGACCGCGGACGCGTCGGCCGATGTCGCGTACCGGAGTGTCGTCATACACGCATCGACTACCCCCACGTCCCTCCCCGTGTCGGTCGTGCAGACCGGGTCTGTCGTTCGCCGGGACGACGGGGTTTTTCACCGCGGAACCCCGAGCGGGCGGTATGAGCGACGACCCCGAATTCGAGGAAGTGCGCGCGCAGGCGGTGTCGGCACTCGACGCGGAGAACCTCGATTCACTCTACCTCGGCCTGCTCCACGCGGACGGCGCGCCCGAGTTCTACTTCGGAAGCACCGTCGAGGGACGCGAACTCCACGGCGCGGCCATCGACCAGCTCGGCATGCTGACGCGCGTGCTCGCCGACCGCTCCGACCTCACCACGGACGAACTCGCGGAACTCGCCGCCGAGCGCGCGGACGAACTCGCCGTCCAGTAACTAGTCGAGCGCCGCCCGCCACGACGCGGGGAGGTCGCGCGGCCGCCCCGCGTCGTCTATCGTGACCTGGGTCGATTCCGCGGTCGCGATTCGCTCCCCGTTCTGCGTGACCTCGTACGCGAGCGTGAAACTCGACGATCCCACGTCCTCCGTGCGGACGGACACGTCCACGCTCGACGGTTCCGTGACGGGGCGCTCGAAGTCGAACTCCAGGTGCGCGAGCACCACCCGCGAGTCGTCCAGACTGATTCCCACGTGGTCTTCGAGGTAGTAGCGGCGGCCCTCCTCGACGAGCGTGGCGAACGTCGCGTTGTTCGCGACGCCCACGGTGTCGAAGTCCTGGTAGCGCACGTCCACGGTGCGCGTGTACTCGAACATACCCCGGCGTCGGGCGGCGAGCGTGAAAAGCTAGTTCATCGCGAGCGCGGTCTCCTCGACGGCGTGCCCGAGCGCCTCCCGCACGCGCTCGATGGCCGCACTGTCGGCCTCGCACGTGTTCTCCATGAGGACGGTCTCGCTCGGGAACAGGCGTTCGCCGAGTTCGAGGCCGTGTTCGCGCGCCGTCGACCCCGTCACGGTGAGGTACGCGCCGACGCCCGCGTCCGCGATGGCGGCCTCCTCCTCGACGCCCGGTTCGGGGTAGACGAAGTCGAGTCCCTCGGCCGCGCGCGTGCCGAGCACGGCCTCCACGAGGCGCTCGTAGCGCGGACTGATGCAGAACGGCCCCTCGTAGTCCGCGACGAACTCGCGGTCGAGCGCGCCGGTCGGCCCGGCGTCCACGGCCTCGTGCGTCGCGAGGAGGGTGTGGTAGACCGTGTCGCCGAGGCCGGTGACGACGCGCACGTCCGTGTCGTGCGGGTCGATGCGGTCGTTCACGTCCGCGAGCGACGTGAGGGGGTCGGGTTCGAGCCCGACCACCTCTTCGAGGACGAGGTCGGCGCTGTCGAACCCGAGCGCGAACTCGTGCGTGCGGAGCGCGCGAAACGGCTCCTCCCGACCGACCAGGTGGACGTCCACGTCCCCGAGGTCGATGGTGACGCTGTCGAAGACGACCCGGCGCGGGAAGCCCGCGCGGTCGTCGCGGAGGAGCGTGAAGTCGGGCGCGCGGTCGTCGCCGGGCGACGAGTAGTCCGCGAGCCGGTCGTACACGCCCGCCTCCGCGTCCTGCTTGTCCTTCGTTATCGATTTCTCGTAGCGGAGGACGTTCGACACGTCGTCCGCGACCGCCGCGGCGTCCCCGGTCGCGTCGGGATGGCCCGCCAGCCGGTCGAGAACGGCTTCCAGCGGGCGGCCCTTCCGCGGCACGGCGACGTGGACGGTCTCACTCATCACCCGAAGGAAGCGGCCGCGTCGGTTTACTGATTGCGGTTCAGGCGCTTCGCCATCTCGACGTGCGGGATGCCCGCCTCGTCGAACACGTCGCTCGTCGTCTCGTACCCCAGGTGGAGGTAGAACGACTCCGCGTGCGTCTGCGCGTGCAGGACGAGGCGGTCGTACTCCTCGCGCGCCGCGTCCTCCAGTTCGTCCATGAGCGCGCGCCCGATACCCTCCTCGCGGCGTTCCTTCAGCGTCGCGACGCGCTCTACCTTCCCCGTGTCGTCGTCCTTCGGGCGGAGGCGCGCCGCCCCGACGGGCGTCTCCGTGTCGTCGTACGCGACGAAGTGCTGGGTGTTCGCGGCCTCGTCGTGGTCGTCCCACTCCAGGTCTTCGGGGACGCCCTGTTCCTCAACGAACACCTCGCGGCGAACGCTGAACGCGTCCGCGCGCGCCGCCTCCGAGGTGGCTTCGACGACTCTCACAGCTCTATCCGGTCGCCGATTTCGACCAGTTCGAGCCGGTTCGGCGCGTCGAAACTCCGGGCGTGCGGCCGCAACGCCTCGGGGTTCGCGGTGAGGCCCTTCCACATGTCCCAGTGCGTCGGCAGCAGTCGGTCGAGGTCGAGCAGGCGTGCGGCCTCCACGACCTCGGCCTCGTCGCTGTACCACTTCGTGTACTTGGGTTCCCGCGTCTCCTTGTCCGGAATCGTGCCGGGCGACCCGAACGCGAGCGCACCCAGGTCGATGTCGTACTCGTCGCCGACGCGCGCGAGACCGTCGTCGGGCTTGGTGTCGCCGCCGTGGAAGAACGTCCCCGTCTCGTGTTCGAACACGTACGAGACGGGGTCGGTGGCGTCGGGGTCGTGCGCGTACTCGACGTGCACCGTGAACTCCCCGAGGTCGAACGACTCGCCCTCCGCGACGGTCTGGAACTGGTCGGTTCCGAGGTCGTAGGCGGCCTGCCAGTTCTCCTCCTGCGTGACCGCGACGCTCGCCTGCGGCCCGTAGAACGTCGCCTCGCTGTTCGACAGAATCGGCCCCTGAGTCTCCCCGTGCACGTGGTCGGTGTGCTCGTGGGTCGCCAGCACCGCGTCCGCGTGCGCCACGTCCGCGGGGTCGAACGGAACGGGAATCATCCGCACCGTCCGCGGCGGGTCGCCCGTCCCGACGTAGGGGTCTACGTAGACGGTGGTTCCCTCGCGTCCCTTGAGCACGAAGCCGTTACAGCCGAGATACCAGACGGCGACGGTGTCCGGGTCGGCGGCCGCGACCGCCGTCGGCAGCCAGTCGCCCCAGTCGCTCTCCATACCCCGGCGGTGTCGCGGAACCGCCCTAAGCGTTCGGGAAACCCGGAGGAACTATCACACGACCGACCCCTTGAGCCGGACGATGAGCCTCATCGCCGAGTTCCGCCTCACCGGTCCAGACCTCGTCCTCCACCACGCCCGCAACGCCGTCCCCGAAATCGACGTGAACGTCCAGCACGAGGTCGCGACCGACCCCCAGCGCCCGCTCATCTTCTTCTGGGCGACCCCCGGGAACGACGCCGACGCCGGCGCGCTCGACGACTTCGACGACGCGCTCGCCGGCGACGACTCCGTGACGAACGCCGTCCTCCTCGACGACCTGGACGACCGCCGGCTCTACCGCGTCCAAATCAGCGCCGACCACGACACCGTGCTCTACCCGACGTACGTCGAACTCGGCGCGGCGCTCGTCGGCCTCTACAGCGCGCCCTCGGGCTGGCGGGTGGAGATGCGGTTCCCCGACCGGGACGCGCTCGCGGACTTCCGCGAGGTCTGCGGGAACGGCGGCGTCACGTTCTCCCTCCGACGGCTCTACGAGGGCGTGGACTCCGACGACGACCCCGAGGGTCTCACGGACGCCCAGCGCGAGGCCCTGTCCGTCGCGCTCTCGCTCGGCTACTTCGGCGTGCCGCGGGACGCGACGCTCGCGGACGTGGCTGACGAACTCGGCGTCTCGACGCAGGCGGCGTCAGAACGAGTGCGGCGCGCGATAGCGGCGCTCGCGGAGAGCGCGGTCTAGAGCTGTTCCGCGAGCCACTCCATGTTCATCACCGCGGCGGCGACGAGCACGCCGACGATGGACGTGAGCACGAGGAAGGCGGAGACGACGCTCACCATCGGCGTGAGCGAGGATTCGAGCGACGTCCACGCGAGCACGGGCACCGTCTTCACGTAGTAGCTCTTCAGGAACAGCGCCATGATGAACTCCTGGAGGCTGACGATGAACGCGATGACGGCGGAGATGACGACGCCGCTCCGGACGTTCGGCAGGACGACGTGGTAGAACACCCGGGACGGGCGCGCGCCCAGATCCATGCCGGCGTCGCGGAGGCTCCAGTCGAAGCGCGCGAACACGGACTGCATCACGAAGAACACGAGCGGCGTCGCCCACAGCGTGTGCGCGACGACGATGTTGAGGTAGGCGCTCGTGAACCCGATGCGGTTGACGTAGATGAGGAGCGTCAGCCCGATGACCACCGGCGGCAGGAGGAGCGGCAGGAGGATGACGGGCGGGAGGACGCGGGAGAGCGCGGAGTCGGAGCGCTGGACGGCGAGCGACCCGGTGACGCCGAGCACGGTCGCGAGCACGGACGCGCCGATGCCGATGGCGGCGCTGTCCACGACGGCGCTCAGCCACTCCTCGCTCGCGAAGAACTCGCCGTACCAGCGGAGGCTGTACTCGCTCGGCGGGAACGTGAGGTACTCGCCCTGCTGGAAGGACGTGACGAACACGACGAGGATGGGGAGCATGATGACCGCGAACAGCAGCCAGTAGCCCGCGCGGAACAGCGCGTCCTCGACGCGCTCCCGGCTCACTCTAGACATCCTGCACACCTCCGACGGAGCCGGTGAGGAGGCGCATCACGGCGAGCGAGACGACGAGCATGCTGGCGAGCATCAGGAGGCTGAACGCCGCGCCGGTCGGCCAGTCGAACGCCGTGAGCATCAGGCTCTCTATCTCCATCGCGAACGTCGTCTGCTCGCCGGAGCCGAGCTGGCTGGGCGCGGCGTACGCGCCGACGCTCCACGCGAACGACACGACGGTCGCGACGGCGATTCCGGGGAGCGCTTCGGGGACGACGACTTCGAGGAACGACCGCGGCCGGGACGCCCCGAGGTCGCGCGCCGCCTCGACGGTGTCCCAGTCCATCGTGGAGAGCACGCTGTAGATGGCGAGCACGGCGTACGGGAAGACGATGTACACCTGGCCGACGACGGTGCCGAACATCCCGGGCGCGAACTGTATCGGCGAACTCGTCAGTCCGACAGCCATCAGGAGGTCGTTCAGGACGCCGTTCGGCGCGAGGAGCGGCCGCCACGCGTACGTCTTCACGACGAGCGTCGTGAGGAGCGGGAGGATGATGGAGAACAACAGGAGGGACTTCCGGACGCCCGTCGCGCGGTAGGCGGCGTACGCGTAGAACAGCGCGAGCAGGACGGCGACGACGGTCGCGATGACGCCGAGTTTGAACGAGAAGAACACGAGGTCGTGGTAGAGCGTGGAGTCGAGCACCGACCGGTAGGCGTCGAGCGTGAATCCCGACTGGTAGGGGCCGGCCTGCGCGCTCTCGTTCAGGCTCATCCGCACGAGGATGAGGAAGGGAACGACGAAGAACACGAGTTCGAACGCGGCGAGCGGCGCGATGAGCATGACGCTCCCCGTGTTCTGACTCTTGATGCGGCGGCCGAGCCACGCGAACATCGACTCCGTCGCCACTACTCACCACCTCGGCCGACGCGCTCGCCGTCGCCCGCGAACGCGAGGAGGTCGCTCGGGTTCCACGACACCTCGACCGTGTCCCCGACCTCGAAGCCGGTGTCCGCGCCGACGCTCTGCTCGAAGAACAGGCTCTCGCCCGCGATGTCCACGTAGAACCGCACCGAGGAGCCGCGGTAGAGCACGTCCGTGATGTCGCCGGTGAGCGCGGTCGCGGGTTCGGACGCCACGGCCGCGCCGCCGTCCGCGGCGCTCGCGGGCGACACGTCCAGTTCCTCCGGGCGGAAGGAGATGGTGAGCGCGTCGCCCTCGGAGACGGCGGCGTCGCCCGTCCGAACGTCAATGTCGGCGTCGAACGCGGTGTCAGCGACCACGCCGTCGTCCGTGACGGACGCGACCGTCGCGTCCACGAGGTTCGTGTCCCCGAGGAACTCCTCGATGAACAGGCTCACGGGGTCGTCGTACACCTCGCGGGGCGCGCCGACCTGCTCGATTTCGCCGTCGTTCATGATGGCGATGCTGTCCGCGAGCGTGAACGCCTCGTTCTGGTCGTGCGTGACGTGGACGAACGTCGTCTCCACCGCGTCGTGGATGTTCCGGAGTTCGAGCTGCATCTGCTCGCGCAGCCGCTTGTCGAGGTTCGAGAGCGGTTCGTCGAGCAGGAGCACGTCGGGTTCGATGGCGAGCGAGCGCGCGAGCGCGACGCGCTGTTTCTGGCCGCCGGAGAGGTCGGTCGGGTCGTGGTCGGCGAACGACTCCATCTCCACGACGTCCAGCATCTCGCGGGCGCGCTCCTCGCGCTCCTCGCTCCCGACGCCGTCCATCTTCAGGCCGAACGCGACGTTTTCGAGGACGCTCTTGTGCGGGAACAGCGCCCACGACTGGAACACCATCGACGTGTTCCGCTCGTAGGGCGGCTGGTCGGTCACCGGCTCGCCGCCGATGTGCACGTCGCCGTCTGTCGGCGTTTCGAGGCCGCCGAGCATCCGGAGCGTCGTGGACTTCCCGCAGCCCGACGGGCCGAGCAGGCAGAGGAGTTCGCCGTCGTCCACGTCGAGGCTGAGGCCGTCCACGGCCGTGAGGTCGCCGTACTCCTTGCGGAGGTCGGAGAGGGTAACGGACGCCATTTAGTTCGTCTTCATCTCCTTGACCGTGTTCGAGAACTTGTCCGAGTAGTCGGCGAGTTCGCCCCAGCGCGGGAGCGCCATGTTCTGCGCTTCCTCCGCGGTGCTGGGGAGGTACTCGCCGAGGTCGCCCGCGTACGACATGCCCTCGGTCGTGAAGAACAGCGGGTGGTCTTCCGACCACTTGCTCTGCACTTCGGGGTCGAGGAGCATGTTGATGAACTCCTCGCCGAGCGTGCGCTTGTCCGTGCCGCGCACGACCGCCCAGTTGTCCATGTAGCCGGCGTTCGCGTCCGGCATCGAGAACGACACGTCCTCGTGGTTCTCCATGTCGTAGTAGACCTGGCCGAAGTACCACTGCGCGGCGTCGATGGTGCCGCCCTGGAACTGCCGCCAGATGTCCGTCCCGGAGTTCGCCCAGCCCGTGATGGGCCACTCCTCCAGAGTGTCGATGAGGGTTTCGTGGTGCTGCTCCTGGTAGAGTTCGTTCGCGGCGGGCGCGGCGTCCGTCCCGACGCCCGCGCCGAGCAGGGGATAAATCCAGAAGCCGCCGTCCACGCCGACGCCCGCGGAGTTCGTCACCGTCTCGCTCGTGAAGTCGCTCCACGTCTCCACCGGCTCGTCGAGGCTGTCCCGGTAGAGGATGGTGAGCGGCGCGCCGTCAGCGGGCGCGCCGTGCGAGATGGGGCGCACGTCCTTGTAGTGCTGCATGACGTTGTCGATGTTCGGGATGTTCTCCTCGTAGCGGAGCTCCTCGAACAGGCCGGCGTTCCGGCCGTTGTAGTAGATGGGTTCGCAGGTGACCGTCACGTCGAACGGCGGGTCGTCCGCGGGCGCGGCCTGAATCTTCGAGAGGAGGCTGTTCCAGCCCGTGTTCACTTCGAGTTCCGCGTCGAACCGCGACTCGAAGATGGGCTTGATGGCCTGCCGGAAGCGCTCGCCGTAGTTCCCGCTCCACGCCGTCACGCGGAGCGTGGTGGTGCTGTCGCCGCCGCCACCGAGCATTCCCGTGCAACCGGCGAGGCCGGTCGTCGCGGCCGCGCCGGCCGCGCCGAGGAACGCCCGGCGACTCGCAGAGCTGTGGTTCGTGTCCCGAGGCATCGCTTCTCGCTGTCTCTCGTCACTGCCAGACATACCCGGTGGCAAACGCCGGGCGACGGAAAAGAGTGGTGGCTTCGGAACCCCGTATGGGACGCGACACCAAGGATTTCGCGGGTCTCGGTGATTGCGGTTCGTCGCCCCAAACGCCGGGGTTAAACGGCGTGGGCGAATACGCGACTGTAATGAGCCAGCAGGAGCGGACCGAGGGCGACCTCCGGAACACCGGACTCTCCCTGAAGCACGACCGAACGTGGGACTACGAACTCGACCGCATCGTCGACGCCGTCGAGGAGCGCGGCGCGGAGAAAGTCGGCCTCCAGTTCCCCGAGGGACTGAAGCGCCGCGGCCCCGCCGTCACCGACGACCTCCGCGAGGCCCTGCCGGACGACGTGCGCGTGATGATGTCCGGGAAGCCGTGCTACGGCGCGTGCGACCTCGACACCTACCTCATGCGGCGCACCGACGTGTTCGTCCACTTCGGCCACAGCCCGATGAAGGAGTCCGAGAAAATCATCTACGTCCCGCTCTTCTCGAACGTGGACGTGACGCCCATCATGCAGGAAGCCCTCGACGAGCTCGACGGCGACGACGTGGGTCTCGTCACGACCGCCCAGCACATGAACAAGTTCGAGGAGATGCGGACGTGGCTCGAAGAGCGCGGGTACACCGTCCACACCCGTCGGGGCGACGACCGCCTCACCCACGAGGGCCAGGTGCTCGGCTGTAACTACGCGTCCGCGGACATCGACGCCGACCAGGTCTTGTACGTCGGCGGCGGGAAGTTCCACCCGCTCGGCCTCGCGATGGAACACCCCGAGAAGAACGTCGTCATCGCCGACCCCGTGAACAACTCCATCTCCATCGCCGACCAGGAGCAGTTCATGAAACAGCGGTACGCGAGCGTGCACAAGGCGATGGACGCCGAGAAGTGGGGCGTCATCTTCTGCACGAAGATCGGCCAGGGCCGCTGGGAACAGGCGAACGAAATCGTGGAGAACAACGACAACGCCTACCTCATCACGATGGACGAGGTCACGCCGGACAGGCTTCGGAACTTCGACATGGACGCGTTCGTGAACACGGGCTGTCCCCGCATCACGACCGACGACGGGCCGCGGTTCCACAAGCCGATGCTCACGCCCGGCGAGTACGAGATTGCGGTCGGGAACAAGCCGCTCGACGAACTGGAGTTCGACACCTTCCACGGCACCTGGTAGACTAGGCGTCGAGTTCTTCTACGAGCGCAGCTATCGTTTTCTCGACTATCGACTCCGTGAGCGTCCCCTGCCAGCGCGCGATGTCGCCCGCGGCGAGCGACTGCACGCCCCACGGGACGACGCGGCTCGGTTCGGGAGTGCCGCCGCGAACCCAACTCGACGCCGGTATCCCGATCAATCCGTCCAGCCACGAGCGAGTGGTCAGCGTGACGGCGATGTACTGTTCGCCGTGAAACGGCCGATCCGCGTGGTTGGAGAGAACGAGCCACGGTCGCCCTGACGCCCCTCGTTTGAACGGGTCGGCTCCGTACACCACTCGCCGCGGTCGTAGATTCTGTCGTCGGTCACGCGTTCTCGGTCGGGTGGGATTCGTCAGGCGCGTGTTCGCGCCACGCGTCCGAGTCTTCCTCGCCGAGCTGGTCGTCGAACAGCGCGGTGGCGTGTTCGTACCCGCTGTAGGATTCGAGTCGGTCTGGGTCGTCGATCACCGCCCAGTAGGTCGCCTTGTGTTCGACCAGCCCGCGCTCCTTCAGCCGTGAGAGCGCCGTGCTCACTGCGCCCGGGTCGAGGTCCGTGCGGGACGCGATTTCGCTCGCCTCGAACGCGCGGTCGGCGTGCGCGGCGAGGAATCCGAGGACGCGCTCGGGTGTCGAGAGGTCTGCGAGTTCGCCCTCGCTCGCGGCGTCGAACGTCTCGCGGTCGATGGACATACCCTCGAATAGGCCGACCAGCGATAAGAACGTTATCGGTGAAGTCGGTGTAACTACCGTTCCCACCCCCCGAGTAATTACTACTGGACATAGACAAAGGCTTTTGTATTCTCAGTATGTATGGGTGTGTATGAGCACGACGCAGTCCGGTGTCCGAAGCGCGGTCGCGAGCTGTCGCCCGACGAACGCCACCCCCGTCACCATCGACGCGGAATCGCTCGCCTCCCTCTCCACGTCCTACCTCCGCGACGTGAAGGACGAACTCCGCGCGGAAGACTACACCGCGGACGTCCTCGAACTCTCGGCGTGCTTCGACGAGGACTGCTCGTTCGCCACGCAGGACGAAATCGACCGCGTTCGCGACCACATCGACGCCGCCGCCTACCTCGGCGCGGACACCCTCACCGTCTCCTTCGACGGCGTCGCCGAGGCGTCGAAGGTCGAACCCGCGCTCGCCGCGTCCGCCGAACGCGCCCGCCGCGAGGGCGTCACCCTCGAACTCGACGGCCCGCTCTCCCTCTCGTAAACCGTTTCTTCCTCCCCCGCCTCCCTCGTCCTGTGAAACGCGCGCTCGAACAGCGACTCCAGGACGTCGAGGGGTTCCGGGAGCCGCGGGTGGAACTCGAACAGTACCCGACGCCCGCCGAGCTGGCGGCGCACGTCGTCCACCTCGCCGGCCTCCACGACGACCTCGACCGCACCGTCCTCGATTTAGGGACGGGAACGGGCATGTTCGCGCTCGGCGCGGCGCTCGCGGACGCCCCCCGCGTCGTCGGCCTCGACATCGACGCGGGCGCGCTCACCGTCGCCCGCGAGAACGAAGCACGACTCGCGCCCGCGACGCCCGTGGACTGGGTGCGCGGGGACGCGACCCGTCCGCCGCTCCAGAGTACGGAGGCGACCGTGCTGATGAACCCGCCGTTCGGCGCGCAGCGCGGGAACGAACACGCCGACCGCCGATTCCTCGACGCCGCGAGCCGGCTCTCCAGGGTCTCCTACTCCGTGCACAACGCCGGGAGCAAGTCGTTCGTCGAGTCGTTCGCCGGCGACGCGGGCGGCGAAGTCACGCACGCCTTCCGCGCGGAGTTCGCCCTCTCCCGCCAGTTCGCGTTTCACGACGCGGACTCGAAAACGCTCGACGCCGAAGTCTACCGGATTTCCTGGGAATAGCTGTACGTCTCCTCGCTCGCGACCGTCACGCGCGTGCCGTCGTAGACCGCGACGAGTTCGTCGTTCCGGTGGACGAACCGGATGCCCTCGACGGTCGTCGCGTTCCCCGCCGCGGGAACCGGTGCGGCGTCGAGAACCGCGCCGTCGCGGGTGAGCGCGAGGTAGAACGCGCCCTCCCGGGTGACGATGCTGACGTTCCGCCCGGCGAGCGTCAGGTCGGCGGTCGCGGGGTCGGAGCCGTAGACGTACCGCCGGTCGCCACCGTCGGGCGTGAGGGAGACGACGTAGGCCGCGCCACCGCCCGCCGCGACCCAGCCCCGGCGCTCCGCCCGCACCTCGGACTCCCACCCGAGACCGCCGACGCGAACCGTGCTCGTCCCCGTGAACGCGAGGCGGCCCGCGGAGACGGCTTCCGTCCACAGCGCGCGCTCGGAACTGTAGACGATGACGCCGCTCGCGTTCACGCTCGTGGACTCCCCGAACAGCGACACGTCGATGCCGCTCACGCGCTGGTTCGGGACGTTCTCCGCGTACGCGACCTGGTAGTCCCCGACCTCCACGGCGTCGGCGGGCAGGCCGCTCCCGTCGGTCGTCGTGTAGTTGATCGGCGCGGCGACGCCCGCCATCACGGCGAGCGGGACGAGGACGAGGAGAACGCCGGCCTGCCGCCGCGAGATGTCGGTTCCCCAGCCGAGCGGGTCGCGCGACCGGCCGGCGCGGACGGCGGCGGCGACGACCCAGCCGACGGCGAGCACGAACAGCACGCCGACGGCGCGGTAGAGGACGTAGGTCGCGGGGCCGCGGTACCACCACCACGCCCACAGCGAGAGCGACGCCGCGAACAGGACGGTGCCGGCGAACAGGCGGAGGGCGGACGGCCCGCGGTCGCGTTTGGCGAGCACGACCACCCCGAGGAGGACGCCGAGCGTCAGCCCGAGGAAGTGGCCCTGGACGGCGACGCCCGCCCACCACGGCCCGCCGTAGGAGGAGCCGGCGGACGCGACGACGACGGGGTCGGTGAGCGCGCTGTAGAGCGTGGAGACGGCGCTCCGAACGGTGAGCGCGACGACGACGGCGAGCGGGTAGCGCACGAGCGCGAACGCCGCGAACGCGAACACGACGCCCGAGAACCCGATGACCGGCCCCCACGCGAACACGCTCGTCGCGAGGCCGACGAGGAGGACGCCGAGCGGGAACAGGACGAACGCGCGCACGTAGGGGTTCGCGCGGAGCGACGAGAAACTGCCGTCGCCGCGCTCGGTGGGGAAGTGGCTGAACGCGTACTCCGCGAGCGGCGCGAGCACGACCGTTCCCACGAGGTTGCCGTAGAGGTGGCCGTAGCCCGAGTGCGCGAACGGCGCGGTGAGCACGCCCAGCGGGTACGTGTACGACCACGACGTGAATGGAAGCGTGAGTGGGGAGTAGAGGCCGTCCGCGCCGCCCTGCACGAACAGGTAGAACGCGAGCACGCCGAGAATCGACACGAGCGACCCCCAAGGCACCCCGAACAGGAGCCGGGAACGGAGGCGGCGGAACCACCGGCCGCGGGGTCGGTCGAGCGCGCGCACCACGCCGAACGACGCGACGAGCGCGAGCGCGAGGGCGGCGGCGAGCGCCGGGGCGACGGGGACGACGCCCAGCGCGGCCGCGACGCCGACGCCGAGGACGCCGACGAGCAGCGCGACCACCAGCAGGCCGTCGGAGAGACGGACGCCCGCGACCCGGGAGAGAACGCCCGCGGCGGCCGCGCCGAGCAGGCAGGAGAGCGCGAGGACGACGGGAAGCGACACCATACCCGAGTCAAGTCACGCCCCACCAATAAAACGCGCCGCCCGACGCCGCGCGTCCCGTCGCCCGGCGCGCGTCCCACCGGTCGGGGAGGCCGGTGCGGAAGATTGAAACGCGCGCTACCCCTGCGTTCGTGTATGGATTTGCGGGTTGTCGAGCAATCGGAGTCCGAACTGGTGATAGAAATCGGGGGCGAAGACCACACCTTCATGAACGTCCTGAAGGGCGCGCTCCTCGAACTGGACAGCGTCGCCGCGGCGACCTACGACCAGAACCCCGAGCAGTCCGGCGGCCAGACCGAACCCCTCCTCTCCCTCAAGACGGAGGACGGCGAAGACCCCCTGGACGCGCTCGAAGCGGGCGCGGCGCGCGTGAACGAACAGCTCAGCGACTTCCAGACGGCGTACGAATCCGCGGCGCAGTAACTAGAGTTTTGAGCCGGCGTCGTCCGCGAGTTCCTCCATGCGCTTGGAGAGGCGGCCGGCGTTCGAGAACTCGTCCTCGCTCATCGCGTTCGCGAGCGCGTTCCCCAGGACGAACACGGCGTGCTTGTGCTCGCTCTTGGACTTGTGGACGTGACTCGGGTCGACGTCGAGTTGTTCGTACGCGTCGAACGCTTCCTCGTTGATCTGGTCGTAATCGCGGATGTCGTCCTTGATTTCGACCAGCTGTTCGTGGAGGTCGAGCAGTTCGTCTTTGTGCATAATCGCGCTATGCGATTTGACGGTAAAAACCTTGCTCGCTACGCGCTCACACGCCCTAGAAGACGTACTCGTCCTCGTGGCCCATCATGCCCTCGTCTTCGAGGCCGGCGTCGTCGTCCATCGGGCCGCTGGTCTTGTACGCGCGGATTCCCGCGGAGAGGAGGTCTTCGATGGCCTCCTCGCGGCTCATGAACTCGCCCTGTTCGACGAGCTGGGCGATCTGCATCTCGATGTGGTCGGGGATGTTTAGCTCCACTGTCGGCATGGGTTCTAGATGGGCGTTTGCCCCACCCGTTGATAAACTTGGCGGGCCGAATTCCGCCTGAGAAAAGGATTCTTTTCCTCGTGGAAAACGAATCCCGGTGAGAAGTATCGAGAGTTAGCCGTTCCTGGTATCGGTACGCATACGTGCGGCCCGTCCGAACCCGAAGTATGAGCGTGAAGGACGTCACGGACCTCCACGAGGAGTTCGACGGGGAGCGACTCCCGCCCGGACAGCGGGAGACGAGCAAGTTCCCCGTGCTCTCGAAGGGAAGCACGCCGACCTACGACCCCGACGACTGGACGTTCACCGTCACCGGCGCAGTCGAGAACGAGCTCTCGCTCTCCATGGACGAGTTCCGCGACCTCCCGAGCGAGACCCAGCGCCAGGACTTCCACTGCGTCACCGGCTGGTCGAAGTTCGACTGTGAGTTCACGGGCGTCACCTTCCCCGCCCTGATGGACGCCGCGGGCGTCCAGTCCGACGCCGTCCACGTCATGTTCCACGCCCTCGACGGCTACACCACCAACCTCCCGCTCGACCAGTGCGCGCGCGAGGAAGTCATGTTCGCCTGGGGGTACGACGGCGACGACCTCCCCCGCGAACACGGCGGCCCGCTCCGCGTCGTCACCCCCCACCGCTACGCCTACAAGGGCGCGAAGTGGGTGGACGGCGTCGAATTCCTCACTGAACCCGAGCGCGGCTACTGGGAGAAACGCGGCTACTCGAACACCGCGAATCCGTGGAACGAAGAACGGTACAGCTGAGGAGCGAAGCGACGAAGCTGGACGAATGCGCGAACGTTCACGAGACGCGCTTGGTCTCGTGAGCCAACCAGGACGCGAAGCGTTCTGGTGACGACAGGGGGTTAGTCGGCGGCTTGGCCGCCGTCGATGGGGAGGGTGTGGCCGGTGATGTAGGAGGCGTCGTCGGAGCAGAGGAAGGCGACGGCTCCAGCCATTTCTTCGGGGTCTGCGATGCGGTTCATGGGGACGTCGCGCATGGCGCTGGTGTCGAAGTCGGCGCGGAGGGTGCGGACGGCGAGGCGGACGAGTTCGAGCGCGGATTTGGCGCGGGCGAGGAGTGAGTCGCCGGTGCCGGTGATGCTGGATTGGATGTTGGTCTTGGTTGGGCCGGGGGCGATGGCGTTGATGCGGATGTCCTTCTCGGCGTATTCGAGCGCGGCGGATTTGGTGAGGCCGACGACGCCGTGTTTGCTCGCGGCGTAACTGCTGAGGCCGCCCATCCCCACCAGACCGGCTTCGGAGGCGGTGTTGACGATCGCGTTCCCTTCGGTCATGGCGGGGAGTTCGGCTTTCATGCACGTCCAGACGCCCTTGAGGTTCACGTCGATGATGCGCTCCCAGTCGGCTTCGGTGATGTCGTCCACGCCCGCGAAGTCGGTGAGGATGCCGGCGTTGTTGTGCGCGAAGTCCAATCCGCCGTAGGTTTCGACGGCGACGTCCACCATTCGCTGGACGGAGTCGAGGTCGGAGACGTCCACCTGGGCGAACGTCGCTTCGCCGCCGGCGGCTTCGATTTGGGCGACGGTTTCGCGGCCGCCGTCCTCGGTGATGTCGGCGACGACGACGTTCGCGCCTTCCTCGGCGAACCGGTGTGCGCTCGCGCGGCCGATTCCCGACCCCGCGCCCGTGACGACCGCGGTCTTTCCGGAGAGTCCCTTCATACGCCGAGAGAGGACGCGCGGGAGAATAGGTCTTCTTCCTAGTAGATGCGGTCTGCGGCTATCTGTGCGCCGTCGTCGAGCGCTTCGAGTTTCGCCCACGCGATTTCGGGGTCGACCATGCCGATGCCGGCTTGCGTGCCGAACCCGCAGTCGGGCGCGGCGACCAACTGGGTGTCGTCGGGGACGGCGTCGGCGACGCGCTCTATCCTGTCCGCGATGGTTTCGGGGTGGTCGATGATGTTCGTCTTCACGTCCACGACGCCGGGGATGAGCGTCCAGCCGTCGGGCAGTGGGTGTTCGGCGAACGCGCGGTACTCGTGCTGGTGGCGGGGGTTCGCCTGCTCGACGCTCAGGCCGGTGATGTCGGCTTCGTAGAGCACGGGCAGCATCTCGGCGAGCGGCGTGTCGAGGTGGCCGGGGCCCTCGTAGCTCCCCCAACAGGTGTGCAGGCGCACTTGTTCTGCGGGGACGTTTTCGAGCGCCTCGTTCAGCGCTTGGACGTGGAGGCGGGTTGCGTCCTTGATTTCCTCCAAGGAGGCGTCGGCGTACGCGGCGGTCTGGCCGACGGTGAGGAGTTCGGGCGCGTCGATCTGGAGCGTGAACCCGGCGTCCGCGACGAGTTCGTACTCCGTCTGCATCGCGTCGGCGGCGGCGAACAGGTACTCCTCGTAGTCGTCGTAATGGTCGTTCACGTGCGTGGCGGTGACGACGCTCGGGGACGCGGACGTGAGGAATGTGTCCGAGAAGTCGGCGTCGACGTCATCGAGCGCGGCCTCGAACTCGGCGATTTCGGCTTCTGCTTCCTCGACGCCGGTGTACTCGATGGGGCCGGTGACGACCGGGTGTTCCGCGAGGTTGATGACGTCGGTCTTGAACGTCTCCTCGGCGTACTCGGGGTAGTCCTGGAGGTCGGCCCAGAGTTCCTGTTCTTCGGTGCCTTCGATGCCGCTGAGGCGGTTCTTCACGTACCAGTTGAAGGAGACGCGGGACTGTTCGCCGTTGTTCGCGCTGTCGATGCCCACGTCGGCCTGCCGGCGGACGACCTCGTGGGTCGCGTCGGTGGTCGCGGCTTCCCACTCGTCGGGGTCGACGTCCTCGCCCTCTTCGCGCTGTTTGAGGAGGTCGAGGAGTTCGGGCGGTCGGGGGAGGCTGCCGATGTGCGTCGTCGGAATCCGGTCGTCTACCATCGTATTCGAATAATATTTTCTAGTTCTAATATAACTCACGGTATTCGGGCGTGGTCGCGTACTGGAAAGTATAAACGACCGCCGTCCGAAAATCGGGTAATGGGAACTCGGCGCAACGCGCAGGAGTCCGTGCCGGCGGGCGGACGGCTCGTCAGCCGAACCCGCCGCCTCGACGACGCGCCGCTCTCGGCGCTCGTGCGGGCCGCGGAACGACCGCACGCCATCTGGACTGCGCCAAACGAACCCGCCGTCCTCGCGCGCGGCGCGGCCGCGTTCGTCACCGCGAGCGGCACCGACCGCTTCGCGTCCGTGCGCGAGCAGGCCGCGACCGTCTTCTCGTCAATCGACCGCCCCGACGCCGCCCCGCACGTCGCGCGCCCCCGGTTCGTCGGCGGTTTCTCCTTCCACGACAGACACGACGCCACCGGCGTCTGGGACGGCTTTCCCGGCGCGGGGTTCGTCCTGCCGCACGTCCAGTTCACCGTCACCGACGACGCCACCTACCTCACGGTGAACGAGTACGGCGCGGACGCCACGCCCGCGTCCGTCGAACGGACGCTCGACAAAGTCGCCGCCGCCGCCCGCGACACCACCCACGGCGACCTCGCCGCCCCGCCCGGCGTCCGGCGGACGGAGCGAACCACCGACCGCGAGACCTGGCGCGACCAGGTCGAACAGGTCGTCGAGCGCATCGAGTCCGGAACGCTGGAGAAGGCCGTGCTCGCGCAGTCGCTCCGCGCGGAACTCGACGGCGCGTTCTCCCTCCCGGACGCCTTCGACCGCCTCGCGGACGCCTACCCGGACTGCTTCCGGTTCGCGTTCCGCGCGAACGGCGGCCGGACGTTCTTCGGCGCGACCCCCGAACGCCTCGTCACCCGCCACGGCGGCCGCCTCGAAACCGGCGCGCTCGCGTCCACCGCGCCCCGCGGCGACACGCCCGCGGAGGACGACGCGCTCGAAGCCGACCTCCGCAACTCGGAGAAGTACCAGCACGAACACCAGCTCGTGGCGGACAGCATCCGCGACCAGCTCGACGGCCACGCGCGGAACGTCGCGACCGGCGACCAACAGGTGCGGAAGCTCACCAACGTCCAGCATCTCTTCACGCCCATCAGCGCCGACACCGACGACCACGTCCTCGCGCTCGCCGACGCCCTCCACCCCACGCCCGCCGTCGGCGGCCTCCCGCCGGCCGCCGCGCTGGACGCGATTCGAGAGATAGAGACGTTCGACCGCGGCTGGTACGCCGCGCCCGTCGGCTGGTTCGACGCGGACGGCGACGGCACGTTCGCGGTCGCCCTCCGGTCGGCCGTCGCGGACGACGGCGCGGCCACGCTGTTCGCGGGTAACGGCATCGTCGCGGACTCCGACCCCGACACCGAGTGGGAGGAAGTCCTCCTCAAGTACCGGCCGATACTGGACGCGCTCGAATGACCGCACCCAACCGGAGCACGCTGTTCGCGCGCGCGATCGTCGACGAACTCGCGAAGGCCGGAATCGACTCCGTCTGCGTCGCGCCCGGCAGTCGCTCCACGCCGCTGACCGTCGCGTTCGACGCCCACGACGATATTCGCGTGTTCAGCCACCTCGACGAGCGCGCCGCGGCGTTCTTCGCGCTCGGCCGCGCGAAACGCACCGGCCGCCCGACGCCCGTCGTCACCACCTCCGGCACCGCGACCGCGAACCTCCACCCGGCCGTGATGGAGGCCTCGCAATCGCGCGTCCCGCTCCTCCTGCTCACCGCCGACCGCCCCGCCGAACTCCGCGACAGCGGCGCGAACCAGACCGTCGACCAGGAGAAACTCTACGGGAGTTCCGTCCGGTTCTACAAAGACCTCCCCGAGCCGAACGCGGAACCGCGCCGCCTGCGCGCCGTCCGCACGACGGTTCACCGCGCGCTCGCGGAATCCCGGGGCGCGAACCCCGGCCCGGTACACCTGAACTGCCCGTTCCAGAAGCCGCTCGAACCGACAGAATCGAAGCCGCCCCACGCCGTTTCCGACGACTTCGATACCGAGTACCCGCTCGCCGCGAACGGCCGGGACGCCCCGTTCGTCACCCACCACGCGGGCGAAACGCAGCCCAGCGAGGAGTCGCTCGACCGGCTCGAAACGCTCGTCGCGGACGCCGAGCGCGGGCTCGTCGTCGCCGGCCCGACCGACCATCCGACGCACGCCCCCGCAATCGGCCGACTCGCGGACGCCCTCGGCTATCCCGTGCTCGCCGACCCGCTCTCCGGCCTCCGGTTCGGCGGGCACACGGTCGAGGTACCGACGCTCGGCGGGTACGACGGCTACCTCGACGACCGCGTCACCGCCGACTGGCCGAGTCCCGACCTCGTCCTGCGGTTCGGCGCGTCCCCCACTTCGAAGCCGCTCCGGAACTACCTCGCGCGCACTGACGCCCGCCAGGCGCTCGTCGATCCCGCCGCCGGCTGGCGGGAGGCCTCGTTCACCGCGAGCGACCTCGTCGTCAGCGACCCCGCGCCGCTCGCCCGCAGTCTCGCCGCGCGCGCCGACGAGCGGGGCGCGGACTGGCCGGAACTCCGCGCCGCCGAGCGCGCGCACTGGGACGCCGTCGCGGACGCCGACCGACTGGAGGGCGCGATAGCCCGGGAGGTCGTCGGGTCCGCGCCCGACCCCGCGACGGTGTTCGTCTCGAACTCGATGCCCGTCCGGGACATCGACCGGTTCGCTCGGCCCCGGGACGCCGACGTGTCCGTGCTCGCGAACCGCGGCGCGTCCGGCATCGACGGCGTCACCTCCACCGCGCTCGGCGCGGGGAGCGCGACGGACGACCCGCTCGTCCTCCTCACGGGCGACCTCGCGTACTACCACGACATGAACGGCCTGCTCGCGCTCGCGCGCTGCGACCAGTCCGCGACCGTCGTCCTCGTGAACAACGACGGCGGCGGCATCTTCCACATGCTCCCCATCGAGGACTTCGACCCGCCGTTCCAGGGCCAGTTCAAGACCCCGCACGGCCTCGACTTCGAACCGACGGGCGACCTCTACGGCTTCGACTACGCCCGCACCGACTGCGACGGCTTCCCCGAGCGCTACCGCGCCAGCCTCACGAGCGAGGGAACCCAGGTCATCGAGGTCGTGACCGACGCCGAAGCGAGCCACCGACGCCGCGAGGAACTCCGCGAGCGCGTGGTCGAGGAGCTCGCGTGACACGAGCGCGCACGCCTCCCTGGCCGTTTAAGCCGGTCGTGTGCGTCTCTCCGGTATGAGCACGCACAGCGAATCGGAGTGGTTCGGGTCGGACGCCGTCGCCGCGGTCTACCGCGTGCAATTCCTCCTGCTGATACTGTTCGTCGCCGCGATTCCCGTCGTCGGAACCGCGTTCGCCGCGCCCTGGTACGTCCCCGCCGCCGTCGCCGCCGTCGCGTTCGTCGTCCTCGCGCTCGTCTGGTGGTGGGCGGGCGCGTACGAGCGAACCGTCGGCTACCGGTTCGGACGCGACGAGTTCGAGGCGCGCGGCGGCGTCTTCTTCCGCTCGAAGAGCACGGTTCCGTACGCCCGCATCACGAACGTCGAGACCAAACAGGGGCCGGTGCTCCGGTACTTCGGCGTCGGGTCGGTCGCCGTCCAGACCGCCGGTCGCTCCGGCCAGACCACCCCCGAGGTCACCGTGAGCGCCATCACCGACTACGAGGAAGTCCGCGACCGACTCGTCGAGCGCGTGCGCGCCGAACGCGGCGCGGGCGACGCCACCGGAAGCGAACCGCGACCGAGTGGCGGGGACGCGACGCTCGACGACGTGCTCGCGGAACTCGAACGCATTCGCGGCGTCCTCGACGACCGAGACGGCGAGTAGGGAAGCTTTTTGCGCGCTTGCCCGGGAGTGCGAGTATGGTCTCTGAACTCTTCGACCCCGACCGCTGGGAGCAGGTCGAGGGCTTCGACTTCCGCGACATCACGTACCACCGCGGGACGGACGTGGACGCCGTCCGCATCGCGTTCGACCGCCCCGAGAAACGCAACGCGTTCCGTCCCGGAACCGTGGACGAACTCGCCACCGCGCTCGACCACGCGAAACGCCAGACCGACATCGGGTGCGTCCTCCTCACCGGCAACGGCCCCAGTCCCAAGGACGGCGGCTGGGCGTTCTGCTCGGGCGGCGACCAGTCCGTCCGCGGCGACTCCGGGTACGAATACCAGGGCGAAGACGAGAACCCCGACCCCGGTGAGGCGGGCCGCCTCCACATTCTCGAAGTCCAGCGCGCCATCCGCTTCATGCCCAAGCCCGTCGTCGCCGTCGTCCCGGGCTGGGCCGTCGGCGGCGGCCACTCCCTCCACGTCGTCTGCGACATCACGCTCGCCAGCGACGACCACGCGAAGTTCCTCCAGACCGACCCCGACGTCGCCTCCTTCGACGCCGGATTCGGCTCCGCCTACCTCGCCAAACAGGTCGGGCAGAAGAAAGCCCGCGAGGTGTTCTTCCGCGGGAAGACCTACTCGGCCGAGGAAGCCGCCGACATGGGCATGGTGAACGAAGCCGTCGCCCACGACGACCTGGAGGACGTGGCGCTCGACTGGGCGGACGAGATGAGTCGGAAGAGCCCGACCGCCGTCCGCATGCTCAAGTACGCCTTCAACATGGCCGACGACGGCATGGTCGGCCAGCAGGTCTTCGCCGGCGAAGCCACCCGCCTCGGCTACATGACCGACGAAGCACGCGAAGGCCGGGAAGCCTTCCTCGAAAACCGCGACCCCGACTTCGACGACTACCCCTGGTACTACTAACCCA